>NZ_VFTW01000021.1:0-107388 GCF_006440815.1 Mesorhizobium sp. B2-8-3
TCAGCACGAATCGTTCCATCAAAAGCTTGAATCACGACCAAGCCAAGATGGGAATCCTGAATATCAACAAACCTTAAGCCAATAGGCTTTTTCCCCAACGTTTCCCGGATTGCCATGCCCCAGCCAGATCTTGTCATTTTCGATTGCGACGGGGTGCTCGTCGATTCCGAAATCATCGCCGCGCGGGTCGAGGCCGAGCTTCTGACGTCGGCCGGATTCGAGATTTCGGCCGAGGAGCTTGCCGAGACCTATGCCGGTCTCACCTTCAAGGACATCATGCTGCGGGTCGAGGAGAAGTCGCAGATTCCGTTCCAGGCCTCGCTGATCGACCGCGCCGAGGAACTGGTCGACCGCAAGCTGCGCGCAGACGTGCGCATCATCGAGGGTGCCCGCGAGGCGGTAGCCGCAGTCACCGCGCCGCGCGCCGTCTGCTCCAATTCGCGCACCGAACGGGTCGAATTCATGCTGGAGAAGGTGCGGCTGCTGCCGTTCTTCGCCGGCCGCATCTTTTCGGGGCTGGACATTCCCAGCAAGAAGACCAAGCCGGCGCCTGACGTATTCCTCTACGCCGCCGAGCAACTCGGCGCCAACCCGAAGAACACTTTCGTCATCGAGGATTCCGTGCATGGCATCGCCGGCGCCAGGGCGGCCGGCATGCGCGTCATCGGCTTCACCGGCGCGGGACACAGCTATCCGGGCCATGCCGACGCGCTGACCGAGGCCGGCGCCGAGACGGTCATCCGGCGCTGGGCGGAACTGAACGGCACCATCGCCGCGCTGTCGGAGTGGTCCGAGGACGCCTAGGCTAGTTCGTGGCCGGAGCGCGCTTCTTCCTCTTGCCCTTGGACCTTTCGGCGGCCGTAGCCGGCGTGTTCTCGTCATAGCCGGCATAGGCCTGATAGTCGCGCGCGGAAGGCTCCGGCACCACGACATTGCTGTCGACGAAGACGAACTGGGTAGCAGCCGAAGGGTCGGTGACCTGCACCTGGTACTGATGCAGCTGGGAATAAAGCACCTCGTCGCCCCGCTGAACCGCGATGCGGATCGGCATGGTGACGGTGCCGGGCGCGAAGACTGGCCCTGGCACGACCTTGCCGGCGACGGCGATCTTCATCGACATCTGGCCGTTGGCATGGGTGCAATCGCGTGTCACGTCGGTGATCGAGGCCTGGTAGATGACCTTCGACGGATCGTGATCGGGGTCGATCGGCTGGCCGTTTGGTCCGGTCTGGGCGGCCGTGGCGGCTGCCTCGGCCTCGGCTTGCGCCGCGGGATCAAGCTTCTTTTTCTTCGGCTTCGCCGCGGTGCCCTTGGCGTAGGTGTTGAAATAGGCGGTGCCGTCGCGCAGCGTCACTTTCGGGCAATAGGCGCGCAGCTGGCTGGCGAGGATCTTGGGATCCGGCGGCGGTGGCGGCGCGGTCGGATCCGTTTTCTTGCCGAAACCGAGGTCCAGGATGCCATTGTCGCTCGATTGGCAGCCGGCGGCGGCAAGCATAAAGCCGGTGAGCGCCAGACCCGCGACAAAACGACGGTTGACCGAATAAAACGCCATGAAACTGCACTTCCCTCTCACAAAGCCGGTGACGTATAGCAACCGCGCGGCAAAAATGCGACTGAGCCGGCTCGGAAAATTAACCAATTGCCGTGGATGACGCGACCGGCAACAATGGGCCTTTGAAGATGCAATATGTGAGTACCCGCGGGGATGCGCCCGCGCTTGGATTTTCCGACGCGGTGCTGGCCGGCCTGGCGCGCGACGGCGGGCTTTACGTGCCGCGCGAGTGGCCGCAATTTTCGGTCGCCGACATCCGCGCCATGCGCGGGCTTGCCTATCCCGACCTTGCCATTCGCGTGCTGACGCCGTTCCTCGGCGGCGAGATCGCGACGCCCGTCTTCGAGCGGCTGGTGCGGGAGGCTTATGCGACCTTCCGGCATGAGGCCGTCTGCCCGCTGGTGCAGACCGGGAAAAACACCTTCATCCTCGAGCTGTTCCACGGCCCGACGCTGGCCTTCAAGGACGTGGCGATGCAGTTGCTGGCGCGACTGATGGACCATGCGCTTGCCGAACGCGGCCAGCGCGCCACCATCGTCGGCGCGACCTCTGGCGACACCGGTGGCGCCGCGATCGACGCCTTCGCCGGCCGCGACCGCACCGACATCTTCATCCTTTTCCCGCACGGCAAGGTCTCGCCGGTGCAGCAGCGGCAGATGACGACGTCGAGCGCGGCAAACGTCCACGCGCTGTCGGTCGAAGGCAATTTCGACGATTGCCAGGGCCTGGTGAAGGACATGTTCAACGACCACGCCTTTCGCGACCGGGTGTCGCTGTCGGGCGTCAATTCGATCAACTGGGCCCGCATCATGGCCCAGATCGTCTATTATTTCTCGTCGGCCCTCTCGCTTGGCGCGCCGGATCGGCCGGTTTCCTTCACCGTGCCGACCGGCAATTTCGGCGATATTTTCGCCGGTTACGCCGCCAAGCGCATGGGCTTGCCGATCGAGCGGCTGATCATCGCCACCAACGACAACGACATCCTGGCGCGCGCATTGGCGAGCGGCGAATACCGCACCAAGGGCGTGTTCGCCACGACCTCGCCGTCGATGGACATCCAGGTGTCTTCGAATTTCGAGCGGCTGCTGTTCGAGGCGGCCGGTCGCGACGCCGAGACGGTCAGGCGCTATATGAACGGCCTGAAGCAGTCGGGCGCCTTCACCATCGAGGAAGGCCAACTCAAGCGCATCCGCGCCGAATTCGACGCCGGCCGCGCCAGCGTCGACGAGGTCGCCGCCACCATCCGCGCGACGCTGGAGGCGAGCAACTACCTGCTCGATCCGCACACGGCCGCCGCCGTTCATGTCGCGGCCGCCCACGCCTCCGGTCCGGTGCCCATGGTGGTGCTCGGCACCGCGCATCCGGCGAAATTCCCGGCAGCGGTCGAGGCAGCGAGCGGCGTCACCCCTGCCCTACCCGCATGGCTAGGCGGCTTGATGACAGCCGACGAAAAATACACGATACTTCCATCCGACTTGAAAATGGTGGAAGATTATGTGAACCGCCACTCGCGGGCGGCGCGTTAGGGAGTACTTGCCATATGGGTGTTGAGGTAAGCCGTCTGTCGAACGGCCTGACAGTCGCCACCGAAACCCTTCCAAGCATCGAATCGGTTGCCCTCGGAGCCTGGGTCAAGTCAGGCGCCCGCAACGAGCGCGACGAAGAGCATGGCATGGCCCATCTGCTCGAGCACATGGCGTTCAAGGGCACAAAGCGCCGCAGCGCCTTCGAGATCGCCTCGGAAATCGAGAATGTCGGCGGCGAGATCAACGCCGCTACCAGCGTCGAGACGACGTCCTATTATGCAAGAGTGTTGTCCGGCGACGTGCCGCTGGCGGTCGATATCCTGGCCGACATCCTGCAGGAGTCCGAATTCGATCCGGAAGAGCTGGAGCGCGAGCAGCATGTGATCCTGCAGGAGATCGGCGCCGCGCACGACACGCCCGACGACATCGTCTTCGACCGCTTCACCGAAACGGCCTTCCGCCACCAAACCATCGGCCGCTCGATCCTGGGCACGCCGGAGACGGTCAAATCCTTCACTTCCAAGCAACTGCACGACTTCATCGAGCGGCAATATGACGCCGAGCGGATGGTCATCGTGGCCGCCGGCGACGTCAAGCACGACAATTTCGTGCGCGAGGTCGAGAAGCGGCTCGGCGGCTTCCGCGCCAAGGCAGCCGGCAACATCCCGCAATACGCGCAATATGTCGGCGGCGACTTCCGCGAGGACCGCGACCTGATGGATGCGCAGATCGTGCTCGGCTTCGAGGGCCGCGCCTATCATGTACGCGATTTCTACGCCTCGCAGGTGCTGTCGATGATCCTGGGCGGCGGCATGTCGTCGAGGCTGTTCCAGGAGGTGCGCGAAAAGCGCGGCCTCTGCTACTCGGTCTATGCCTTCCACTGGGGTTTTTCCGACACCGGCATCTTCGGCGTGCATGCCGCGACCGGCCAGAGCGACATCGCCAAGCTGGTGCCGGTGATCATCGGCGAGTTGCAGAAGGCCGGCGAAAGCATCCTGCAGGAAGAACTCGACCGGGCCCGGGCGCAATATCGCGCCGGGCTCATCATGTCGGCCGAAAGCCCGGCCAGCCGGGCCTCGCAGATCGCAAGGCAATTGCTGTTGTTCGGACGGCCGATCGCCAAGGAGGAATTGATGGAGCGGCTTTCGGCGCTGACCGTCGAGCGGCTGACCGACCTCTCCTCGCGGCTGTTCTCGACCAAGCCGACGCTTACCGCGGTCGGCCCCGTGGGCACGCTTGCGCCCTACGAGGCGATCCTCGAATCGCTTGCGGGCCCGCAGACGACGGCCCGCCGGCTCGCCGTCTGACCCCTAAGCAGGTTCCGCAAAAGTGTCCCATTTTGCGATCAGAGCCTGCGAAAAACCAGGGAATCTAATCGGATATTCGTGGGGCATCCCACGAATATCCGCTTAGAACAAGCGCCGTGTTCGCGCTCCCTTTCTTTCGCCGTGACCTGCCGGCACTGAAGGGCGACAAGGTCACGCTGCGCGTGCCCTTGACCAACGACTACCGCGAATGGGCGGCGGTGCGCGGCGAAAGCCGCGCTTTCCTCGAACCTTGGGAGCCGCGCTGGCAGCCGGACGAGCTCGACCGCACCGCGTGGCGCCTGCGCATCAGCCGCTACCGCGAGGATTACGCGCAAGGCACGGCGATCGCCTTCTTCATCTTCGAGAAATCGAGCGGCAAGCTTGCCGGCGGCATCACGCTCGGCAACATCCGCCATGGCGTCGCCCAGAGCGGCCATATCGGCTACTGGATCGGCGAACGATTCGGCGGCCGCGGCCTGATGACCGATGCGGTCAAGCTCGTCTCGCGCTTCGCCTTCGATACGCTGCGGTTGCACCGGATCGAAGCTGCCTGTATTCCCGAAAACGCCCGGTCGATCCGTGTGCTTGAAAAAGCCGGATTCCGGCGCGAAGGACTTCTGCGATCCTATCTCAGGATCAACGGCATCTGGCAGGATCACTACCTCTACGCCCGGATCGCGGACGATCCGCCGGGCGATGGAACGAAGGGCTGACTGTGACGAATTTTCCGCGATTAGCGTCGCTGTTCGCCCTCATCATGACGGTCGTCGTCACGCTTTTTTCGGCCATGCCGGCTTTCGCCGTCGAACCGATCAAGATCGCGCGCGACGACAAGGCGCTGGACCTGTCCGGCGCCGTCGAGATCTACCGGAACCAGGGTGAGAATTTCCAGGTCTCGACCGCGCCCGGCCCCGACGGCATCGTGCGGCGCATCGAGGTGGAGGCCAATGACGCGCGATCGAGCGGCGACTGGGCCGTGTTCGCGCTCGCCAACACCACCGACCAGCAGCTCGACCGGCTGATCGTCGCGCCGCATTTCCGCCTGGTGAATTCCGGCATCTTCTGGCCCGACCTCGGCTCGACGCGCATCGCCGCGATCACGCCCAGCGAGGGTTTCGCGCTCGACCGCCAGACAAGCCCGGACGCCGACGTGTTCCGGGTGACGCTGAACCCCGGAACGGTGGTGACCTTCATCGCCGAGCTCGCCTCGCCGAAACTGCCGCAGGTCTATCTCTGGGAGCCGGACTCCTACAAGGACTCGGTCAATTCCTACACGCTGTTCCGCGGCATCGTCATCGGCATTTCGGGGCTTCTTGCGCTGTTCCTGACGATCCTGTTCGTGGTCAAGGGAACCTCGATGTTCCCGGCGACCGCGGCGCTCGCCTGGGCGGTGCTGGCCTATATCTGCGTCGACTTCGGCTTCCTCAACAAGATCATCGAGATATCGCCCGGCAACGAGCAGATATGGCGGGCCGGCACTGAGGTGGCGCTGGCCGCAACCTTCGTGGTGTTCCTGTTCGCCTATCTCAACCTCAACCGCTGGCACGGCCATTTCAGCTATGGCGCGCTGGTCTGGATCTTCGGACTGCTGCTGATCGCGGGCGTGGCCATCGTCGATCCGGCGGTCGCCGCCGGCATTGCCCGCATCTCGTTCGCCGCCACCGCGCTCACGGGTCTCGGCCTCATCATCTTCCTCGGCATTCGCGGCTATGACCGCGCGATCATGCTGGTGCCGAGCTGGGTGATGGTGCTGCTATGGCTATGCGGGTCGTGGATGGCGATCACCGGCATGCTGGACAACGACATCGCCCAGCCGGCGCTGGGCGGCGGGCTGATCCTGATCATCCTCTTGATCGGCTTCACCGTCATGCAGCACGCCTTTGCCGGCGGCGCGCTGCACCAGGGCCTGTTCTCCGACCTCGAGCGGCAGGCGCTCGCCGTCGCCGGCTCGGGCGACATCGTCTGGGACTGGGATGTGCTGCGCGACCGGGTGGTGACCAAGCCGGACATCAGCCTGCAACTCGGCCTTGCGCCCAACAGCCTTGGGGGTGCGGCGCGCAACTGGCTGCCGGTGCTGCATGCCGACGACCGCGACACGTTCCGCACCACGCTCGACGTGGTGCTGGAGCATCGCCGCGGCAAGGTGGCGCAGAACTTCCGCCTGCGCGGCGCCGACGGCCACTACCACTGGTTCTCGCTGCGCGCCCGGCCGGTTATCGGCTCCGACGGCGAGGTGATCCGCTGCGTCGGCACCATGGTCGACGTCACCGAACAGAAGAAATCCGAGGAAAGGCTGCTGCACGATGCCGTGCACGACAACCTGACCGGCCTGCCGAACCGCGAACTGTTCATGAACCGGCTGGAGGCGATCATCTCGATCGCCCGCACCGAGGAGAAGGTGCGCCCCACGGTCTTCATCATCGACATCGACCGCTTCAAGCAGGTCAATGACGGTCTCGGAATTTCGGCCGGCGACACCATTCTGCTCACCGTCGCGCGCCGGCTGCACCGGCTCTTGAAGCCGAAGGATTCGCTGTCGCGCTTTGCCGGCGACCAGTTCGCGCTGATGCTGCTTTCGGAGCAGGACCCTGCCCGCATCGCGGCGATCGCCGACGCCATCAAGCACGCAATCAACAACCCGATCACCTTCGCCAAGCGCGAGATCGTGCTGACCGCCTCGATCGGCCTGATCACCTGGACGACGGCGCAGACCTCGGCCGAGGACATGGTCAAGGACGCCGAGCTTGCAATGCACCAGGCCAAGCGCTTCGGCGGCGACAGGATCGAACCGTTCCGGCCCGCCTTCCGCACCGTCGGCACCGACCGGCTGCAATTCGAATCCGATCTTCGCCGCGCCATCGAGCGGCGCGAGTTCACGCTTGCCTACCAGCCGATCGTGCGGCTGGAGGACGGCAGCGTCGCCGGCTTCGAGGCGCTGCTTCGGTGGGACCACCCGCGCCGCGGCATGATCCCGCCGGGGGACTTCATCCCAGTGGCCGAGAATTGCGGACTGATCGTGCAGCTTGGCCTGTTCGCCATGCAGCAGGCGGCCGAAGACCTGGCCTCCTGGCAGAAGCAGATCGGCGACGCGCCGCTCTCGGTCTCGGTCAATTTGTCGAGCCGCCAGCTCATCCGCCGCGACCTCGTCAGCGACGTCCGCTCCGTCATCGCGCGTGCCAATCTGAAGCCGCGCTGCTTCCGGCTGGAACTCACCGAATCGCTGGTGATGGACAATCCCGAGCAGACTGCGCATGTGCTGAGCAAGCTGAAGCAGCTCGGCATCGGGCTGTCGCTCGACGATTTCGGCACCGGCTATTCCTCGCTTTCCTATCTGACGCGCTTCCCCTTCGACACGATCAAGATCGACAAGAGCTTCGTCGACGACGCCACGCCGAAGCGCGCGGTGCTGCTCAAATCCATGGTCAACATGGCGCATGAGCTTGGGCTTTCGGTCGTGGCGGAAGGCATTTCGGACGAAAGCGACGCGCTGGAGCTGCGCCAGATGGGCTGCGAATATGTCCAGAGCTTCATGTTCGGCGCGCCGATGCCCGGCGACCAGGTGCTGAAGACGCTGAAGGAGCAGTATCCGCTGACGCAGGCTTAAAGCGCGTCGCGCTGAAGCGGATTCAGGCGACGCGCTTTAAGCCCTTTGTTTTCATGCATGTCGTTATCGCAAAACCGCTACACACTTTTACGCGACATGCATTAGAGGCCCATCGCTCGTCATCCTCGGGCTTGACCGAGGATGACGAAGTCGCGAGCGTTCCTGCCAACCGCGAGCGTTGGGCTTCAGGCGTGTCCCGCGGCGGCGCTGAGATGGGCAAGGTCGATACCGATCGAGGCAAGGATACGGCCGTATTTGCGCTCGATGTCGGTGTCGAAGAGAAGCTCGGGCGTCGCCGGACAGGTGAGCCAGCCGTTCTCGGCGATCTCCGTTTCGAGCTGGCCGGCGCCCCAGCCGGAATAGCCGAGCGCCATCAGCGCATGGCGCGGGCCACGGCCGGTCGAGATGGCGCGCAGGATGTCGACGGTTGCCGTCAGGCAGACGTCGTCGGAGACGTTGAGCGAGGATTCCACGCGATAGTCGCCCGAATGCAGCACGAAGCCGCGGCTGCGATCGACGGGTCCGCCGTTGCGCACGACGAAATCGCGCGTATGCGCCGGCAGGCGGATCGCTTCCTGCTCGTTCATGATGCCGAGCTGCACAAGCAGGTCCGGAAACAGCATCTGCTGCGTCTGGTTGATGATCAGGCCCATCGCGCCCTCGTCGCTGTGGGCGCAGATGTAGATGACGGAGCGCGCGAAACGGTCGTCCTTCATGCCAGGCATGGCAATCAGGAACTGGTCGTCGAGAAAACCGCGTCCGGCGGTCGACTTCTTGTGGCGCAGCAAGTCCATGGCTTGAGCGTAACGCGTTTCGGCTGCGCCGAAAAGATGGTGCCAGTCCCCGATGTAACGCAAATATGATACCGGGAGAGCGATGAAGTCATTGCGCGGCCAAGAACGGACGGTCAAATCACCGCCATGCGATACATGAAAATACTGGTTCTCGGCGTCGTTTTCGGGTGGGCTGCAAGCCTCCCGGCAGAGGCCTCCTCCTCAATCTGGTACAACAGTGAAGGCGGCAAGGTTCGGCTGGTGACCACCGGCAAGCCCGACGAGGCCGGCAAGATCCACGGGGTGCTCGACATCGCGCTGAAGCCCGGCTGGAAGACTTATTGGCGCGATCCGGGCGACGCCGGCGTGCCGCCGCAGCTCGACATATCCGGCAGCACCAACATCTCAGACGCCCAATTGTCGTTCCCGCCGCCGCAGCGGCATGACGACGGCTACGGCAAATGGGCCGGGTACGACCGTCCGGTGTCGCTGCCGGTGACCTTCACGCTGTCTTCGCCCGACCAGCCGGCGACCATCGACGCCCATGTCTTCCTGGGCATCTGCGAGACGATCTGCATTCCGGTGCAGACCCGGCTCAGCGTCGATCCTGGGGCCGATCCCGACAACGCCACCGACGCCGCATTGGTGAAAACCGCGCTCGCGACGCTGCCTTCTCCGGCCCGGTCCGATTTCGGCGTCAGCGTGCTGCCCGGCGACCACGAAACCCTTGTCGTCCAGGCGCAGTCGCCAGGCAATCCGGAATCCGTCGACTTCTTCATCGCCGGCGAGCGGGACTACATGTTCGGCGCGCCGGTGCGCAGCGAGAAGGACGGCAAGCTCGTCTTCACCGTGCCGATCCTCGACCGGCCGTCGGCGACGCCGACCGATGGCGGGCTCTATTACACGCTGACCAGCGCCGAGGGTTCGGTGGACGGGCTGCTGCCTTTCCCTTGATCCAGCGCCTCTTTAAGCAGCAACTCCGGACGGAAAACCGCTACACACTTTTCCTGGAATTGCTCTTTGAGCCGCAATTCCGGACGGAAAACCGCTAGACACTTTTCCTGGACTTGCTGTGAGAGGTTGCTGGCCGCCGCGCAGTCCGATATCGAAGGCGTCAGTCCTTTCCCATCTCCCCCAAGCGAGGCTCTCCCCATGACCATTTCGGTTGGCGAAAAACTGCCCGACGTGACCTTCAAGATGATGACCGCTGATGGCGCGAAGGATATAAAGGGCAAGGAGATCTTCGCTGGCAAGAAGGTCGTGCTGTTCGGCGTCCCGGGCGCCTTCACGCCGACCTGCAGCAACAACCATTTGCCGGGCTATCTGGAAAACCATGACGCCATTCTTGCGCGCGGCGTCGACACGATCGCCGTCGTCTCGGTCAACGACGTGCATGTCATGGGCGCCTGGGCGCGCTTCTCCGGCGGCGAAGGCAAGATCCTCTACCTCGCCGACGGCAGCGGCGATTTCGCCAAGTCGGTAGGGCTCGACAACGACCTTTCCGCAGCCGGCATGGGTCTGCGCTCGAAGCGCTTTTCGATGATCGTCGACGACGGCAAGGTCGTCGCGATCAACGTCGAAACCAAGCCGGGCGTCGACGAGAGCGGCGCGGCAAAAATCCTCGAGCAGCTCTAGATCAGGATGACGTTTCGTTGACTCGCCATCCTGATCTCACTCTTTGTTGGAGCATGATCTTGTCCGAAAACCGGTTCCCACTTTTTGCGTGCGCTGACCTCCGGTTCGGGATCATGCTCTGATGCTCGACACAATCTGGCGCGCTGTGGCGATCGGCATCGGCGCCACCGTGTTCATGGATATCTGGGCGATCGTCCTCAACAAGGCGATCGGCCAGCCTTTGCCCAATTGGGGCATGGTCGGGCGCTGGGTTCGGCATCTGCCCGAAAAGGTCTTCCATGACGATATCGGCAAGGCCGCGCCCTATGCGCATGAAAAGGCGCTGGGTTGGGTTTTTCACTACCTGGTCGGCATCCTTTACGGCGTAATCCTTGTGATGCTTGCCGGCGCAAGCTGGCTGGCGGTGCCGACCTTCCTGCCGGCCTTCATCCTCGGCATCGTCACCGTCGGGGCCGGCTGGTTCCTGCTGGCGCCCGGCATGGGCGCCGGCTGGGCGGCATCCAAGCTCCCCAATCCGACGAAGGTGCGCGCGCTCAACCTCGTGGCGCACACGGTGTTCGCGCTCGGCATGTTCTCGACGGCGCTGCTGATAAGGTGATTGGTCAGAAGAGACGGTTCAAATCCCTGCGACCGTCGACAACGCGTACGATCTCCACCAAATCGACCGGACCGCTGTCCGTATCTGGGACCGTTTCGTAAAGGAGCAAAAACGGAGCCGCGACAAGCATTCGCGCCGAAGGGCGAATATCGGGGCGTCTGACGCCCATGCGTGGCTGATCCACGAGTTGTGCAACTCGATCCTCGATCCATTCGTAGTAGTGGTCCGCTGCCTTTAAGTTCTCGGCGCCTATAGTGGTATAGATATCGATCAGGTCGGCTTTTGCCGTTGGCGACCAGACTATCCTAACGACCATTTGGTGAAGCGTCCTTCAGCTTCTGCCGCGCTTCCCTTCGCAAGGTATCGAAGTCCAAAGTCTCCGGTTTTCCGCTTGCCTTCCCTTCGTCCCACAAGCGCTGAAGCCGCCGCACATCCTCTTTCCGAAGTTCGCGCTTGGCCAACCAGTCCCGCATCGCTTCGCGTACGATTTCGCTGGCTGTCGCGTATTCGCCAGCTTCCACAGCTTCGCGCATGACGGCCGCCTGTTGCGTCGTGACGGCTACGCTTAACTTTTCCACGTTTGGCATGGGGTGCTATCCTTGCTCTATGGTAGTAAATAATACTCCCTTTTCGGAGATGCAATCAATGGTGCTGCTGCTTCTCTGAGTTCAGCCGACAATCAGAGGCGCCGCGCTGCTGGCCAGTCGATCGGCAGCCAACCATGGATCAAGCGGCGTGAGCCGATATCCCAGGCGAAGTAATTGCCGCCGCCTGCCGGCTGATCCGCCTCGCGGCTGATTTCCCGTCCACTGAGATGGAGGAGCAACAGCGTTCCGACGCCGCCATGGCCGACGAAGGCGATGTCGGCTTCACCGGTCGTAAGCGCCGCTTCGACCTCGCTGACGATCCGGCCCTGCGCATCGATAGCCCGTTCCCAGCCTCGGATGCTCTCGTGCGGCCTGGCGAAGAACTGATCGGCGACCGCTTCGAATTCCGGCGGCGGCAGGAAGCCGGTTGCCGACCGGTCGTTCTCGTGCGTCCGCTCGCGCACCTCGACCGCAAGATGAAGACGTCCCGCCAGGATTTCCGCGGTTTCGATCGCCTTGCGTTCGGCGGACGACACGATGCGGCCGATCGAGCCAACCCAGGGCTGGTCGAGCATGGCGACCGCCCTCGCCCGGCCGACGTCGGACAATCTCCATCCAGGCACCGGAACGTCGGCGTCGATGCGCACCTGCGGGTGTGTGATGTAATAGGCTATCGGCACGACATGCTTCTCCGGTCAGAGTGCAAGCCAGCCCGCCGAAATCAATAGCTCTGTGTGGAACGACGTGCCCTTGGGGTTGCCGGCTGCCTTGCCGGTGTGGCCGGTTTCGGCGCCGCTGCCGGCTTCGGCGTTGCAGACACTGACGAGCCCTTCTTGAACGGCGCCATGCCTTCGCGCGCGAGTTCGTCGGCGCGTTCGTTTTCGGAATGGCCGGCATGGCCCCTGACCCAGTTCCAGGTCACCTTGTGGCGGCGGTTGGCTGCGTCGAGCGCTTGCCATAGTTCGCCGTTCTTCACCGGCTTCTTGTCGGCGGTCCTCCAGCCGTTTTTCTTCCAGCCATGGATCCATTTGGAAATACCGTCCATGACGTATTTGCTGTCGGTGTAGAGATCGACTGTGCAAGGCTCCTTCAGCGCATCGAGCGCGGTGATGGCGGCAAGCAGCTCCATGCGGTTGTTGGTGGTCTCGGCTTCGCCGCCCGACAATTCCCTGGTAACGCCATTGAAGCGCAGGATCGCGCCCCAGCCGCCCGGCCCCGGGTTGCCGGAGCAGGCACCGTCGGTGAAGATTTCAACGTGCTTGCTCATGTCAGCCCGTATTCGGAAGGAGATCGGATCGCGCGGTGAAAGCGCATGCGGCGGATATATTCGGTCGGATCGCGCTTCATCACCAGCCCGCCATCCGGAATGGTCAGCCAGTCATAGAGGCGGGTCAGCATGAAGCGCAGCGCCGAGCCGCGCGCCAGCATCGGCAGCGCCGCCTGCTCGTCACCCTGAAGCGGCCGCACCGACTGGTAGCCGGCCAGCAGCGCCGTCCCCTTGGTCAGGTTGAAGGAAAAATCCTTCTCGAAGCACCAGGCGTTGAGGCAGGTGGCGACATCATAGGCGTAGAGGTCGTCGCAGGCGAAATAGAAGTCGATCAGCCCGGACAGCTTCTCGCCGAGAAAGAAGACATTGTCCGGGAACAGATCGGCGTGGATGATGCCCCGCGGCAGGCCGGTCGGCCAGTTGCGCTCGAAATCGCCAAAGTCGGCATCGACCTCGGCCGCCAGGCCCGGCTCGACCTCGTCGGCGCAGTCGCGCGAGGCCGTCCAGAGCTTGCGCCAGCCGTCGATCGCCAGCGCGTTCGGCCGTCTCATCTGAAAATCCTGGCCGGCAAGATGGAGGCTGGCGAGCGCCTTGCCGACTTCCGCGCAATGCGCGGCCGTCGGCCGCCGCAACGACAGGCCTTCGAGGAAGGTGATGATGACGGCGGGCCGGCCGGCGAGCGTGCCGATCACGGTGCCGTCATCGGCGGTGACCGGCAGCGGGCAGGAAATGCCCTTCCTAGCGAGATGGCCCATCAGGCCGAGAAAGAACGGCAGGTCGGCCTTGTCGACGCGCTTCTCGTAGAGCGTCAGGATGTAGGAGCCGGTCGAGGCGTGAACCAGGAAATTGGAATTCTCGGTGCCTTCGGCGATGCCCTTGTAGGAGAGCAATTCGCCCACCGGATAGGCTTTGAGGAACGCGCTGAGTTCGTTCTCGTTGACGTCGGTGTAGACGGCCATCCGGTTTCACGCCGCTCCATTGACGAAGGCCATGTCGGCCGCCGTCAGTTCGACATCGCGCAAAACCCGCATCACCGGAAAATCCTCCGTTTCCGTGGCCGTGATGGCCAGATCGATGGTGACGTCGAAACGCTGGCGGAACGCGTCGATGATCTCATCGACGATGATCTCCGGCGCCGATGCGCCGGCCGACAGGCCGAGCGTCCCGATCCCCGCGATCTCATCCCACGGAATTTCAGCGGCGCGCTGCACGAGAAGCGACATCGTGGCACCCGCGCGCTCCGCCACTTCGACAAGGCGACGCGAGTTGGACGAATTGGGAGCACCGACGATAAGGAAAAGATCGGCGCCGGCCGCCGTCTCCTTCACCGCTTCCTGGCGGTTGGTGGTGGCGTAGCAGATCGATTCGGCCGCGGCCGCGTGCAATTCGGGAAACCGCTCCTGGAGCGCCCGGATGATGCCGGCGGTGTCCTCGACCGACAAGGTTGTCTGGGTGACGAAGCCAAGGGCCGAAGCGTCGACCGGCACGAAGCGCGCCGCATCGGCCTCGGTCTCGATCAGCGTCACGGCGCCTTGCGGCAACTGGCCCATCGTGCCGATCACTTCGGGGTGCCCGGCGTGGCCGATCAAAAGCACATGGCGACCGAGCCGCTGGTGGCGCATCGCCTGCTTGTGCACCTTGGAGACGAGCGGGCACGTGGCATCGAGGTAGAAAAGGTTGCGCGCCTCGGCATCCGCCGGCACCGACTTCGGCACGCCATGCGCGGAAAAGACCACCGGCGACTGGCGATGCTCCGGCGGAATCTCGGACAGTTCCTCGATGAAGACCGCGCCCAGGCTCTGCAGCCCTTCGACGACGTAACGATTGTGCACGATCTCGTGGCGGACATAGACCGGCGCGCCGTATTTCTTCAGCGCCAGCACGACGATCTGGATGGCACGGTCGACGCCGGCGCAAAAGCCGCGTGGCTGGCAGAGCCTGATCGTCAGCGGTGGCTTTTTCTCAGTCATTAAAACGGGCCGGTTGGTCGGAATCGATCTCTTTGTTTTGACGCAATTCCGGACGGAAAGCCGCTCACACCTTTCCTGGAATTGCTCAAGGCGAAATGAGGTGCACACCCCTGCCCTGTCAAGAGCAGGAGGCTTCACGCTTCATTCGCTGGGCGGCGAAGCCTGAGGATCAGCACCGCCGCAAGGGCGGCGGCCAAGCCATACCAGGTGACCGCATATTGCAGGTGGTTGTTCGGCAGGTCGATGATGGTGACGCCTCCGACCGGCAGGCCGCCAGGATTCGGCGTCTTGTCGGCATCGATGAAGAACGGCACCAGCACGAAGCCGGCGGGCAGGCCGGCGGTCGCCGCCATGACGTCGCGGTCCTTCCAGTAGAAGATGTTCTTGGCGACGTCATTGTCGGGAAGCATCATCGACGGCTTTCCGGGCAGCGGATTGCGGGCAAGCCCGGTCAGGGTCACCTTGCCGGCAATTTCGCCCTGTCGGCGCTTGGAAGGATCCTTGAGATCGTAGGGAACGAAGCCGCGGTTGACGAGCACGAAGCGGCCATCCTCGAGCTGCAGGGGCGTATAGACGTTGAAGCCGCTGTCGCCTTGCCAGGTGGAAAAGAAGTGCCGCTCGCCCTGGTGCAGGAAAGTGCCGGTCACCGTCACCGGCATGTAATCGACATCATGGGAAGTGGCGAATTCCTTCTCGACGTCCACTAGAGCCAGCGGTGCAGAATGCGTGCGCTTATCGATGGTTGCGAGCAGGCCTTCCTTCCAATGCAGGCGCTGAACCTGCCAGGTGCCGAGCCCGATCAGGACGGCGAACAGGACAAGGCCGAGGCCAAGCAGCAACGCCGTGCGGGGCCGTGAACGGCCGGCAACCAAACTGGTCGTCTCGCTCATTCGTTGGAATCCAGCCTGCCCTCGGAGGCTCTCTTCGAATACTGCAAGGTGATCAGCACGCCCTTGATCAGGCGCAGCGCCGTCAGGCACAGCACCAGCGCCAGCGGTATCCACAACATGAAGTGCAGCCAGAGCGGCGGACTGAACGTCACCTCCATCCACAATGCGAGGCCGACGACGACGAAGCCGATGATCAGGATGACGAACACCGCCGGTCCGTCGCCCGCGTCGGCGAAGGAATAGTCGAGCCCGCAATTGTAGCAGCGCTTGCCGACGGTGAGGAAACTCGAGAACAGCTTGCCTTCGCCGCAGCGCGGGCAGCGGCCATGCAGGCCGGCCGAGATCGGATCTATGGGTGGCCAGATCGCCTTGTCTTCACTCATTTTAGAGATCTTCGCTCATTTCATGATCTCGATCGGTGTGCCCGTCGGCCACCCTTGTCCAGATTTCATCCATCTCGGGGTTCGTAACCGCAATACAGCCGTCGGTCCAGTCGACCATTTGAAGCAGCCTGCCCAGCCAGCCGAAACCATTCGGCTGGCCGTGGATCATGATGAGGCCGCCTGGATCGACGCCCAGCGCTTTCGCCGCCACCTTATCGTCGGCATTTGGATAGGAGATATGGATCGACCTGTGCGCGACGCTGTTGGGATTGCGCCAGTCGAGCACATAGCGCCCCTCCGGCGTTCGCCCGTCACCCTCGCGGTGCTTGTGGCCGACCGGATCGCCGCCGAGCGCGATGCTGTAGCGGCGCAGGATTTGGCCGCCGCCGATCAGTTGCAACTGCCGTTGCGATTTCTCGACACGCACCAGATCGACCGTCTGTCCGGGCCACATACCCCTGTCGAGCAATGAGCCTGTGGTGATCAGATACGCGCAGATGGCCAAGGGAATTTTCGCCCACATGACCTACCGATGGCCGGCCATTGCGCCGAAAAGAAGAAGGCGGCCACGTCGCCGCGGCCGCCTTCAAAACTCCTGAAAGCAAATTCCGGAAAAATCGCTACGCGCTTTCCCGGATTGCTTTTTATCAGTGGCCTTCGATCAGCGCGCCGTTCGAGGCCCAGACATAGATCGCGCTGAACAGGAACAGCCAGACCACGTCGACGAAGTGCCAGTACCAGGCGGCCGCCTCGAAGCCGAAATGCTGCTTCGGCGTGAAGTCGCCGCGCATCGCACGCACCAGGCAGACGAGCAGGAAGATGGTGCCGATGATGACATGGAAGCCGTGGAAGCCGGTCGCCATGAAGAAGGTGGCGCCGTAGATCGAATCCTTGAACGCGAATGGGGCGTGCATGTACTCGTAGGCCTGCACCATGGTGAACAGCATGCCGAGGCCGACGGTCAGCACCAGGCCGTTGATCAGACCCTTGCGGTCGCCATGCAGCAGCGCGTGGTGCGCCCAGGTCACCGTCGTGCCCGACAGAAGCAGGATGATGGTGTTGTAGAGCGGCAGGTGGAAGGGATCGAGAACCTCCAACCCCTTCGGCGGCCAGACGCCGCCGGTGAAGGCAGCGCGGGCATATTGCGAGGCTTCGCCCGGGAACAGGCTGGCGTCGAAAAAGGCCCAGAACCAGGCGACGAAGAACATCACCTCCGAGGCGATGAACATGATCATGCCGTAGCGCAGGTGCAGCGACACGACGCGCGTGTGATGACCCTCATGCGCTTCCTTGATGGTGTCCGACCACCAGGCGAACATCGTGTAGAGCACGATGATCAGGCCGATGAAGAACAGCCATGGATTGGCGATGTTGTGGCCGAAGACCGGGAAGTTGCCGGCCTTCAGATACTGCATCAGGCAGACGCCGCCGATGGCGGTGACCAGCGCGCCGATGGATCCCAGGAAAGGCCACGGGCTCGGGTTGACGAGATGGTAGTCGTGTTGTGGTTTTGCGTGCGCGTCTGCCATATCAACCCCCGAGGCTTGCGTCGGAATCTGGAACTTTGTTGCTGCTGCCAGCGGCCGGCGCCGACGAGGCGACCGGCTGTTTCTTTTCGACCGGGAACATCGTGTAGGACAGGGTGATCGTCTTCAAGTCCTTGAGTTCCGGCACGTTGACGATGTCTGGATCGACATAGAACACGACCGGCATGTCCAGCGTCTCGCCGGGCTTCAGCGTCGTGTCGGTGAAGCAGAAGCACTCCACCTTGTTGAAATAGGCACCGGCCATTTCCGGCTGCACGTTGAACGAGGCGCGGCCGGTGATGGTGCGGTCGAATTTGTTGGTGGCGCTGTAATGCGCCTGCGCCGTCGCGCCGATCTTGATCGTCACCGAGCGGGCGACAGGCTCGAACTGCCACGGAATGCCGTTGGTATTGGCGTCGAAGCGGATGGTTATGTCGCGGTCGAGCACGCGGCCGGCATATTGCTTTTCGGCGCGCTGCGTGGTGCCGCCATAGCCGGTGACCTGGCAGAACATCTTGTAGAGCGGCACCGCCGCATAGGCCATGCCGACCATGCCGGTAAAGAAGGCGAGGCAGACGGCGGCGACGATGCCGTTGTTTACCTTGCGGGGCTTGCTGCCGGTCTCGCCGCCCATCAGCCGCCTCCCAACAGGCCGGAGCCGGTGATGCTGGCCCCGGTGTGGCCGAAGCGCACGATGGTGGCGGCATAGAAGATGACGACCAATGCCGCCAGCGCGACGCCGATGGCGATCGAGCGGTTGCGGCGCGCCTTCTGCTGGCGTTCGGTCAGCGTGACCAGTTCGAGTTTCTTGTCGGCCACGATCATACTCCCCCCATCATAAGGGCGCGCCCGACCACGCAGTCGACGAGATAGGCGGCAAAGATCGCGAAGAGATAGAGCAGAGAGTAGCCGAACAGGGCCTTGGCCGGCTTCATCGCGCGGTCGTCGTCGGCCATGGCAAGCACTTTCCAGGCATACCAGACGAAGCCCGCGCCGAGGACCGCCGAGACGACCCCATAGCCGGCCGTGGTGTAGCCGAGCGCCCAGGGCAGCACGCCGACCGGCGCCAGGATCAGCGCATAGGCAAAGATCTGCCGACGGGTCGAGGCCTGGCCAGCGACATTCGGCATCATCGGGATGCCCGCGCGGGCATAGTCGTCGGACTTGAACAGCGCCAGCGCCCAGAAATGCGGCGGCGTCCACAGGAAGATGATCAGGAACAGGATCACGCTTTCGAGGCTGACCGAGCCGGTCACCGCGGCCCAGCCGATCACCGGCGGGATGGCGCCGGCGGCACCGCCGATGACGATGTTCTGCGGCGTCCAGCGCTTCAGCCACATGGTGTAGACGACGGCATAGAAGAAGATGGTGAAGGCGAGAAGCGCGGCCGACAGCCAGTTGACCAGCACGCCCAGCGTCATCACCGACAGCACCGACAGGACCAGACCGAAGCTCAACGCCTCTCCCGGCGTGACGCGGCCGGCCGGCACCGGGCGCCCGGCGGTTCTGGTCATCACCGCGTCGATGTCGGCGTCGTACCACATATTGAGCGCGCCGGAGGCGCCGGCGCCGATAGCAATGGCCAGGATGGCGATCATCGCCAGCAGCGGGTTGATGGCGACGGGCGCCGCGACCAAGCCGACAAAGGCCGTGAAGACGACCAGCGACATCACGCGCGGCTTCAACAGGGCGAAGAAATCGGCTGCGGTCGCTTCCGACATGCGAAAACCCGCTTCCTCCATCAATCTGTCTTCGGCAAGGGCCATGCGTACTTAAAGTCCATCATTCCGTTGGCCAAGACCGCCGGACAAGCCGGCGGCCTCGTATGCGTCGGGACGCTGCTTACTTGATCTTCGGCAGCTGTTCCCACTGGTGGAACGGCGGCGGCGAAGGCAGCTGCCATTCGAGCGTGGTGGCACCCTCGCCCCACGGATTGGCGCCGGCGACGCGCTTCTTCTGGAAGGCCTCGAACACGCCGTAGAGGAAGATCGCAACACCGACGGCCGAGATATAGGAGCCGTAGGACGAGACCATGTTCCAGCCGGCGAAGGCATCCGGATAGTCGACGGTACGGCGCGGCATGCCGGCGAGGCCGAGGAAGTGCTGCGGGAAGAAGATCAGGTTGACGCCGACGAACGTGACCCAGAAGTGGGTGTTGGCGATCACCGGCGAGTACATGTAGCCGGTCATCTTCGGGAACCAGTAGTACCAGCCGGCGAAGATCGCGAACACCGCGCCCAGCGACAGCACGTAGTGGAAGTGGGCGATCACGAAATAGGTGTCGTGCAGCGAGCGGTCGAGGCCGGCATTGGCCAGCTGAACGCCGGTGACGCCACCGATGGTGAAAAGGAAGATGAAGCCCAGCGCCCACAGCATCGGCGGCTTGAAGGAGATCGAGCCGCCCCACATGGTGGCGATCCAGGAGAAGATCTTCACGCCGGTGGGCACCGCGATGACCATGGTGGCAAACACGAAGTAACGCTGCGTGTCGAGCGACAGTCCGGTCGTATACATGTGGTGCGCCCAGACGATGAAGCCGACGGCGCCGATCGCGACCATGGCGTAGGCCATGCCGAGGTAACCGAACACCGGCTTCTTCGAGAAGGTCGAGACGATATGGCTGACGATGCCGAAGCCCGGCAGGATCAGGATGTACACCTCGGGATGGCCGAAGAACCAGAACAGGTGCTGGAAGAGGATCGGGTCACCGCCATTGTCCGGCACGAAGAAGGAGGTGCCGAAATTACGGTCGGTGAGCAGCATGGTGATGGCACCCGCCAGGACCGGCAGCGAGAGCAGCAGCAGGAAGGCGGTGATCAGCACCGCCCAGGCGAACAGCGGCATCTTGTGCAGCGTCATGCCGGGAGCGCGCATGTTGAAGATGGTGGTGATGAAGTTGATGGCGCCGAGGATCGACGACGCGCCGGCAATGTGGATCGACAGGATCGCGAGGTCCATCGCAGGGCCGGGCTGGCCGGACGTCGAGAGCGGCGGATAGATCGTCCAGCCGCCGCCGACACCGAAGGCGCCCGGCGCGCTCGGCACGAACATCGAGGAGAGCAAGAGGATGAAGGCCGGCGGCAGCAGCCAGAAGGAAATGTTGTTCATGCGAGGGAAGGCCATGTCCGGCGCGCCGATCATGATCGGCACCATCCAGTTGGCGAAGCCGCCGATCAGCGCCGGCATGACCATGAAGAAGATCATGATCAGGCCGTGCGCGGCGCCGAAGGCGTTGTACATGCTCTTGCCGCCGTCGATGGCGGCGTCGCCCTGCATGCCATAGACCATCTGTGCCAGGCCGCTGAAGATCTGGATGCCCGGCTCCTGCAGCTCCATGCGGATGGCGACCGAGAGCGCGCCGCCGATGATGCCGGCAATGATCGCGAAGATCAGGTAGAGCGTGCCGATGTCCTTGTGGTTGGTCGAGTAGACCCAGCGGACCCAGCCATGCGGCCTGTGGTCGCCGTGATCGTGAGCTGCAGCCTCTGCCATGTTCCGCTCCGTTCCCTAAATCTTGCTAACCCGCGGCATCAGTTGCCGGCGGCCGCTACCTTGTTGGTACCATCGATCTCGGCCATCAGCGCCTTGTTGGCAGCCGGCACATCGGTCTTGGCCGTATCAAGCCAGGTCTTGAACTGCGCGTCGGACACGACGCGGACGGCGATCGGCATGAAGGCATGGTCCTTGCCGCAGAGCTGCGAGCACTGGCCGTAGTAGAGGCCTTCCTTCTCCGCCTTGAACCAAGTCTCGTTGGTGCGGCCGGGCACGGCGTCCATCTTGATGCCGAAGGACGGCACGGCGAAGGAGTGGATGACGTCGGTGGCGGTGATCAGCACACGGGTCAAGGTGTTGACCGGCACGACCAGCTCGTTGTCGACCGCGAGCAGGCGCGGATAGAGGCCGCGATCTTCCTTGCCGGCCTTGGCGCGGTCGGCATCCTGGAGAACCGCCGAGTTGAAGGAGAAGGTCTTGTCGACCTGGTATTCATAATCCCAGTTCCACTGGTTGCCGGTCGCCTTGACGGTGAGCTTGGCTTCTTCCGGCGGGGTGTATTGCGCGGTGAGCAGCTGGAAGGAGGGAATGGCGATAAGCAGAAGCACGATCACCGGCCCGACCGTCCAGATCACTTCGATCAGCGTGTTGTGGCTGGTCTTGGACGGCACCGGATTGACGCTGGCGCGGAACTTGACGATGCAAACCAGCAGCAGCAGCAGAACGAGGATGGTGATCGGGACGATGAACCACATGGTGTAGTTCCCGAACCGCTCGATCTGCCGCATCATGTCGGTGGCCGGAGCCTGGAAGGTCATCTCCCATGGCCGCGGCTGGTCGGCATGGGCCGACGCGCTGGAGAAGAGCACGGCCGAAGCTGCCGCACCTGCCAAGAATTCAGCGCTTGCCAGGAATTTCCTCATCGCCCTCTCGTCTCCCACTTCCCGCGATCCGATCGCACCAATAATCGACGATGCCGGGATTGGGAATCCCGGTCTGTCCCTAGGGTGGTTCAAACCATACTCTATTTCCCTCCGCAAGGAAGGAGCGGAGGAAACCGTGCGGCATTTTTGCGCGCAAGCCGAAGGCCGTGTTCGGCGCTCGCCGCGCTATATGCGCCACGGTCGCAATTCGGGCGAATTTGCTTTGGAAAAGCATGGAATTGCCGGTATCGGGGCGGACCGGCGGCGGTCTCGTCCTTTACTTGGCCCCGGCGCGGCTTAAAGTGCCGTGATTCGCAATGGAGCCGTTATGACTTCCTGGCTTTCGAGAACCCTGGCGAAGGTCGTCCTTGCCATCGCCTTGCTCGGTGTCGGCGTAGCCGTTGGCGCCGCTGCCTCGCCGAACAACGCCACGCCGCCGAGCGGCACGGTGAAGTCGACGCATGGCGCGTGGTCGATCATCTGCGATACGCCTGCAGGCGCTACCTCCGAGCAATGCGTGATGATGCAGAACGTCGTCGCCGAGGACCGCCCTGAAATGGGGCTTTCGGTCGTGGTGCTGCGCACCGCCGACAACAAGGCCGAGATTCTGCGCGTGCTGGCGCCGCTCGGCGTGCTGCTCCCCAACGGCCTCGGTCTCAATGTCGATGGCAAGGATATCGGCCGCGCCTATTTCGTGCGCTGCTTCCAGGATGGCTGCTATGCCGAGGTGATCCTCGAAAAGCCGCTGCTCGACACGTTGAAGAGCGGCACCTCGGCCACCTTCATCGTCTTCCAGACGCCCGAGGAAGGCATCGGCATTCCCGTCGACCTCAAGGGCTTTGCGGAAGGTTTCGCCGCCCTACCTTGATCTTCTTGCCCATGCGCCGCTCCTGACGCTGAGGTCGGTGGCGAATGCGCATTTGGCGGCAGGAGGCTCAATGCGCGCGAATTTATCCGCTTTCATTATCGGTCTGGCGCTGATCGGCACGGTTTCGGCCGTACGGGCCGAGGATGCCGAAATCCTCCAGACGCCCGACCCGGCGGCGATCCTCGACATCGCCAAGGGCTTCGGCTCGGCCAGGATGGACAAGGATGACAATGGCGATCCGATGCTTTCCGGCCGGATCGAGGGCGTCAAATACGTGATCTATTTCTATGGCTGCGAGGATCACGACAACTGCAAGTCGCTGCAATTCTCGACCGGCTACACCGACCCGCTGACCGCCGACCAGGCCAATGTCTGGAACGCGAAATACCGCTGGGTAAAGGCCTATGCCGGCGACGGTTCGAATTTCAGGATGGATGTCAGCTTCGCCGGCGGCATCACCAGGGCCAATCTCGAGGAGCAGTTTTCCAACTGGAACGCGATGGCCGCCAACATCAAGGACTTCGTCAACGGCAAGTGATGGCGGGGTAATCGCCGACTTGGCCTTGTTGACGATTGTGCGACGGCGGCTTCGCGCCTACATGCCGAGGAACGATTTGTTTCCAAGAATGGATTTGCCATGAACAGCCTGATCGGCCAATTCGACATTTCCGACGATCGCGTCAAGGAGATCGTCGCCGAGACCATCAAGGGCGCCGACGACGGCGAGTTGTTCCTCGAATACAGCGAAAGCGAAGCGCTGATGTTCGACAATGGCCGGCTGAAGACGGCCAATTTCAACACCGACCAGGGGTTCGGCCTGCGCGCCGTGGCCGGCGAGGCCAGCGGCTATGCGCATTCCAGCGATCTCTCCGAAGCCTCGCTGCTGCGCGCGGCCGACGCCGTCTCGGCGGTCAAGGGCGGCTATTCCGGCACATTGGCCGGAGCGCCCGCCCGCACCAACCGCCACCTCTATGGCGACGAGAACCCGATCCCCTCGCCTTCCTTCGAGGCCAAGGCCAAGCTCTTGCAGGAAATCGACGGCTGGCTGCGTGCGGAGGACCCGCGCGTGCGCCAGGTGACGGCCTCGCTCGCCGCCTCGTGGCAGCATGTTGAGATCGTGCGCGGCGACGGACAGATCGTGCGCGACATCCGCCCGCTGGTCCGGATCAATGTTTCCGTCGTGGTCGGCGATGGCGACCGGCAGGAGAGCGGCTCCTACGGCATGGGCGGCCGCAAGAGTTTCGGCGAGTTCGTCAGCGAGGAGAGCTGGAAGCATGCGGCAAACGAGGCGCTGCGGCAGGCACTGGTCAATCTGGAAGCGGTCCCGGCGCCGGCGGGCACCTTCGACATCGTGCTGTCCAGCGGCTGGCCGGGGGTGATGCTGCACGAGGCCGTCGGGCACGGGCTCGAAGGCGACTTCAACCGCAAGAAGACATCGGCCTTCGCCGGCCTGATGGGTAGCCAAGTGGCGGCGAAGGGCGTCACCGTGGTCGACGACGGCACCATCCCCGAGCGACGCGGCTCGCTCACCGTCGACGACGAAGGAACGCCTTCGGCGCGCAACGTCTTGATCGAGGACGGCAAACTGGTCGGCTATATGCAGGACCGCCAGAACGCGCGGCTGATGGGCATGAAGGCGACGGGCAACGGCCGACGCGAGGGCTATGCGCACCAGCCGATGCCGCGCATGACCAACACCTACATGACCGCGGGCGACATGGAGCCGGAAGAGATCATCGCCTCGGTCAAGAACGGCATTTACGCCGTCTCCTTCGGCGGCGGCCAGGTCGATATCACGTCGGGCAAGTTCGTGTTCGGCTGCACCGAGGCCTACATGATCGAGAACGGCAAGGTGACGCAGCCGATCAAGGGCGCGATGCTGATCGGCAACGGGCCGGACGCCATGCACCGCGTCAGCATGATCGGCAACGACATGAAGCTCGACAGCGGCATCGGCATGTGCGGCAAGGCCGGACAGGGCGTGCCGGTCGGCGTCGGCCAGCCGCATCTGCGGATGAACCAGATGACGGTGGGCGGGACGAGGGTTTGAGGGGTTGGCGCCGTTCCGGTAGAATCGTCTGCCAAAGACATTTCACTCGAGCGTGTAGCCATCATGTCCAAATCCGAGAACGCGCCAGAGGGCGTTGATTTGAAATCGACGCCGGCCTTTGCACCGATGCGGCCGCAGGACGTGTTTGGAATCCTACAGCGTGCTAGCGGGCCAAAAACACTTGAAGATATGGACGCGAGCGTACTCGCCGAAGCGCGGCAGTGCCACGCTCGGATTGATGCCAACTCGTGAAGAGGGGCAGCCTCTGCCTTACGCCAGACACAATCGTGTTAGGACATTATTAATTGTTTAATTGGCGAGGCGGGCGTTTGCGCATTAGCTTCTCGCCAGTCTTCTCGTTGCGGTGGTGTCGGCAATGCAGCGTTCCCCTGGCGTCCTGACCTCTTCCCTCCTCCTTGGTTTTGTTTCGTTGATAGGTGCGACTTCGCTGCAAATAGGCCCTGCAGCGGCGCAGTCGTCGCTGTTCAAGCTAACGACGACACGACCTGCTGCGAGCTACGCCACGGTCGGCGCAAGCACCAGTGTCCCCTACGGCTGGCTCGATTTCTGCCATCGCCGGCCGAAAGAGTGCAAGGTGCGCGCTTTGCCTGCCACGAGCGTCAAGCTGACCGCGCAGAACATGAGCATCCTCAAGCGGATCAACCAGAAGGCGAACCGCTCCATCAAGCCCGTCAGCAATTACGACCACTGGGGCACGATGATGGACCACTGGGACTATCCGGTGGACGGCAAGGGCGATTGCAAGATCTACGCGCTCTACAAGCGCAAGCTTCTCCAGGAAGCGGGATTTCCCCGGCAGGCGCTGCTGATGACGGTGGTGCGCGACCTTCACGATGAGGGCCACACCATCCTGACGGTGAAGACCGACAAGGGCGATCTCGTCCTGGACAATCTGGTCGACGAGATCCGCCCCTGGAACGCCACCGGCTATTATTTCCTGAAACGGCAGTCGCAGCAGAACCCGAACAGCTGGGTTTCGATCAACCAGCGCGGCGGCACGGCGAAACGTTTGCCGAGCTCGTAAGGTAAGTCGCCATTTGAGTGAAGTCAGCTGCAACCGGCAAGGCTATCTACGCCGCTTCGGCTTCTCCAAAAGCGCCACGGCCTCGACATGCGACGACCACAGAAACTGGTCGATTGGGGTGACAGTCTTCAGCGTGTAGCCGCCATCGAGAAGAATCCGCAAATCCCGCGCCAGCGTCGCCGGATTGCAAGACACGGCGGCGACCAGCGGCACGTCGGAACGGGCGATCTGCTTCGACTGGTCCTCGGCGCCGGCGCGCGGCGGATCGAAGACCACTCCGTCGAAAGCGTTCAGCTCCTTGAAGGTCAGCGGTCTGCGGAAAAGGTCGCGGCGTTCGCTGGTCACCCGCTTCAGGCCACCGGCGAAACGAAAGGCGCGGTCGAGTGCGGCGAGCGCCGGCGCATCGCCTTCGACGGCATGGACCTCCGACTTCACGCCAAGCCGCAGCGCGAAGCTGCCGCAACCGGCAAACAGGTCCGCGACTTTCCTGGCGCGCGACAGGTGCTGGCCGACAAGGTCCGCCATCGCCTGCTCGGCGGCTTCCGTCGCCTGCAGGAAGGCGCCGGGCGGCAGGGCGACGGCGACGGATCCGAACTGCACCACCGGCTTCTTCGGTTCGACGACGATCTCGCCGTCGACGGAAAGCCGCGCCAGGCCCTCGGCCATGACGAAATTCGACGCGATGCGGCGCTGGTGGTCGCCGAGCTTGCCGGCATCATGGACGGCAATGTCGAGGCCCGAAGCCGTGACGGTCACCGTCATACGGAACGCTTTCGGCGTGGCGCAGACCAATCCGGCCAGAGCACGCAATTTATCGAGCGCCGAAACAATCGCCGGCAGCGAGATCGGGCATTCGTCGATCGGGATGATCTCGGAGGACAGGGCGCGCACGAAGCCGAGCAGCATGCCGGCATCGGTGCGCCTGGCGCTGAAGGTGACGCGGCGGCGGGTGTGCGGCGCGCACGGCACCAGCGCAGCGATCTCGCAAGCTATGCCCTTGGCCTTCAGCGCCTGCACGACCTTCTCGCGCTTCCATTGCCGGTAGGCTTCGGCTTCGAAATGCTGCAGCGCGCAGCCGCCGCATTCGGTGAAATGGCGGCAGGCCGGGTCGATCCTGAGCGGCGAGGCTTCCAATACCGACATCAGCGCGGCGCGGTCCTTCTGGCGCGCGGCCGTGACCGTCTCGCCCGGCAGCGTGAACGGGATGAAGACCTCCCCGCCTTCGGCATTGGCGATACCGTCGCCCTGCGAACCGAGCCTTGCAATGGTGAAGCGTGTGCTCATCGCGATCCCGCCTCCTTTACGGCGGCGAGCAGGAACTCGCGGTTGCCGTCGCCGCCTTCGATCGGCGACGGTTCGAGTCCCAGCACGCCCCAGCCGGGAACGCCAGCCAGCCAGTCGCGCAAATTTGCGGCAATCCGCTCGGCATCGCCCGGATCCTTGAGCAGGCCGCCCTTGCCGATGGCCGCGCGGCCCGCCTCGAATTGCGGCTTGACCAGCAGAACTGCCTTGGCGCCCGCACCCGCCAATCCCAGCGCCGGCGGCAGCGCCAGCTTCAGCGATATGAAGCTGACGTCGCAGACAAGGAAAGCGGGAACGCGGCCGCCGAGATCGGCTGTCGTCAGATCGCGGGCGTTCAGCCCTTCGATCACCGTCACACGCGGGTCGCCGGCAATGTCGGGATGGATCTGGCCGTGACCGACATCGATCGCCGTGACATGGGCCGCGCCGCGCTCGAGCAGCACCTGGGTGAAGCCGCCCGTCGAGGCGCCGATATCGAGCGCCTCGCTGCCGGAAGGATCGAGGCCGAAACGGTCGAGGCCGGCGATCAGCTTCAGCGCGGCGCGCGACACATAGGCCTGCGCCGGATCATCGATGGCTATCAGGCAGTCCGGCGCGACAGGCTGGCCGGGCTTGCGGGCAACGGCGCCGTCAACCGTCACCGTGCCGCGCTCGATCGCGTCGCGAGCGCGCGAGCGGCTGGCAAACAGACCGCGCCCGACGAGCAATTCGTCGAGCCGCTGGCGCCGGCTGGCTGGCAAAGGGGAACTCATCGGCCTTCATTGGCGAAAGCCGGGCGCGAACGCAATGGTTGAATATGGCGCAAGAGGCTGCAGAATGCCGACAGGAACAGGCGGTTCGTCAGCCGGTGGAGGTGGCAATGCTGAGGGGTACCTGTCATTGCGGCGCGGTTCATTGGACGCTGGAAGGCGATCCCGGCGCAATCACCGCATGCAATTGCACGCTTTGCCGCCGCTACGGCACGCTCTGGGCCTATGACTATGTCGACGAGCGCATTCGCGTCGCCGGGCCGCTGAAATCCTACACGCGCGCCGGGGTGGCCGAACCCTCGCTGGAGATCCTGTTCTGCCCGACCTGCGCCTGCGTCGTCGCCTGGCGCGGCCTGCGTTCCGGCAAGAGCGGCCGCACGCGCATCGCCGTCAATGTCAGACTGGCGCCGCCCGAGGACGTCGCCGACCTGCCGATCGACCATTTCGACGGCCTCGATACGTATGACGACCTGCCGCGCGACGGCCGCTGCGTGCGCGATATGTGGTTCTAAAATACGGTTCGCGAAACCCGGCGCTCGACGGCCGGCGTCAGGCCATCATTGCCGGAAGCTTCCTTGCGCGGCGGCTCGACCGGCGCCGGCACAGCCGGCGTCGTCGCTTCCGGCACCATGACGAGTTGAGGAACCTGCCTGTAGGAGAAGGCGCCGCGGATGTTGCCCATCTTGCCGGCGACGATATCCAGCACCGCCTTTTCAAGGTTGCGGTCGTAACGCGTTTCGGCTGTCACCGGCGCGGCCATGGCAGCCAAAAGGGCCACGCCGCACAGAAGCGTTTTCATTTCTGTTGTCTCCCTGCCTGGCTCGAGCTTTTAGCAGGGCGCCGTTGAAAATCGGCCAAGAGACAGGGTAAGCGAACCGCCAAATGGGAGCGTTAACAGATAGTTACATCCGGAAGCCGGCAAAACGATTCAGGTCTTGAAGTCCTGATTCAGGCACGCTGCGCCTGAACGCCACGGCCGAGCGTCGCGAAGACCGTGCGCACGATACCCACCGAATCCAGGCCGGCATCGGCATACATCTTTTCGGGTTTCGCATGGTCGGCGAACATGTCCGGCAAGACCAGCGGGCGCACCTTGAGGCCGCTTTCCAGCAGGCCTTCATGGGCGAGGAAATGCAGCACCTGGCTGGCGAAACCGCCAATCGCGCCCTCCTCCACGGTCACCAGCACTTCGTGCGAGCGGGCGAGGCGCCGGATGAGATCTTCGTCCAGCGGCTTGGCGAAGCGGGCGTCGGCAACCGTAGTGGAGAGACCAGCCGCGCCGAGTTCCTCGGCGGCCAGAAGACAATCCTGCAGCCGTGTGCCGAAGGAAAGCAGGGCGACCTTGGTCCCTTCCTTGAGAATACGACCCTTGCCGATTTCGAGCAGCGAGCCGCGCTCCGGCATGTCGACGCCGACGCCGTTGCCGCGCGGATAGCGGAAGGCGATCGGGCCGTCATCATAGGACGCAGCGGTACGCACCATATGGCGCAGTTCCGCCTCGTCCGCGGCGGCCATGACGACGAAGCCCGGCAGCGTAGCGAGGAAGGTGGTGTCGAAAGCGCCGCAATGGGTGGCGCCGTCGGCGCCGACGAAACCGGCGCGGTCGATGGGAAAGCGCACCGGCAATTTCTGGATCGCAACGTCGTGGACGACCTGGTCGTAGGCGCGCTGCAGGAAGGTGGAATAGATGGCGGCGAAGGGCTTGTAGCCTTCGGTGGCCAGCCCGGCGGCGAAGGTCACCGCATGCTGCTCGGCGATGCCGACATCGAAAGTCCGCTTCGGGAACACCTCGCCGAACAGGTCGAGGCCGGTGCCGCCCGGCATGGCGGCGGTGATGGCGACGATACGGTCGTCCTCACGTGCTTCCTGGATCAGGCTTTCGGCGAACACCTTGGTGTAGGCGGGGGCGTTGGCCGGCGCCTTGGCCTGCGCGCCGGTGATGACGTCGAACTTGTTGACGCCGTGATATTTGTCGGCCGCGGCCTCCGCCGGCGCGTAGCCCTTGCCCTTCTGGGTCACGACATGGACCAGAACCGGGCCTTTGCCGTTGTCGCGCACGTTCTTCAGCACCGGGATCAGATGTTCGAGATTGTGCCCGTCGATGGGGCCGATGTGATAGAAGCCGAGTTCTTCGAACAGGGTGCCGCCGGTGACGTAGCCGCGCGCATGCTCGACCGCCCGGGTGATGGCGCGGTCGGCGCGCTTGCCGAGATAGGATGTCAGCTTCTTGCCGAAATCGCGCAGGCCGAGATAGGCCTTGCCGGAGGCGAGCCTGGCCAGATAGGCGCTCATGGCGCCGGTCGGCGGCGCGATCGACATGTCGTTGTCGTTGAGGATGACGATCAGCCGGGCATCGAGCGCGCCGGCATTGTTCAGGGCCTCGAAGGCCATGCCGGCCGACATCGAGCCGTCGCCGATGACGGAAATCACATTGTTGCGGCCGTCCGACAGGTCGCGCGCCATGGCCATGCCGAGGCCGGCCGAGATCGAGGTCGACGAATGCGCCGCGCCGAACGGGTCGTATTCGCTCTCGGCGCGCCGGGTGAAACCGGAGAGGCCGCCCTCCTGGCGCAGCGTACGGATGCGGTCGCGGCGGCCGGTCAGGATCTTGTGCGGATAGGCCTGATGGCCGACGTCCCAGATCAGCCGGTCTGCCGGGGTGTTGAAGACATAATGCAGGGCAACCGTCAGTTCGACGACGCCGAGCCCGGCGCCGAGGTGGCCGCCCGTCTGCGAGACGGCGTCGATAAGCTCGGCGCGCAGTTCCGCGGCAAATTGCGGCAGCGCGCCCTCATCGAGCGTCCGCAAATCCGCCGGAATGCGGACCTTGTCGAGCAGCGGCGTGTCTGGCTTCACTCGGGCGCGTCCTGCCTTATCGATCGAACACGGCGCTATCAACAGATTGCGCCATAATCATGCGCGGAATAGGCCGCCGGCGGACGAATGTAAATGCGCGCCAGTGACGCGCAAGCGGACCCTAATTCTCCGGCAGCGGGATGAACTCTTCTTCATCGCCGGGAACGATATCGAAGCGGCCTGTCTTCCATTCCTGCTTGGCCTGCTCGATGCGTTCCTTCGAGGACGACACGAAATTCCACCAGATATAGCGCTTGGAGCCCAGCGAAGCGCCGCCGAACAGCATGAAATGCGCGCCGCGCTCGGAGGAAACGACGATCTCCTCGCCCGGCTTGAACACCAGGAGCCGCTCGGCCGGGAAAATATCGCCGGCGATCGACACGTCGCCCTCCAGCGTGTAGATGGCGCGCTCCTCGGCATCGGCCGGGATCTTCACGCTCGCGCCCGCCGCCAGCCTGAGATCGGCGTAAAGCGTGTCCGAAGCGGTCGCCACGGGCGAGCGCAGGCCTGAGAATTCGCCGATGACGACGCGGCCGCTGACGCCCTCGGCATCGATCTGCGGCAAGCGGGCCACCGACGTGTTCGCGAACACCGGGGCAATTTCCTCCTTGCCGTCGGGCAGCGCCAGCCAGGTCTGCAGGCCGGAGACCGACATCGGTGCGCCGCGCAACTCCTCCGGCGTGCGCTCGGAATGGACGATACCGCGCCCGGCGGTCATCAAATTCACGTCGCCCGGCGCGATCACCATTTCAGTGCCGAGCGAGTCGCGATGCCTGATCTTGCCGTCGAACAGGTAGGTGACGGTGGAAAGCCCGATATGCGGATGCGGGCGCACGTCGAGCGCATGGCCGGCGCGCAGGATCGCTGGCCCCATGCGGTCGAAGAAGATGAACGGCCCGACCAGACGGCGTTTTGCCGTCGGCAAGGCGCGGCGCACCTCGAAGCCGCCAATGTCCTTGGCGTTGGGGACGACCATCAGTTCGATCTGGTCGCAGGCGAAGGCATCGCCCGGTTCAGGATCGTTTCCCGGAAAGAAGCTCATGTCGGATCCTCAGGCGAAACGCAGCGCCGACCTGGCCTTCGCCTTGGCAGCTTCTTCCTCGCGATTGCGCGGTTCCTGGTTGGTTTCGAGCGAATCGATCAATTCGCGCGCGACAGCTGTGATCGCCTCGACCGCATGGTGGAAGGCATGCTCGTTGCGCTTGGAGGGCTTGGTCGAGCCGCTCAGTTTGCGCACGAATTGCAGCGCTGCGTCATGCACTTCGTCATTGGTCGCCGGCGGCTCGAAATTGGCCAGGGTCTTGATGTTGCGGCACATAGCTTGAACTCCTTACCTGCTTTGTCTGCCTCACCGTCGTCCAAATTACTCTGCGTCGTTACTCTGCGTCGAGCGGCTCCGTTCCTACCGGCTTGCCGTCGCGCGACAGCCTGATCTTCTCGACCTTGTCCTCGGCCGCTTTCAGCAGCCGGTCGCAATGCGCCTTCAGCGCTTCGCCGCGCTCGTAGATCTTGATCGACTGGTCGAGCGGGACGTCGCCGCGCTCAAGATCATCGACGATCTTCTCCAGCGCGTCGAGCGCCTGTTCGAAGCTCATCGCCTTGACGTCCTCATTGCCTTCCAATGCCATAGCCTATCCCTTCATCAGCCGCCCGACATGGGCGGCGACTGAAAATGCCAGTCCCTGCAGATCGTAGCCGCCTTCCAGCAGGCTGACGAGCCTGTTGGAGCTGTGGCGGCCGGCGCGCTCCATCAATTGCCCGGTCGCCCAGTCGAAATCATCCTCGGTCAGGTTGATCTCCGCGAGCGGATCGCGGTGGTGCGCGTCGAAGCCGGCTGAAATGATGATCAGGTCCGGCGCGAACGCATCGATCGAGGGCAGCACGCGCGACAGGAAGGCATCGCGGAACAGGTCGCTGCCGGTCTGCGGCGCGAGCGGCGCATTGACGATGTTGCCGGCGCCGGTTTCGCTTTTCGCTCCGGTACCGGGATAAAGCGGCATCTGGTGCGTCGAGCAATAGAGAACCGACGGGTCGTCCCAAAAAATGTCCTGTGTGCCGTTGCCGTGGTGGACGTCCCAGTCGACGATGGCGACGCGCTCGGCCTGATGCTTCTTCTGCGCGTAGCGGGCGGCGATCGCGGCCGTGTTGAACAGGCAGAAGCCCATCGCGGTGGTCTTTTCGGCGTGGTGACCCGGCGGACGGGCGGCGACGAAGACGTTGGCGGCACGGCCCTCGAAGACGTCGTCCACCGCCGCGTTGGCGCCGCCGATCGCCGTCACCACGGCCTGCCAGCTTTTCGGGCTGGCGCTGGTATCGGCGTCGATCGAGACGATGCCGTTCTCAGGGATCGCCGCGCGCACGCGCTCGACGAAATCCTCGGGATGCGCATAGAGGATCGTTTTCTCGTCGCCTTCGGGCGCCTTGACGCGGTCGAGCGCCGAAAAAGCCTCGTCGTCGAGCACGCGTTCGATGGCGCGCAGGCGGTCAGGCCGCTCGGGATGGCCGGGCGGCGTGAGGTGTTCCAGAAAGATCGGGTGCGTGTAGAGACGGGTGTCCATGGCGCCTAATCTAGGCACCGGCGGCGCGGATGACCATGTTTGAAAGCCGAATGGCTGGGGAAAATTGCGCCAGCCCATGTCGCTGGCGCCATTGGCGCGGCGCAAGCTTCGCGGTAAGGTTCTTCGCTGCCTGGTGCCCGCGACGCGGGAGAATCGGGAACACGGTTGAACTCCGTGGCGTGCCCAACGCTGTGAGGGGGACCGCGCCGGCAAAGCCACTGTCGATGACGGGAAGGCGCCGGATGCGGGAGGATCCCGAGCCAGAAGACCGGCCCGGCAGACATGGTTTTCCGCTTGGTCAGGCGGGGGACTGCTTGTCGCAAGGGGAAAAGCGATGACGGCAGCAGCGATCGCCGCGAGCGGCGACGACTTTGACCAATTGGCGCGCGACGCGGTCTATCGGGCGATGTTCACCAGGCGTGACGTGCGCAGCCATTTTATCCCCGACGATCTCGACGACAGCGTGTTGGCGCGGCTCATCACCGCCGCGCATCATGCGCCGTCGGTCGGCTACATGCAGCCGTGGAACTTCATCGTCATCCGCGATCCAGGCAGGCGTCAGCAGGTGCGCGACCTGTTCCTCGCCGCGCGCGAGCAGGAGCTGCCGGCGATCGAGGCGGAACGGCAGGCGCTTTACCGCAAGCTGAAGCTCGAGGGCATCTGCGAAAGCGCGCTCAATCTCTGCATCACCTGCGACCGGCAGCGGTCGAAGGACTCGCCGCTCGGGCGTTGGCACAATCCGGAGATGGATCTCTACAGCACCGTCTGCGCGGTGCAGAATTTCTGGCTGGCGGCGCGGGCCGAGGGTGTCGGCGTCGGCTGGGTCAGCATCATCGAGACGGAAGCGCTGAAGCAGCTCTTGTCGATCCCGGAACATGTGACGCCGATCGCCTATCTCTGCGTCGGCCGCGTCTCTGCCTTCGCGCCGAAGCCCGATCTCGAGGCGCATGGCTGGGGCAAGCGCCTGCCGCTGCCGGAGCTGGTGATGAGCGAGACTTTCCGCGGCGCCGGCGAGGCGCCGCTCAAATCGGCAATCGCCAGGCTTGGCGGCCCATCAAAGCCATGATCAGGCGGCTCTCGGGGTATCCCAGCGCGAGCCGCCGCCGAAAGAGCCCAGCGCCTTGTCGCGCAGTTCCCCGAACTTGGACGAGGCCTCGGCCAGCCGGTGGTCCCATTCGGGATTGGGCACCTGGCCCTCGATGGCTTCGAAATAGACCTGCATCAGCGAGGCAATGGCGAAGGGCTCGATGAAGGCCGCCTTGAAGGCCCAGGCAAAGACGATGGCCAGCACGAAAGCCCAGCCGGCAAGCTGGCCCGGCATGACCCAGAGGATCGCGGCCGCGGGCGCCAGCATCAACAGGAAGATGACGAAGGACACGCCCCACATGATCGCCGCCAGCCAGACGGCGTTCTTGACCATGTGCTTGCCGTTCTGGGCGTAGAGGACGACGCCTTGCCTGGCCGTCTCGAAGGGCGAGTTCGAATTGATGCGGATGTTGTAGCCGAGGATGATCTCGTCGACATAGGTCAGCGAGATACGGATGACGGTGTTGATGAAGCCGACCAGGCCGCTCAGGCCCGGGATCGGCAGGAAGGCGGCTATGCCGCCGATCAGGCCGGTGATGGCGCGGATGGCGCCCTTGACCAACTGGTCGACGACGAAAAGGATGTTGGCCTCGGCGAAACGCTGGGTGACCACTTCCTTGGCATAGGCGATCTGGTTCTGGCCGTCAGGGACATCGTGGCCGTCGATCAGATGCACCATGACGGCGATATGGCCCGCCTTCAGCACGTAGAGGATGTATTCGCGGATCCAGTAGACGGCGATCGACACGACGCCGAAGCCGACCACGCCGCCCCACAGAGCGAAGGACATCGGCCCGTCGGGATCGGTCGAGATGTGGCCGACGCCGTAGCCGACGCTGGCCCCCGTCCCAGTCGCCATGATGTAGGCAACCGTGATGCCGAAATAGACGATCATGCGAAAGACGATGAACGGCCATGTCCGCATCATGATGGACACCGACCTGGCGATGCTGAAGTCCCACATGCCCCGACTCTCCACACCCCCGCGCATGATCCCGAAAATCGGAATCGATTTTTGGGAAGGGCCATGCGCTGAATCAAAGTTTTTACAGCGTCCTTTGCGCGTTCAAAGAACGCGCGGCGCTGTAAGAGTTGGCGGTGGAGGATGCGCTCGCCCCATTGATTGTCAATCGCGGCGGGGTTGCGGCGGCCGGAAAGCGGTGCACAACCCGGTGGCTTGGTTACCCAAGCGTGCCGTCAACCCTCTTGCGCAAGCCTTCGAGCAGTTGCTTGAATGCCGCGATCGCCTTCTTCGACGTCGCTTCGGGATCCTTCGAATTGGCGATGCGCTGCGCGGCCTGGCTGCTGGCGCCATTGATCAGCCGTGAGGTGGTCTCGGGATCAAGCTCTGGAACGACCACCCCCTCGTCCTGCAGCTTCGTCAGATGGTCGGTCATCGAGGCGATGCAAGCGCTGGCATTCGGCCACTGCGCCGGGTCGCCGAGCACCGCCGGACCGTCGCGGAACATGATGCGCTGGATTTCCGGCTCCAGCGCCATTTCGATATAGCTGGTGCATTCATCGACGAAATGCTGCCAGCGGGTCGGCGCCTTCGAAGCCACCTCGTTCACCCGCTCGGCCATTTCGCCGTCGATCTCGGCGATCACCGCCTGCAGCAGCCCCTTCTTGTCGCCGAAATGATGGTAGAGCGCGCCGCGCGTCAGGCCGGCCGACGCGGTGAAATCGTCCATCGAGGCCTCGGCGTAGCCGACCGTGCCGAAGGCGTGGCGGGCGGCCGCGATCAGCTTGGCGCGCGTTTCGGCGATCATCTCCTTGCGCGGTCTGTGCATGGCTCTGGCCCTACTCACATACGTTTCGTATGCCAATTGACATACGCTGCGTATGAACTATCTCACATTCATACGCAGCGCATGTAGTTTTAGTATGCAACCTTGTCGAGGAGCAGGATCATGCGAAACCCCTATGCGGACATCTTTCGGGCTCCCGGCACGAAAGGCTTTGCCGCGGCCGCCTTCATCGCGCGGCTGCCGATCGCCATGGCGCCGATCGGCATCGTGGCGATGCTCTCGCAGACGCATGGCGAATATTGGCTGGCCGGGGCGGTCTCCGCGACCTACGCCCTTGTGAATGCTGTTTTGTCACCGCAGATCTCGCGATGGGTGGATCAGCTTGGCCAAAGCGCGATTGCCCTGCCGACCACGCTTGTCTCGGTGCTTGCCTTCACGACATTGATCGTGGCGGCCAACCAGCACTGGCCGGCCTGGACCCTGTTCGGGTCGGCGCTGCTTGCCGCCGCCATGCCCAACATCCCGGCGCTGGTCAGGGCTCGCTGGACCGAGATTTTTCGCGATCGTCCCGAGTTGAGCACCGCCTTCGCGTTCGAATCGGCTGCGGACGAATTGGTTTATGTCGCCGGAGCCTCGCTGTCAGTGGGCTTGAGCGCGGCGCTGTTTCCCGAAGCCGGCATGGTGGTCAGCACGTTGCTGCTCGCGCTCGGTTCGGCGGCATTCCTGCTGCAGCGCTCGTCCGAGCCACCGGTACGTCCGGCGGAACATGGCGCGGCCGGTTCGGCGATCCGCCTGCGGCCGGTGCAGATCATCACCTTCGCGCTGATCTTCGTCGGCGCGACCTTCGCCACCACGGAAGTCACCACCGTCGCCATCACCAAGGCGCTCGGCCAGCCCGAGGCTGCAAGCCTCGTCATCGGCGTCTATGCGCTTGGATCCTTCGTGCTCGGCATCATCGTCGGCGCGCTCAGCCTGAAGGCGCCGCTGCAGCGGCAACTCGCGGTCGCGGTCACGGTGATCGCGCTCACCACGCTGCCATTGCTTTTCGCCGACACGGTGCCGACGTTGGCGCTGGCGGTCTTCGTCAGCGGCGTCGCGATCTCGCCGACCTTCATCACAGCCTTCGGCCTGATCGAGCGCCACGTGCCGCCGGCAATGCTCACCGAAGGCGTCACCTGGGTAACCACCGGCATCGGCATCGGCATGGCGCTGGGCTCCTTCGCCGCCGGCTGGATGGTCGACAATTTCGGTCCGCAGAACGGGTTCTGGGTGTCGGTGGCGGCCGGGGCGATCGCGCTGGCCACCGTGCTTGCCGGGCAGTGCCGGCTGGCGACGGGCGATTGCGACGCGGACAGGGGCGAAGCGGTGGTACCTGCGGAGTGACGATTATTCGGCCGTCCGATCATCATCGCAGACGTTGGAAGTTAGCCGAGACCTACGCGACTTCGTCATTCACGGGCGGAGCGACTCGAAGCGGGGCATAGACCCGAGATGACGACGTCGCGGAGGCCCCGGCCAATCGCCTCCGTCGCGGAGGCTCTGGTCAATCAGCAACGCCGGCGGGGCTGCCGCCAGGACCTTCGGCGCCCCGGCAGCCTAAAGAATCTCGGTCTTGGCGATGTGGATGCCAAAGCCTTCGAGGCCGACATAGTGGCGCTCGCGAGAGGCGATCAGGTTGATCGAGGAGATGCCGAGATCCTTGAGGATCTGGGCGCCGAGGCCGATCTCGCGCCATTCGTTCTCGCGGCGGCGGGCTTCCTCATGGTCCTCGCGCTCGCCACTCGCGGGCCGCTTGCGCTCCTGGTGGGCGACGCCGACCGAGCCTTCGCGCAGATAGACGATGACGCCGCGCCTGCGCTCGCCCATCGCCTTCATGATGCCGTCGAGGCGATGGCTGGTGCCGAAGACGTCGGTGACGACATCTTCCGAATGCAGGCGCACCGGCACATCCTCGCCGTCACGGATATCGCCGAAGACGACCGCGACATGGTGCATGGAATCCCAGGGCAGCGTGTAGGTGAAGACCTGCGCCTTGCCGCCGGGCGTGTCGATGTCGGAGCAGGCGACGCGCTCGACCAGCGTTTCCTTGCGCTGGCGGTAGGCGATGAGGTCGGCGACCGAAACCTGCTTCAGGCCATGCTGTTCCGCGAAAGCCTGCACCTCCGGGCCGCGCTTGACCGTGCCGTCGTCGTTCACCAGCTCGGAGATGACGCCGACCGGCGGCAGGCCGGCAAGCTTGCAGAGATCGACAGCGGCCTCGGTGTGGCCGGAGCGCATCAAGACACCGCCTTCGCGCGCGATCAGCGGGAAGATGTGGCCGGGACGCACGAAATCGGACGGGCCGACATTGCCGTTGGCAAGGTTGCGCACGGTCAACGTGCGGTCGTCGGCGGAAATGCCGGTCGTGGTGCCGTGCTTGAAATCGACGCTGACCGTAAATGCGGTGGTGTGGGCGGAGTCATTGTCCGCCACCATCGGCGCGAGGTTCAGCCGCCTGGCATCGTCACGCAGCATCGGCGTGCAGACGATGCCGGAGGTGTTGCGGACGATGAAGGCCATCTTCTCCGGCGTGCAGTGGACGGCGGCGACGATCAGATCGCCTTCGTTCTCGCGCCCGTCGTCGTCCATGACGACGACGATCTCGCCGCGCTCGAAGGCGCGGATCGCTTCGACGATCTTCTTCTGGTCGTATGGCATGGCGCGCTCGCTTCGCTCGCAGGAATTAGGCAGTAGGCAGTAGGCAGTAGGCAGTAGGCAGTAGAAGAAAGAAAACGGCTGTGTCGGGCGGTCTACTGCCTAATCCCTACTGCCTACTGCCTTCCCTGTCTGTCCTCTGTGCCGCAGATAATGATCGGCGACCGCGCAGGCAACCATGGCCTCGCCGATCGGCACGGCGCGGATGCCGACGCAAGGGTCATGGCGGCCCTTGGTCATCACCTCGACATCCTTGCCGTCCTTGTCGATCGACTGGCGCGGGGTCAGGATCGACGAGGTCGGCTTGACGGCGAAGCGGGCGACGATCGCCTGTCCGGTCGAAATGCCGCCCAGGATGCCGCCAGCATTGTTGGATAAAAACACCGGCTTGCCGTCATTGCCCATGCGCATCTCGTCGGCGTTCTGTTCGCCGGTGATGCGGGCCGCCTCGAAGCCGTTGCCGATCTCGACGCCCTTGACGGCGTTGATCGACATCAGGCCGGACGCGATGTCCTGGTCGAGCTTGGCGTAGATCGGCGCGCCGAGGCCCGGCGGCACGCCATCGGCGACGATCTCGATCACCGCGCCGACCGAGGAGCCGGCCTTGCGGATGCCGTCGAGATACCGGGTGAAGACAGGCACCGAAGCAGGATCGGGTGTGAAGAACGGGTTTTCGGCATCGCCTACGAAATTCCAGTTCCAGTTGGCGCGGTCGATCGATTTCTCGCCCATCGAGACCAGCGCGCCGCGCACCGTCATGCCGGGCACTATCCTGCGCGCCAGGGCGCCCGCCGCCACTCTGGCCGCCGTCTCGCGCGCCGAGGAACGGCCGCCGCCGCGGTGATCGCGCAGACCGTATTTGACGTCGTAGGTGTAGTCGGCATGGCCCGGCCGGTACTGGCGGGCGATCTCGCCATAGTCCTTGGAACGCTGGTCGACATTCTCGATCAGCATCGAAACCGGCGTGCCTGTGGTGATCATCGTCTCGCCGTCCTCGTCGAGGATGAAGCCGGACAGGATCTTGATCTCGTCCGGCTCGCGGCGCTGGGTGACGAAGCGCGACTGTCCAGGGCGGCGGCGGTCGAGCTCGGCCTGGATATCCTCGCGCTTGAAGCGAATGCCAGGCGGGCAGCCATCGACAACGCAGCCGAGCGCGGCGCCGTGGCTTTCACCCCAGGTGGTGACGCGGAAGAGATGGCCGAATGTGTTATGAGACATGGAAAACGCCCTGCCCGGCGGCGGAGCCGGCAACCTGAAGTGGTGCAGCATCCCCTGCGCATCTAAAAGCACGCGCGGCGCTGCCGGCTTGCCTTCTATTGGCGTTTTCCACAGTGGTCAAACGGCTGCATCAAACTGTGATCTGGCGGATTTAGTTTTGACACATTCGGTTGGTTTCTGCTCTCTTCCCATCCGCCGTTGAGGATCCGCCGCTGACCAGCCGGCGCAATGACCAAAGAGGACGACGATGCGTACCCTGATTGGCGCCGCCTGCGCCATGTTGCTGATTTCCACCGCCGCCGCGTTCGCCGGCCAGACCGAAGGCCTGATCAAGAAGGTCGACAAGGACACGCTGACGCTGACGCTTGACGACGGCAAGGCCTACAAGCTCAACGCCGAGACCGATATCGATTCGCTGAAGCCCGGCATGGACATCGTCATCGCCTATGACGTGACCAATGGCGAGAATGTCGTGACGGACATGCAGTTGCCGGACAGCGACCAGAACTGAATTCAGGTGAGGCCGGCCTGCGAAGGGCGGCTTCCTGCGCTTCCGGTGCTCACGTACTGAAAGTACGCTCCGCTCCGGTTCTCGGAATCCACCCTTCTCGACTCGGCCTGACCTGAATTTGCCAGGGCGCGATTTGTTAAAGCCACTCCAAGCTCCGGCCTTCCAGTCGCAGCAGGCGGTCCTGCGGCACCTCGAGGCCGGCGGCTTCCTGCTTGGAAAAGCCCGCGACGAAGCGGAAGAAGCAGCGGATGACGCCGCCGTGGGTGACGCAGACGGTCGGCTGACGCAGCGCGTCGAGCCACGGCTTGATCCGCTCGAGCAGCATCTCGTAGCTTTCCGCGCCCTCGCCGGGCGGCTGGAAATCCCATTTGGCGTGGCGACGGCCGTTGGTTGAACCGGGGGCGCGTTCCTCGAGCTCGGCGAAGGTAAAACCTTGCCAATCGCCGAAGCTTATCTCCACCAGGCGCGCATCGGTGCGGTAGGCGGAGGGATCGAGCCCCATCGCTTCGCGCATCAGCTCCATCGTCTCGCGGGTGCGCCGCATCGGGCTGGCGACGAAGTCGAAATCCGCAGGATTTCTGACGAGCTCCGCCAGCCGCTGGCCGTTGAGCCTCGCCTGCTCGCGGCCAAAGTCGTTGATGTCGGTGTCGGCCTGGCCCTGCAGGCGGTGCTCGGCATTCCACTCGGTCTGGCCGTGGCGCGCGATGTAGACGAGCGGGTACATCAGGTCTTCCGTAGGTCGGGCCAGGGCCTGGACGGATGATAAGCGGAGGCGATTATTCCTTGACGGTCGAGATATCCGGCGCGTCGACCGCCTTCATGCCGACGACATGGTAGCCGGAATCGACATGATGGACCTCACCGGTCACGCCGCGCGACAGATCCGACAGGAAGTAGACGCCGGAATCGCCTACCTCCTCCTGCGTGACCGTCTGCTTGAGCGGCGAATTGTACTCGTTCCACTTCAGGATATAGCGGAAATCGCCGATGCCGGAGGCGGCCAGCGTCTTGATCGGACCGGCCGAGATCGCGTTGACGCGGATCTTCTTGGCGCCGAGGTCGACGGCGAGATAGCGTACGCTCGCTTCGAGCGCCGCCTTGGCGACGCCCATGACGTTGTAATGCGGCATCACCTTCTCGGCGCCGTAATAAGTCAGCGTCAAAAGCGAGCCGCCATCGGTCATCAGCGGCTCGGCGCGCTTGGCGATGGTGGTGAAGGAATAGACCGAAATGTCCATGGTGCGCAGGAAATTGTCGCGCGTCGTCTCGACGTAGCGGCCGGTCAGTTCGTCCTTGTCCGAGAAAGCAATCGCGTGGACGAGAAAATCGAGCTTGCCCCAATGCCCGGCGATGTCGGCAAAGACGGCGTCGAGGCTTTCCGGGTCGGTCACGTCGCAATGGCCCGCGACATGCGCGTTGAGCTCGGCCGCCAGCGGCTCGACGCGCTTCTTGAAGGCCTCGCCCTGATAGGTCAGCGCAATCTCGGCGCCATGATCGACGCACGCCTTGGCGATGCCGAAAGCGATCGACCGATTGTTGGCAACGCCCAGGATAAGGCCCCGCTTACCGGCCATCAGGCCCTGTCCACCTGCCATGTGCAAGCTCTCCGCAAGAATATCTGCTTTGTGGAGAGCCCTATCGCACAGGCACAAGGCCCCTTCAAGCGCCCAAAAGACACTGCAACAGGAACAAAATTCCGCCGATCAGCCTTTTTGACGGCGCATAAGGGCCTCAAGCTCCGCATCGCCGCCTTCCGGCAGCATCAGCCGCACATGGGCATAAAGATCGCCATGGCCGCCGGCCTTTTCCGGCAGGCCCCTGCCCTTGAGGCGCAGCACCTTGTCGGAACTCGACCACGCCGGAACGTTGACCGCGAGCTTGCCGGTCGGCGTCTCGACCGCCACCTTGGCGCCGAGCACGGCGTCGGCCAGATCGACAGGCAGATCGACATGCAGGTCGCGCCCTTCGATGCGGTAGCGGGTGTGGCGGCGGATGTGGATCTTGACCAGCGCGTCGCCCGGCTGGCCCGGACCCTGCTCGCCCTGGCCCTTCAGACGAATCGTCTGGCCGTCCTCGACATAGGCCGGCAGCTTGACCGCCACCTTGCGGCCGTCCGGAAACATCGCCGTCACCTTATCGGCGCTGGCTGCCTCCTCGATGCTGATGTCCATGGTGACGTTGAGATCGGCCGCCTGGACAGGCTGGCGGCGATCGCCCCGGCCGGCGCCGCGGGCGCCGGAAAAGGCATCGCCGAAGATCTGGCTGAAGATGTCGCTGTTGCCGTCGAACGGATCGCCGCCCGGACGTCCGCTACGGAACTCGAAATGCGCGCCGCCCGGGCCCTGCTGACGGCGGAACCCGGCGAATGGATCTCCGCCGGCCGCGCCTTCAAAACCCTGGAATTTCGGCTTGCCCTCGGCGTCGATCTCGCCGCGATCGTAGGCGCCGCGCGCCTTCTCGTCGCCGACGACTTCGTAGGCCTGGTTGACGGCGGCAAAACGGTCCTTCGCCTTGGGATCATTCGGATTCTGGTCCGGATGATGCTTCTTGGCGAGCTTGCGATAAGCCGATTTTATGTCCTTGGCCGATGCGTTCTTGGCAACGCCCAGCACCTCATAGGGGTCGCGCATGCTTCCTGCCTGCAAGAGAGATTGAATTCACGGGTCGCCTCCTATATGCGCTCGCATAGGAAGAAATTCCAGTGGCGCAAGGGGAATTGGCGCCCGAAAATCAGAGTGCCCGAAATCAGAGCGCCTTGAATTCCTGCATGCGCCAGCCGCCGGCGCCGGCCAGGCACAGCTCGCCCTTGTAGAGGGCAACGCCGTCGAAGCTCTCGCGCGTGGCGCTGAAACGGCGACAGGTCAGGCCGCCATCCTTCAGTTCCAGCAATTCGGTGATGGCGCCGCGCGAGCCGGTGTCGGCATTGGCCCATGGCACGGACTGGCCGCCCAGTTCCTTGATGTCGGCGGAGGAAACGGCGTTGCCGATGGTGGTCTGGTCGGAGTCCTTGTCGGCCGCCGCCGGAGCCGCGGGCGAGGACGGCGCGCTGGAGGTGATGATCGAGCGATCGACCTCTGCCTTTTCCAGGCTGAAGCCGCCGGCGCCGCAGGCGGCAAGAGGAAGCGCCAACGTCAACAGCGCAGCCTTGGCACTGGCCGAAGCGATAACGCTCCATTGCCCGCTGTCAAAAGCTGGCGCGATACGCGACAATCGGCGAACTCCTCCCGCAATATTAAAAATTTGGAAAACTATGAACGAAACCGAGTTAACAAGCAGTGACTTCACAGAGGCTGCGGAGCCGTTCCGGCTCTTTGCCGCATGGCTGGAGGACGCAACCAAAAGCGAGATCAACGACGCCAATGGCGTCGCCCTGGCAACCGTCGATGCCGACGGCATGCCGGATGTGCGGATGGTGCTGCTCAAGGGGTTCGACGAAAAGGGGTTTGTCTTCTATACGAATTTCGAGAGCGCCAAGGGCCGCGAGATTCTTGGCAGCATGAAGGCGGCGATGTGCTTCCACTGGAAATCGCTGCGCCGCCAGGTGCGGGTGCGCGGGCCGGTGGAGATCGTCAGCGACGCCGAGGCCGACGCCTATTATGCGACCAGGCCGCGCGGCAGCCGCATCGGCGCCTGGGCCTCGAAACAGTCGCGGCCGCTGGAGGGCCGCTTCGCGCTGGAGAAGGCGGTGGCCGAATACACGGCGCGCTACGCGATCGGCGAGATCCCGCGGCCGAAGCACTGGTCGGGCTTCCGCATCCTGCCGCAAACGATCGAATTCTGGCACGACCGCCCGTTCCGCCTGCATGACCGCGTCGTCTTTTCGCGCAACGCGCAAGGCGGTTGGGACAAGGTCAGGCTTTATCCCTGAAGCACTGTGGCATTGCCCCTATGTGTTGCCAGCCGCCTGCGGCACATTGAAGGGCGTGATGATCTGGATGTTGGCCATGCCCGAGACCGGCGATTTCGGCAGCAAACCATGCGCGCGCATGACATGCAGGCAGGCGTTTCGCATGTCGTGACCGAGATCGTGATGCAGCACGGCGCTGATGCGCCCGGCACGCAGGAGCGCGAGATTGTCGGCATCAAGGTCATGGCCGACGAAGGCGCGGCAGGACCGGCCAAGCGAGGCGAAGGCTTCGACGATCGCTCGATTGCCGCCGCCGATCGAATAGACGCCGGCAATGTCGGGGTTAGCCCGCAAGGCCGCGAGCGCGAGCATGCCGGTGTTGCGGTCGAGGCCATGGCCCTCGCTGACCTCGACGATGCCGAGCGCCGGATAGCGCTCGCGAAGCGCTTGCCGGAAGCCTATCTCGCGCTCCTCCTCGCCGCGAAACCGGTTGCTGCTGATGGTGACGAGGATGCGCGCCGGTCCGCCGCCAAGCCACTCGCCGAGAAGATAGGCCGCGGTCTCGCCGGCCGCCCGATTGTCCATGCCGACATAGGCCTGTCGCCCGGTGTCGGGAAGATCCGTCACCAGGGTGACGACGGGAATCCCGGCGGCGATGAGCCCGGCCGTCGCGCTCCTGACCTCCGCGACATCGGGCGCCTTGAGGAACACGCCGTTGCTGCCGCGCCGCCGCAAGGTCTCGATGATGGCGACCGTGTCGCCGACGCCGCGCGTCTCGGCGAAATGGTAGCGCGCGCGAAAGATCACCGGCTGCAGCGACGGCATCGCCTGCTCGAGCCCCTGGCGCACCGCCTCGCTGAAGCGCGACGGCGCTTCCATGACGACGTCCAGGACAAGCTTGCGGCCGGAAAGGCCGATCTGGGCGCGCTGCTTTTCAAGCTCGCCGATAGCCTGCCTGACCCGCCGTACGGTGTGCTCGCGCACGCCCGGCCTCTCGTTGAGGACGCGGTCGACCGTCGCCAGGCTGAGCCCGGCCTGGAGAGCGATATCCTTGACGAGAAAGGGGCGAGACATCTTCTGAGGTGTTTTTGAGGTGTTTTGGAGGCAACCGGCGCCGCAGATTGCGGTATACGGCAACGACAACCGGGATCGCAACAGGAGGATGCGTCATGAAGGCCGACAACCCAGCCAAGGTCAGGTCCGAACGGGTCTGGCTGACCAAGGACCAGTGCGACATCGAAGGCTTCCGGGCGATCGTCGAGCAAGCGACCAAGCTCGCCGACTACCCCTTCGCCGCCGGCGTCGAAAAGAACGTGCTCGTCTATGACGGCGATGCTGTCCGCAAGGCGGCGGCCGAGCCCGAGACACGCAAGGCGCTGCTGGCGGAGTGGGTCGAGGCGATGACCAGCGGGCCTGGCGTCGTGGCCTTCAAGAAAGCGTTCGCCGACACGGCGCCGATCGATAGGGCGACCAGGCTTTTCAACGAGATGATCGCCGAGCAGCACGCCATCGGGACCGGCGGCGGCGACCATTTCGCCAAGCCGGGCGCCAATGATCGCATCTGGAATGCGCTGGAGAAATTCTGCCTGCGCGATCCGCAAGCCTTCGCCGCCTATTACGGCAACGACATCATCGCATTGATCTCGGAAGCCTGGCTCGGGCCGGCCTATCAGATGACCTCGCAGATCAACTGCGTTAATCCCGGAGGCGCCGCGCAATTGGCGCATCGCGACTATCATCTGGGCTTCCAAACCCCCGAAGTGATCGAGCGCTATCCGGTGCATGTGCACTCCATCTCGCCGGTGCTGACGCTGCAGGGGGCCGTCGCCCATTGCGATATGCCGCTGGAGAGCGGCCCAACGCTCTACCTACCCTACTCGCAGGCCTATCTGCCCGGATATCTCGCCACCGGCCTGCCGGAGTTCAAGGCGTATTTCGCCGAGCATCACGTGCAGCTTGCGTTGGAAAAGGGCGATGCCGCTTTCTTCAACCCGGCGCTGTTCCATGCCGCCGGCAACAATCGCTCCGCCGACATCCGGCGCATGGCCAATCTGCTGCAGGTGTCTTCGGGTTACGGCCGCGCGATGGAGAGCGTGGACCGCACCAGGATGAGCCGCGCGCTCTATCCCGCGATCCAGACGATGCTGGCAGAAGGCGCGATCTCGAAGGCAGCGGCCGCCAACGCGATCGCCTCGACGGCGGAGGGCTATTCCTTCCCGACCAATCTCGATCGCGATCCGCCGATCGGCGGGCTGGCGCCGGAAACGCAGCAAGCGCTGTTCCACCGCGCGCTCGAAGCCGGATGGACAGCAGAGGCTTTCGGCAAGGCGCTAGATGAACAGGCGGCCAAGAAGCTAACGTGACAAGTCCGCGGGCGTCCGCCACAGAGGGCGCCCCTTTCCGGATGGGCTTCGCGCCTATCCCTTCTTGCGCATCATGAAGGCAGTCAGCGCGGCGCGCGCCTCCTCGGATGTCAGCCGTTCGCGGAAATGCTCGCTCTCGACCTTGATGCGGGCGATCAATTCCTCGCGCGGCTCGCGCATCAGGTCGCGCGCGATCTTCAGCGCCTGCGGCGGCTTGGCGGCGATGCCGTTGGCCGCGGCCAGCACCGCGCCTTCCAGCGCGTCTACCGCGACGACGTCGTAGATCAGACCGGCCGCCTTGGCGCGCTCGGCCGAAAAGCCTTCGCCGAGGCCGAGCAGCGCGAAGGCGCCCTGCCGTCCCAGGAGCCGCGGCGCGATCAGGCTTGAGCCGGCCTCCGGTACAAGGCCGAGATCGACGAAGGGCGTGCGGAACAGCGTGCGCGGCGTAGCGAAGGTCAGATCGCAATGCAGGTTGAGCGTGGTGCCGATGCCCACCGCAATACCGTCGACGCCCGACACAATCGGCTTCTCGGACTTGGCCAGCGCCATCAGGAAATCCCAGACCTCGTTGCCGCCCTCGCCGCCAGTGGCGATGACCAGGAAATCGGCAAGGTCGTTGCCGGCGGAAAAGGCGCCCGGAACGCCGAGGAACACGTGCACGCGGACCGCCGGATCGGCATCGCCTTCGGCAAGCGCGGTCGACATCTTCGCGTACATGGCGCGCGTCAGCGCGTTCTTCTTGTCCGGGCGGTTGATGCGGATGATCTGCACGGCGCCCTGGCGCTCGACGAGGATATGGTCGGTCACTATCGGTTCCTTCGAGTATCGGGCTATTCAGGCGGAGATCAGCGCCTTGCCGGCTGCAGCGAGGCTTTCGGCGCCGTCGATGACGCGCTCCTTCAGCGCGCGCGTCTCGCCAAGCAGGTTTTCTGCAAAGAAGCGGCAAAGCGCGATGCGGCCACGGTCGGCGAGCCCGCCTTGCGCCAGATAGGCGCCGCCGGCGGCGAGCGAGATCAGGCGCAGATAGGGCGTGGCGCCGGCCATGGCGGCGTCCGCCTTGCCGCCGGCAAGCAGCTTCTGCAAGAAGCGGGTCGCTTCGTCGAGATCGGACAGCGCGCGGTCGAGATTGTCTGCGGTGCGGCCGAAGCCTTCGATGTTGGACGTGCGCACCGCATCGGCCATCGCTTTCAACTCGCCGATATAGGAATGCACATGCTCACCGCCGCCAAGCGGCAGCTTTCGCGCCACAAGGTCGATCGCCTGGATGCCGTTGGTGCCTTCATAGATCGGCGCGATACGAGCATCGCGATAAAGCGCCGCGGCACCGGTTTCCTCGATGAAGCCCATGCCGCCATGCACCTGGACGCCAAGCGAGGCGACCTCAACGCCGACATCGGTCGAGAAGGCTTTGGCAAGCGGCGTCAGCAGGTTGGCGCGGTCGCGCCAATTGGCGGCGGCCTCGCCCTCGCCGAGGCGCGCGCGATCGAGCGCATGCGCGCAGGAATAGCTGATCGAGCGGGCGATCTGGGTCAGCGCCCGCATGGTGAGCAAACTGCGCTGCACATCGGGATGATGGACGATCGGCGCCATGCCGGAGCCGGAATAGTTCGAGGCCTTGCCCTGGCGGCGCTCATTGGCATAGGCGATCGCCTTCTGCGTGGCGGTCTCGGCCACCGCCACGCCCTGCATGCCGACGGCAAGGCGGGCGTTGTTCATCATCGTGAACATGCAGGCCAGGCCCTTGTTCTCCTCGCCGATCAGCCAGCCGATGGCGCCGGGCTTGGCACCCTGGAAACCGTCGCCATAGATCATGGTGCAGGTCGGCGAGGCATGGATGCCTAGCTTATGCTCGAGGCCGGAACAGAAGACGTCGTTGCGGGCGCCGAGCGAGCCGTCGTCGTTGACGAAGAACTTCGGCACCAAAAACAGCGATATGCCGCGCGTTCCGGCCGGCGCGTCGGGCAACCTGGCCAGCACCAGATGCACGATGTTGTCGGTGAAATCGTGCTCGCCATAGGTGATGAAGATCTTCTGGCCGAAGATGCGGTAGGTGCCGTCGCCGACCGGCTCGGCACGGCTGCGCAAGGCCGCGAGATCCGAGCCCGCCTGCGGCTCGGTCAGGTTCATCGTGCCCATCCACTCGCCGGAGACGAGTTTTGCGAGGTATTTGGCCTTGAGTTCCTGCGAAGCGTGCTTGTCGAGCGCCTCGACCGCGCCCATGGTGAGCGTCGGGCCGATGCCGAAGGCCATGGCGCCGGAATTCCACATTTCGAGCGCGGCGACGCCGAGCATGGTCGGCAGGCCCTGGCCGCCGAATTCTTCCGGCCCGGACAGCGCGTTCCAGCCGCCGTCGATCCAGCGCCGGTAGAGTTCCTTCCAGCCGGGCGGCGTGGTGACGGCGGCGTCCTTGAGCACAGCACCTTGCTCGTCGCCGATCTTGTAGAGGGGAGCGACCTCCTCGCTGGCGAAGCGCCCGGCCTCGGCCAGGATCGCATCGACCAAGTCTTCGCCGAGATCGCCGAAGGTGCCGGCATCCAGTGCCGGCTTCAGCCCGGCCACCTGCTTCAGCGTGAAGGCGATGTCCTCGACCGGCGCGCGATACATGTCTGCTCCTCCTGGTTCCAGCCAATCCTAGTGCATGGCCGAAGCGAAACCCATGCGTCGATCTCGCATCTGCTTTTTACGTAAACGTCAAACTTTGTCACGCGGATTTTGCAAGGGTGGACTTCGTCATCCACGGGCGGAGCAAGGAGCGAAGCGCCGCGCGCAGACCCGAGGATCCATTCCGTGATCTCGCGCGAGGGATGCAGCGGAGCAGAATTCTGGACCGTGGTAACGCCTCAACGTCACGGAATTGATTCTATGGTCTGCGCCGCGTCGCTTCGCTCCTTGCTCCGCCATAGAATGACGAAATCGCGATGGCCATGGCCAATTTTCGAGGCTGCAATTACGTCTCAAATTTCCGCAAAAAGGAATTACATGCTGCGATATGATCCGTTAGGCAATTCGTAGACAAACCGGACAACCATCCATGCTTGCCAGACCCGACGCCTATCGCTGCATCGAATGCGGCCTGCCTTACCGGGCGCCCGGGTTCTCGTACTATCACGGCCTGATCGAGGAAGGCCCCGCCTACTGGACCGATCGCGGCATATTGTGCTCGCCGCAATGCTCGCTCGCGCATCACAAGAAGCGCAAGGCGGAAGGCACGCTGCCGCAGGAGCCGGCGCCCGATCCGTTCGAAGTCCCGTCGCTGTTTAGGCGCTGATCGATCCCTCAGCGTATGCTGCGACCCACCGCCTGCAGCGCCAGAAAGGCCTCGTAGCGGCGATCGTGCCACGTCCGCATGGCGTCGGCCGCCGGCCTGAAAACATCACCAAGCCGGGACATGGCAGGCATGGCGGTCGAAAGGTCCGCATACCGGCCGGATGCCACCGCTCCGAGCATCGCGGCGCCCAGCAGCACCGGTTCGGGGGATTGCGGGGCGGCGACCGGCAAGTCGGCAGCGTCGGCAAGCAGCTGGCGCACCAGCGGCGACTGCCCGGCGCCACCGCTGATGACGATGGTGTCGACGGCAAGACTGGATGAGGCCATCGCCGCCACGATCTGACGCACGCCATAGCCGAGGCCGCAAAGCCCGGCGACATAAAGGCCGACGAGACTTTCGACGGAACGGTCGGTGCCGAGCCCGGCGATCAGGCCGCGCGCGTCCGGATCGGCCAAGGGCGAACGATTGCCGAGGAATTCGGGTACGACATGGATGCTTCCCGCGAGCGTGGCGGCAGCCGACAGGTCGGGCGAAGCCGCCGTGGCGGCAGCGGCCAGCCAATCGACCAGCGATTTGCCTTCGGCAACGGCACGCGCGGAAGCCTCCGCTGCGGCCGGATGGAAACGCACCAGGAGATCGATCGCCGCGCCGGCCGCCGACTGACCGCCCTCGCTCAGCCAGAATCCCGGCACCATGGCGGAATAATAGGGTCCCCATACGCCCGGCACGAAGGCCGGACCTTCGCTGCTTGCCATGGTGCAGGCCGAGGTGCCGAGCACATAGGCCATGCGTGAGGCGATGGTACCGGCATCGCCGGCAGCGCCCACCGTGCCGACGCCGCCGGCATGGGCATCGATCAGCCCGGCGGCCACGATTGTGCCCGCAACCAGTCCCAGTTCGGCCGCAGCCTTCTCCGTCAGCCCGGCGCCAAGCGCCGTGCCGGGATCGACCACTTCGGTGCCGATGCGGGCAAAGCCCTCGTCGGCAAGCTCGCCGAGCCCGACGGCATGGAAATAACTGTCGTCCCAGCGCCGCTCATGGCCGAGATAGGTCCATTTGCAGGCCAGCGTGCAGACCGAGCGGGCAAGGCTGCCCGTGGCGCGCCAGGTCAGGTAATCGGCGAGGTCGAAGAAATGCCGCGCCCCGGCGAAGGTCGCGGGCAGGTTCTCCTTGAGCCACAAAAGCTTCGGAGTCTCCATCTCCGGCGAAATGACGCCGCCGACATAGTCGAGGACCGGATGCCGCAGGGCGTTGATGCGCCTGGTCTGGTCGAGGGCGCGATGGTCCATCCAGACGATGATGTTTCGATCGCTGTCTCCCGAACGGCCGACCGGCAAGGGCTCGCCATCGTCGCCGGCCACCACCAGGGAACAGGTCGCGTCGAAGCCGATGCCGCCGATTTCCCGGGGATCGACGCCCGCCTTCCCGACCGCCTCGCGCACGCTGGCGCACACCGCCTGCCAGACGTCGCGGCTGGATTGCTCGGCGATCTCGCCGGGCTCGATGAAGAGAGCAATGTCGCGCTTGGCGGAGGCGAGGAGCTCGCCGCGCTCGTCAAAGACGCCGGCGCGCGCGCTGCCGGTGCCGACATCGATGCCAAGGAAGTGGGAAGGCATGGGAACCTCGAAGGTAGGGCAGTAGGCAGTAGGCAGTAGGCAGTAGGCAGTAGGCAGTAGGCAGTAGGAGATGGTCAGTGTTGAATGGCCGGACCCAAGGGCCTCTTTCCCTATTCCCTACTGCCTAATTCCTACTGCCTACAGATCGTTGCTCTGCGGCAGGATCACCAGATCGCGAATGGTGATGTTTCTCGGGCGCGTGAGCATGAACAGGACGGCGTCCGCGACTTCGGTGGGCTGCATCAGGCCACCGGCCGCCAGCTCGTCCTCTAGCTTCTGCTTCGGCCAGTCGCTGATCAGCGCCGTCACCACCGGCCCTGGCGCGACTGCGCCGACGCGCAGCCCGTGCTTGGCCACCTGCCGGCGCAGCGTATGGACGAAGGCCTGTATGGCGTGTTTCGAGGCCGTGTAGACCGGCTCCCAGACGACGGGGACGAGGCCCGCAATCGAACTTGTGACAATGATGTCGCCGGTCTTGCGCCCGACCATGTGCGGCAGCACCGCGTGCACCGAGCGGAACACCGAATTGATGTTGAGGTTCAGCATGCGGTCCCACGCGTCCGGATCGCCGTTGAGGATCTCACCGCCGACATAGGCGCCGGCATTGGCGTGAAAGATGTCGAGCTGGCCGGTCTTTTCGAGGATACCGGGCAGCATGGTCGCCACGCTGGCGGGGCTGGTGAGGTCGACCACCAGCGGGATCGCGCCGGCCCCGAGCTCGCCGACGACCTCCTTCAGCCTGTCCTCCGCCCGGTCGACCAGCACGACGCGGGCGCCGGCGGCAAGCATCGCCCTGGCGCATTCGAGGCCGATGCCCGATGCCGCGCCGGTGACCGCGGCGACTTTTCCCGAAAGATCTTGAGCCATGTGTACCCTTCTCGTTTGAACTGTTCAGGCGCGGCCGTGCGAAGCACGGGAACGGCGCGCGAGGGAGTCGACGATCACGGCGATGGCCAGAACGGCACCGGTGATCATGTAGCGAAGCGACGAGGACAGATCGAGCAGCGTCAGACCGCTGGCGATCGACTGGATGACGATGATGCCGAGCAGCGCGGAATAGGCGCTGCCGCGGCCGCCGAACAGGCTGGTGCCGCCGATGACCGCGGCCGCGATCGCGTTCAGGTTGACGTCACCGGTGCCGGCCTGCTGGCTGGCGGAAGCGAGCCGCGCGGCGGCCAGCACGCCGCCCAGCGCGGCGAAGAGCGAGCACAGCGCGAAGGCGCTGAGATAGATGGCGCGCACCTTGATGCCGGCGCGCCGCGCCGCCTCGCGGTTGCCGCCGACGGCGGTCATCGATCGCCCCCATTTGGTCCGGGTGAGCGCATAGTTCATCGCCACGACGAGGCCGACGAACAGGCCGAACATCCATGGGATGCCACGCGACTGGTTGAGGTAGGCGACGATCAGCTCGAGGCCGATGGTTATGGCGGCGACGCGCAGGATGAGCCCGGCGGCGGACGGGGTCGACAGGTTGGCCGCCCGGCGACGCGCGAAGGTGCGAAGCCCGCTGACCAGCAGCGCCAGGCCAGGGATCGCCGCCAGCAAGTGCGAGACCCATTTCGGCATCACCATCAGCTGGCCGAAATCCACCAAAGCGGAGCCATAGGGCAGGTTGATCGAGCCGGTGGAGCCGAGGATGTAGAGCTGCATGCCCAGCACCGCGAGCAGGCCGGCAAGCGTCGAGACGAAGCTCGGCATGCCGAGCCGGTTGAACAGCAAGGCATAGAGCGAGCCGATCAGGGCGCCGAAGGCCAGCGCCGCGAGGATCGCCAGCGCGACCGGCCAGCCCTGATTGACCCAGAGCGTGCCGACCATCGCCGAAGCAAAGCCGCTGATCGAGCCGACCGAGAGGTCGATCTCGCCGACCATCAGCACGCAGACGATGCCGAGCGCGATGACGCCGACCGTCGAGCAGTCGAACAGCAGATTGACCAGGTTGCTGCTGGAAACGAAGACCGGATTGAGACTGGTGAACACGGTCCAGATGACCACGAGGCCGACGATGACCGGCAGCGAGCCGAGATCGCCGCTGCGCACGCGGTCGAGGAAGGCGCGGACCGCTCCACTGAGGCCTGCCTCATGCTTCACGCGCGCATCGGCGCGGTCGAGCGCCATCGGGGCGGAGGTGCTTTTCTCTGCCGTCACGGGCGTTGCTCCCCAGCTTGTGCGCCGCCGCTGTGATCGCGCTCCATGCGCAGGCGCTCGGCGCGCCGCGACACCGCGTTGTTGGACGCGCCGGTGATGGCGCTCACCAGGTGCTGGTTCGAGGCGTCGGGCTCGAAGACGCCGTTGTTGCGCCCCAGCCTGAGCACCACGACACGGTCGGCGACGGCGCGGACATCTTCCATGTTGTGGCTGATCATCACGACGCCGAGACCGCGCGCGCGGACGCGGTCGATAAGGTTGAGCACCTCCGCCGTCTGGGCGACGCCAAGTGCGGCGGTCGGCTCGTCGAGCAGGATGAGTTTCGGTTCGAGCAGCAAAGAGCGCGCGATGGCGACGGTCTGGCGCTGGCCGCCGGACAGCGAGGCGACCGCCTCGCGCACGCTCGGAATGCGCGCCGACAATTCGTTGAGCAGCGTCCAGGCGCGCATCTCCATCGCCACCTCGTCCAGCAGCAGCGGGCTGAGCTCGTTGCCAAGGAAAATGTTGGCGACGACGTCGAGGTTCTCGCAGAGCGCGAGGTCCTGGAACACCGTGGCGATGCCGAGCGTCAGCGCCGCGCGCGGGTCGGGCAGCGTCACCGCCCTGCCGCGGAAATTGATCGTTCCCGAGCTCGGCTGATGCACGCCCGCGAGGATCTTGACCAGCGTCGACTTTCCGGCGCCGTTGTCGCCGACCAGCGCGACGACCTCGCCGGCATGGACATCGAAATCGATATCGGTCAGCGCCGAAACGGCGCCGAAATTCTTCGATATGCCGCGCAGGCTGAGCACCAGCTCGCCGACGGAAGCCGACCTTTCAGAACTCTCGCTCATGCGCCGCCTTTCGTGACTGTCGTTCCCTGGACATCCGGCCGCCGACGGGCGGCCGGATGTCCTATGATCAGTTGGTGATGCCGAGCTTCTTGCAACCCTCGGCATAGCGGTCGACGCACAGCTCGGCGGCCGTGTTGATCTTCTTGTCGATGATCTCGGCCTTGAGATTCTCCTGCGTCACCACCGCCGGCGTGAACAGCTGCGAGGGCGTGTCGTAAAGCGTCATCTCGGCCTTCGGCGTCTCGCCCGACAACAGCTTGACGGCAACGTTGGCCGCGGCCGCGGCAACAATCTCGCTCGGCTTGGAGATGGTGTTGTACTGGTCGCCCGCGATGATCAGCTGCAGCGCCGCGGTCGTCGCGTCGTTGCCGGTCACCGGCGGAACCGGATCGACGCCGGCCGCCTTGAAGGCGGCAATCGCGCCGCCGCCAGTGCCGTCATTGGCAGCGACGACGCCGAGAATCTTGGTGCCGAAGCGGGTGATCTGGCCGCTCGCCCATTGCTGTGCCTTGGGCGGCGCCCATTCCGGCGTGTCGAACTCGGCCAGGATCGGATAGCCGCTGTTGTCGAGGCCTTCGTGGATGCCCTTCTTGATCAGGCCGGCGGCAGCGTCGGTCGGCGAGCCGTTGATCTGCAGCAGGCCGCCGCCGGCCGGGTCGACCTTCAGAGCCTTGAGGTGCTCGACCAGCGAGTCGGCGATAGCCTTGCCGATGCCTTCATTGTTGAAGGAGACGTAGAAATCGGCGGGCGCCGTCGGGATCGGCCGGTCATAGGCGATCACCTTGACGCCCTGGCTCTGGGCGAGCTTCACCAGCGAGGCGGCGGCGGTCGAATCGACCGGGTCGAGCACGATCGCCTTGGCGCCCTGCGAGATCACCGAATTGAACTGCTGCTGCTGGCGCGCCGCATCGGCGTCAGCGTTCTGATAGATCACCTTGCACCCCGGGCAGAGCTTCTTCATCTCGGCGACGAAGCCGGGATAGTCGTGCTGCTCGTAGCGGGTCGACGCCTGGTCGGGCATCAGGAAGGCAACCGTAGCATCGGTTACCGTGTCGGCGAAGGCCGCGGTGCTGCCGAGCAGCGAGACCGCGAAAACGGCCGCGATCGTCGATTTAAAGGCAAACGGCGATTTCCAAGCATGTCTGGTCATTCGAATGTCTCCGTTTTCAAGCAATGGTTTCATGAGGACCTGCGCGATGGACCACGCGCCAGGCCTTGACTGCATGTCGAACTGTTGGAAGGAGTATGATCAGCGGCGGTCAAGGATCGATCCGATCCTCGGTAAGCCGCGCAAACATCCTCCTGAACGTGCTGGATTTCGGAACAAACGATCTCCAGCACAGGGTGCTCCGCACCCCGCGTCCTTCCTTCCCTGAATCTCTCTTGTTTGACGCAACTGCGGACGGAGGCTACGGCAAGGTCGCCGCGTCAACCGCTTCGCAATTGCTCTAAGCTCCTCCCGCTTCCTCCCTGTTAGGCGGCTATCTCCGCGTTGATGTTCTCAGCCAACAAGGCCCTGAAGCGCGAAGGCGACATGCCCTTCTGCGCCAGGAACTGACGGTTGAAATTCGAGATGTTGTTATAGCCGGCGGCGTAGCAGATTTCGGTGATCGACATCTGCGCCTCGCTCATCAGCAGCTGGCAGGCGAGGTTGATACGCAGCCGGTTGACATACTGCACCAGCGCCATTCCGGTGTGCCGGCGGAAGCTGCGCGAGAAGGCGCTCGGGCTGCGCCCGGCAATCTCGGCCAGCGTGCCTTCGCTGAAGGGCTCGGTCAGGTGGCAGTTGATATAGGCGAGCGCCTGATTGATTCCGGCCGACATGAAGCCGGACGGGTCGGGCAGATAGCCCGCGCTGGCCAACGTGCGGACGTCGCCGGCGCGGTTCAAGATATCGAGCACGGCCATGAACAGCGACAGGCGGCGCACGCCCTGCGCCTCGGTCAGCTCCGCCAGCAAGGGCGCCGCGAGCTCAGCCGTCGCCGCCGAGAACAGCGCGCCGCGGCGGCTGGTTTCGAGGATGCCGGCGCAGGCGGCAAGTTCGGGCAGCGCGGCGGAAGCCTCGGCGATGAATTCTTCCGAGAACTGGACAACGCGGCCGCGCAGCGGCACGGTCTCGCCCGGCGGCACGTCGCTGACCCAGTTGTGCGGCAGGTTGGGCCCGGTGAGCACCAGATTGCCCGGCTCGAACTCGCCGATGAAGTCGCCGACGAAATAGCGGCCGGTGGTGGCGACGACCAGATGCAGCTCGTATTCGGGATGGAAGTGCCAGCGCACGGTGCGGAAAGGATAGCCGTGGGCCCAGGCCTTGAACGACTCTCCTTGTCTGATCTGGACGACTTCCAGGTCCGGATTCATCTTCATTTCCTCCCCGCGCGGGTCCGGTCTTGTGACCGGTTGCTGCGCTTCGTTGGGCAACCCGTGTATTCCCACTGGCCGCCGCGATTGAAAGCTTAGGCGGCAATTGAAGCGCCTGCCACCACGGCTTGTCCACCCGACCGATACTTTTTTGACGTTTCGGAGCAAGTGGAGAACGGCTCACGAACATAAACAGCGACGGATGCGGTGCGCGGCGCGCACCGAGAAACACCCGCACTCAGACCGATCCCTGCTCCTCGCCACGCACCCGGAAAGCGTCGACGGCAATCGCCAGCAGGATCATCGCGCCGCCGATCATCTGAATGTAATAGGCGGACACGTTGATCAGCTGCAGCCCGGTCTGGATGACCGTGATGAGGAGCGTGCCGCCGAGCATACCGAGCACCCGTCCGCGCCCGCCAAGCAGGGATACGCCGCCGATGACAGGAGCCGCGACCGCGTAGAGCAGGGTCGTGCTGCCCACGGTGACGCTCACGCCGCCGAGATAGGACGCGTAGAGGAAGCCGGCGAGACCGGCAAGGAAGCCTGACGCGGCGAAAGCGCCGAGCCGAGCGCGCCGCACGTTGATGCCGGCCGCATGCGCGGCCCGCCGGTTGCCGCCGGTGGCGTAGAGATTGCGGCCCCAGGCCGAATAGGCAAGCACGATATGCGCCGCCAGATAGATAACGAACAGCGCGACCGGCATGATCGGCCATGTGCCGATCGTCGCGCTGCCGATATAGGCGTATCCTTCATCGGCTATGACCAGCGTGCGGGCCTGCGTGGCGCCGAGCACCGCGCCCTGCAGGAACAGCCCCATGGCCAGCGAGGCGATGAGCGAGTTCATCCGCATGTAGGAGACGAAATAGCCGTTGACGGCGCCAATAAACGTGCCCGTCAGCACGGTCACCGCGACGGCGACGGTCCAGTGCGCGCCGTATTCCTGCATGGCATAGGCGCCGATCATGCCGGAAAAGACGAGATTGCCGACGACCGACAGATCGATTTCGCCGATCAGCAGCGTGAAGGACACGGCCAGCACCAGCACGCCCAGCGTGGTGGCCTGCACCAGCACGTTCTGCAGGTTGCCTTCCGACAGGAAGAACGGATTGAGGACGCCGGCAAGGAGGCTGAAGACGATGATCAGTATCCACACCACATTGTCGAGAAGGAATTTCCTGCCGTTCATGTCGTCCTGCGTCCTGTCATGGTTTTTCCCTCAGGGACCTGGCGTCGGCGATGGCGCCGACCGTCAGGCCCTCGGCCGAAAGCGAGCGTTCGATGCGGCCCTTGGAAAAGACGACCACGCGGTCGACCAGCCGCTGCATCTCGTCGGGATCCTGCGCGATCAGCAGGACCGCGACGCCGCGTTTGGTGGCGTCATCGATGAGGCGATGGATGTGTTCCTTCGCCGCCACGTCGACGCCGATCGTCGGTTCGTCGAGCAGCAGGATCGCCGGGTTTCGCTCCAGCAGGCGGCCAAGCAGGATTTTCTGTTGGTTGCCGCCACTGAGCTTGCCGATTTCCTGATCCGGCCCGTCCATCACGACGTCCATTGCCGCGCGCGCCCGGCGCACGCGGCCGAGCATGCCGGAGCGGCTGATCGCCCATCCGGCCTGGCGAGGCCAGTTGCCGAGGCTGAGGTTTTCCGCGATGGACATCGAAGCGACATGCCCTTCGCCGATACGGTCATGCGTCAGATAGGCGATGCCGGCGGCAAGGCTGTGGGCCGGCGAACCGAGCCGGACCGGGCGGCCGTCGACCAGAACGCGGCCGGACATGACCGGGAGGAGCCCGCCGAGCGTGCGCAGCAGCTCTTGCGGGCCCTCGCCAAGCAGCCCGACAAGCCCGACGATTTCGCCGCGACCGATGGTGAGATCGACCGGGCCGCCGCCGGGGAAGCACAGATCGTCTATCTTGACGACCGGGGGCTTTGGTGCCGCCGACCTGGCGCGCCGGAATTCCTTCACATCGCTTCCGGTGATCAGCCGCGCCATGCCGTCGGCGGACAGCGATCCTGCGACGCCGCCTGCTGCGACCTTGCCGTCGCGCAGCACGGTGTATTCGCTGCAAAGCTGGCGGACCTCGTCATTGTGATGCGAGATATAGACGAAGGACGTGCCTTGGGCGGTCAGCGCCTCGACCCATTCCATGAGATGCTGGCGCTCGCGCGCCGCAAGCCCCGCCGTCGGTTCGTCGAGGATGATCAGCCTGGCATCGCCGGCCACGGCCTTGATGATGGCGAGCCGCCTGCGGTCGCTGGCATTGAGATCCCCCGCGCGCCGCCGCGAGGGGACGTGCATGGCGTGACTTTCCAGGAGAAGGGCGGCCTGCCGGTGCAGTTTGCCCCAGTCGACCAGGCCGCGGCGCCGCGGTAGGTTCGGCAAAAGCAGGTTCTCGCCGATCGACAGGTCCTCGAAAATTTCGGAGTGCTGCGACAGCAGATACAACCCACGCTTGTTGCGCGCGGTGAGCGACAGCGACGAGACATCCTCGCCGTCGAGCAGGATATTGCCCGCGTCGGCGCGCACGAAGCCGGCGACGACATTGGACAGCGTCGATTTGCCGGCGCCGTTCTTGCCGAGCAGGCCGTGGATCGCGCCCTTGCGTACAGACAGCGACACGCCGTCGAGCGCCGAAACCGGCCCGTATGCCTTGAAGACATTGTCGACGACCAGCACGGGCCGGCCGGACGGCGTCGCCGCGGCAAACGGCCCTTCGCGTGTCCGGCGTGCGCCGTCTGCCGGCTCGCGATCTGACTGCGTCATCGGCCGCCTCCCCATTCCAGGTCAAGGAGGGCGCGGCCGATACCGCGCGCCCTCGCCCGCCGGTTCTCAACCGGCGTTCTGTTCCATCTTCCAGACCTTGGTGACGACGTTGGCCCAGTGGCGCGGATCGTCGGCATTCTCCTTGGTCAGGAAGTAGGGTGGTATGGTCAGGAGCGGCCCGGACGGGCTGTCGGCGATCGTTCCCTTCTCCCAGAAGTACTTCTTGTTCTCATACGGGCCGGTCGGCACCCGCTGACCCTTGAGCGTGTACTGCTCCAGCAGATCCACGACGATCTCGACATAGGCGATCGGATCCTGGGCGATGTCGGCATCGATCTCGCCGGCCTTGACCCATTCGAGCGCGTTGGGCGAGGCGTCGATGCTGGTCAGGATGATGTGCTTCTCATGACCGACCGGGAAGAGCCGCTTCTGCGTCTCCATGGCCTTGCGGGCATCGACGACGAAGATGTCGGTGGGCATGTGGATGGCGTCGAGGTCGGGGCGCTCGCGCAGTGTGGCGGAGACGACGGCCAAAGCCTCTTCATGCTGGTTGTTCTGCGGCCGCGAGATGATCTCGATGTCCTTGTATTTGGACTGCAAGGTCTCCTCGAAACCCTCCTTGCGGTTGCGTAGGGCGACCGCCGTCAGCGAGCCGTAATTGTTCAGCACGCTGCCCTTGGGCGAACCATATTTCTTGGTCAGCAGTTCGGCCGTCTTTTCGGCCGCCATGACGCCCGACTGACGATTGTCGAAGGTGACCGAAGCGGCGACGGTGCCGCCGGTGAGCGGCGTGTCGACCATGCCGACCGGAACGCCAAGCGACTTGGCCTTCTTCGTAAGCGGGATGAGCAGTTCGGAATCGAGCGCGTCCGAGATGAGGTAGCGCGGCTTCTGCAGCAGCAGGCTGTTCCAGTCGTTCACCTGCGCGTTGGAATCGCCGTTGGCATCCTTGCCGACGAATTGCAGTCCCAGGCTTTCGGCCTTGCGCTTCAACGCCTCCTGCAGGACGACGAAAAAGAAAAAGCCGAGATAGGGCGTTTCCCAGGCCACCACTTTCGAGAGCTCCTGCGCGCCGGCGGAACCGCTTCGGGCCATTACGCCAGCGGCGGCGCCCGCCGCGGCGCTTGCAAGCAAAGCGCGGCGGTTCAGTCTGAAATTCATGATGTTCGACATGGTTATCCTCCCTTCCCAAAGGCAATTGACCGGTCGCGGGTGCGACACGCACCAGCCCGCGAAACCGCTCGCTGACCGGCAAAGGCTCCTCCACTGCCGGCCGCTACGACGGAAAAGCTAACCAAGCGAAAATGGCGATGCCACCACGCCCCTGACGCATGACCGATACTTTCTTGTGCTCTTGTGCTTCGAGCGCGACCGTGATGGCGGTCCTGCGCTGGATGCAGAGGCAAGCCGCGAGAGCAAGAAAGTACCAGGCAGGCATCGGATTTCTGGTGGTGAAGCCAACCGCGCGTTGCTAGCGTTGCCGCTGCTCGATCCACGAGGAGGCGACGGGATGACCGGACATTGGATGGGAACGTGGGCCGCCAGCCCGATGAATGTCTGGCCGGGCGATGCCGTTCTTTACGGCTTCCACAACCAGACGGTCAGGCAGGTTGTGCGCATCAGCAAGGGTGGCACGCGCTTTTGTGTGCGGCTTTCGAACGAGCATGGCAGCGACCCGATCGACATCGGCGCGGCATCCATCGCCAGGGCCGCCGACGGCGGCAGCATCGAGGGCGGGAGTTTGCGCCGGTTGACCTTCGGCGGCTCGCGCGCAGCCAGGATCTTGCCCGGCGCGCCGCTTTTGAGCGACCCGGTCGAGCTCGCGGCCGGCGACCTCTGTGACGTCGCCGTCAGCCTGTATTTCAGCGGTTTCGCGCCGATCCAGACCTATCACTACGAGGCCCAGCAGACCGCCTATATTTCCGATTACGGCGAGTTCGTTCACGCCGAGCGCATGCCCTTGCAGCAGACCTCCACCAGCCGCTATTTCCTGACCGCCGTTCTTGTCGAATGCGAGGCCGACAGCCGCTCGATCGTCTGCTTCGGCGATTCCATAACCGACGGCTTCGGATCGACGGTGGATGCGAACGCCAGATGGCCGGATCGCCTGGCCGAGCGGCTTTCGGCGGCCGGATTGCTTGGCCGTCTCGGCGTTCTCAACCATGGCATCGGCGGCAACCGGGTGACCGCGAGCCGGGCACGCGGCGCGAGCGCGCTCGCTCGTTTCGACCGCGATGTGCTCGGCCTGCCCAATGTCGGCCAGATGGTGCTTCTGGAAGGCATCAACGACATCGGCTGGCCGGGAACGATGCTGGCCGGGCCGGCCGAGGCCGTCTCGCTGGAGGATCTGGTCGGCAGCTACCGGCAACTGATCGCGCGCGCCCACATGCGCCGCATCAAAGTCATCCAGGGCACCCTCACGCCCTCTGCCGGCGCGTTCGCGGGCGAGGCCCTGCGCACGTTCCACTCGCCCGAGAAAGAACGGGTGCGCCGCTCCGTCAACGATTGGATAAGAGCCTCCAGTCCCGCCGATGCCGTCATCGATTTCGACCGGGCGCTGGCCGACCCGAAAGACAGCTCCCGCATTCGTCCGGAATTCGACTGCGGCGACGGCCTGCACCCGTCCGATGCCGGCTACAAGGCGATGGCCGATCTCTTCGACCTCGATCTTTTCGGCCCGCCGACGACACAGGCGATCGAAGCACTTCCTTAACCATAGCGGTTCAGGATCGATCCCTGGTCAGTGGGGACACCCTGATTGAAAAAGCCGGCGCGCCCTCTTCGCCGCCTGGCGCTTCTCGCGGTGGCGGTTGCGCTAGGCACGGCGGCACAGGCCTCGGATTTCTCCGAGCCGTGGAAGAATGCCGACCGCCCGTTGGTGATCGACGCCTACGAATACAATTCGATCGACTGGCAGCAGCTCGTCACCGACAAGCGCGTTGCCGGCTTCATCAACAAGGCGTCCGACGGGCTGCCGCCGCCCTATTTCTGCTTCGGCGCCGAGGCCGACGTCAAACTCTGCAAGGCGCAATGGAAACGCTATGCGGTGACGCGCGAATTGTTCCAGACGCGCAAGGTGGTGGCCAAGGCGCTCGGCTTGAAATGGGGCGCCTATCACCTCGCCCGCCCCGGCAACCCGGTCGAGCAGGCCAACAATTTCATCGATTTCGCCGAGCCGGCGCCGGATGAGCTGATGGCCCTCGACATCGAAGGCATCGACGCCACGCAATGGATGTCGCTGGAGGACGCCGAGGAATTCGTGCGCCAGGTGCATCGCCGCCTCGGCCGCTTCCCGGTGCTCTATGTCAACGGCAAGACCGCCCAGTACATCGCCGAAAATCGCTACCAGTATCGGCTCTTGTCGCGGCTGCCGCTGTGGTACGCGCGCTACAAGCCGGACATCGACGTGCATTTCCCGATGGGGAACTGGCAGGGCTACGCGCTGTGGCAATTCTCGGCGCAGGCCAATTGCGGCCGTTTCTCCTGCCCTTACCGCGTGCCGGGCACGCCCAACGACATCGATGTTTCCGTGGCGCCGATGAATGCACGCGAATTGCGCCAGCAGTGGGCTTTCGGCGGCCTGATCGACGTGCCGACCGATTACCTGGCTTCGATCCCGGTGCCGCTGTCGCGCCAGGCGGCGCTCGCCGGGAAAGTCACCATCACCTATGCCGATGTGGCGACGCCGCCGACCGTCGAGGAGATGGTCGCGGTGCTCGGCGCGCGCTGGGAGAAATTCCGCGACGGGTTCCGCATGCCGGTGGTGAAGACGGTGCCGACGCGGCCGGGTTTCGGCATCGTGCAATATGTCGCCTGGAAACGCTCCGGGCAGCGCACGCCCGAACAGATAGACGCGGCGTTTGCCGCGGCGGCCGACCCGGTGAGCACCGCCTCGACAACGCTCGAGGCCAAGCGCTGATATGCTTCAGCGATGGTTGCCCAGGCTGGCATACATGCCGGTGGTGCGGAACTGCGTCGGATTGATGCCGTAACAGCGGCGAAAGACCTTGGAGAAGTAGTTCGCGTCCTCGAAGCCGCACAGCACCGCGACTTCCTTGACCGGCAGGAAATCCGCCTTGGTCAGGAGTTTCGCCGCCCGCTGCAGTCGCTGCTGCAGGACGAATTCAGCCGGCGGCAGTCCTTCGCTCTCGGCGAAGCAGCGCGAGAAATGGGCGCGGCTGAGGCCGCTGATTTCGACCAGCTCCGCCACCGGCAGCGGCTTGTCGAGATTGGCGTTGATGTGGTCGATGACCGGCTGCATGGCGCTTTGTTTTTCGGCGAAGGCGTGCGAGCCGAAGACGTCGTCGTAAAGCGCCATCGCCGCCTCATAGGCGATCGCGGAGGCAGCGCCGGGCGAAGCGGCTCCCCTGATGAGGCGCAGGCTGCAATCGGCAAGATGATCGATGGTCGCCGGCTGCAGCCGGAACACCGGGCCCGAGACACTGAGGATCGACTTGTGGATGCGCAACGCCTCCTCGCCGTTCATCGAGATCCAGAAATATTCCCAGCGGTCGCCCTTGGCCAACCAATAGCGATGGTTGTGCGGCACCAGAACCAGCAGCGTGTCGTTCGCCTGCAGACGGTAGTTGCGGCTCTCGTAGCGCAATTGGCCGGTGCCGCTGATCGTATGCTGGAGGACCGTGAACGGGGTCTGGCCACGCTTTCTGCCGTCCCAGTCGTAGGTCTCGTCCTCGCGCAGTTCATAGCCCGTGCTGGTCGGCATGGCATGCAGGCGCTGGCGGCCGCGCGGCAGCGAGATCGTGCGCATCAGCTTTCCGTTGGCGATCAGGTCCTGCAGCACAAAATTACCCTCGAAAGCATAATCCTTCTCTGGCCGCGCCGGCGAATAAGCGCATAATCCGGCCCTCAAGACGCGAAAGACCCGCGGTCGAGGAGCGGGCGGGAGGAGAAAAGAGCCGGATTTCCGGCTTTGAGTGGCGGGCGCGCTGTTGCGTGCGGCCATATCCTCCCCTTGCTGCTCCTTGCCTAGCATTCGATTGGATCGAGGTGAAGGTGATGAGTTTCAAAATCGCTATTATCGGCGCCGGCAGCGTCGGATTCACCAAGAAGCTGTTCACCGACATCCTGTGCGTGCCGGAATTCAAGGACATCGAATTCGCGCTGACCGATGTCAGCGAGCACAATCTGGCGATGATCAAGGCGATCCTCGACCGGATCGTCGAGGCGAACAGATTGCCGACCAGGGTGACGGCGACCACGAACCGCCGCGTGGCGCTGGAGGGCGCGCGCTACATCATCAGCTGCGTGCGCGTCGGCGGGCTCGAAGCCTATGCCGACGACATTCGCATCCCGCTCAAATATGGCATCGACCAATGCGTCGGCGACACGATCTGCGCCGGCGGCATTCTCTACGGCCAGCGCAACATTCCGGTGATCCTCGACTTCTGCCGGGATATTCGCGAGGTCGCCGATACCAACGCCAAGTTCCTCAACTATGCCAACCCCATGGCCATGAACACATGGGCGGCGATCGAGTACGGCAAGGTCGACACGGTCGGGCTCTGCCACGGCGTCCAGCACGGCGCCGAGCAGATCGCCGAGGTGCTCGGCGCGAAATCGCCCAAGGAGCTCGACTATGTCTGCTCCGGCATCAACCACCAGACCTGGTTCATCGAGCTCAGGCTGAACGGCCGGCCGATCGGCAAGGACGAGCTGGTCGCCGCCTTCGAGGCGCATCCGGTCTATTCGAAGCAGGAAAAGCTGCGCATCGATGTGCTGAAGCGCTTCGGCGTCTACTCGACCGAAAGCAACGGGCATCTGTCGGAATATCTGCCCTGGTACCGCAAGCGCCCCGAGGAGATCACGCGCTGGATCGACATGTCCGACTGGATCCATGGCGAGACCGGCGGCTATCTGCGCTACTCGACGGAAACCCGCAACTGGTTCGAGACGGAGTATCCGCAGTTCCTCGAAGCGGCGTCGAAGCCGATCGACCCGGCCAAGCGCTCCAACGAACACGCCAGCCACATTCTGGAAGCGCTTGAGACCAATCGCGTCTATCGCGGCCATTTCAACGTCAAGAATAACGGCGTGATCACCAACCTGCCGCAGGACGCCATCATCGAGTCGCCCGGCTTCGTCGACCGTTTCGGCATCAACATGGCCGCCGGCATCACGCTGCCGGAGGCTTGTGCCGCCACCTGCATGGCTTCGATCAACGTGCAACGCATGTCGGTGCACGCGGCGATCGCTGGCGACATCGACCTGCTCAAGCTCGCCGTGCTGCACGATCCGCTGGTGGGTGCGGTATCGACGCCGGAAGAAGTCTGGCAGATGGTGGACGAGATGGTCGTCGCCCAGGCGCAGTGGCTGCCGCAATATGCCGATGCCATTCCGGCGGCAAAGGAGCGGCTCTCGAAATCCAAGGTCAAGACCCGCGAATGGGCGGGCGCGGCGCGCCGCAGCGTCCGCTCGATCGAGGAATTGCGCGCCGAAAAGGCGGCGCTCAAACAAGCCGGCTGAGATCCCCGGCAAGCAGGCGGACGCGCAGGAGGCGCGTCCGCCGGATCAGCCGTCCAGAAACAAGAGGCGGGCAGCAGCAGGCGTCCAAACAACTGGGAGGAGACGATGAGGACCTTACGCAGAATTGGCTTTGCCGCCGGACTGGTGATGAGCGTTGCCATTCCGGCATACGCCTTGGCATCCGAGCCGACGATCCCGCCCGAGCCGGCGACATTCCCGGCCGAGGGCAAGATCCACTATGTGGCGCGCGACTCCATCCTGGAGTTCAAGGCGCTGCCCGAATATCACGAGCCGGACTGGGTGACGGAGAGATACGTCAAGACCGGCAAGCTGCCGCCGGTCAAGGACCGGTTGCCCAAGGAGCCGCTGGTCTTCAAGACGGGCAACATGCCGGACGGCACCGGCGTCTATGGCGACACGATGCGCCATGTCATCGGCGGCCGGCCGGAAGGCTGGAACTACGGCGCAGGCCAGACGCAAGGCTGGGGCGGGATCGATATCGGCCTGTCCGAATGCCTGACGCGCACGGCGCCGCTGTTCCAGGTCGAAGCCAAGGACACCGAGCCGCTGCCCAACCTCGCCAAGAGCTGGGACTGGTCGAGCGACGGCCACAAGCTCACCATGCATCTGATCGAAGGCGCCAAGTGGTCCGACGGCGCGCCCTTCAACGCCGACGACGTCATGTTCTACTGGGATGACGAGGTCGTCGATCCCAACGTCTCGCCGCTGAACGGCGCCACGCCCGAAACCTTCGGCGTCGGCACGACGCTGAAGAAGGTCGACGACTACACCGTCGAGTGGACGTTCAAGGAGGCGTTCCCGCGGCAATATCTCTATGCGATGGCCTACGGCACTTTCTGTCCCGGCCCTTCGCATATCCTGAAGCCGCAGCATCCGAAATACTCGAAGAACACCTACGACCAGTTCAAGAATGCCTTCCCGCCGGACTATATGAATATGCCGGTGATGGGCGCCTGGGTGCCGGTCGAATACCGGCCGGACGATATCATCGTCATGCGGCGCAACCCCTATTATTGGAAGGTCGACGAAAAGGGCAACCAGCTGCCCTATCTCAACGAGCTGCAATACAAGCTGTCGACCTGGGCCGACCGCGACGTCCAGGCGGTGGCGGGCTCCAGCGACTTCTCCAATCTCGAGCAGCCGGAGAATTTCGTCGCCTCGCTGAAGCGCGCTGCCGACTCGAACGCGCCGGCCCGGCTTGCCTTCGGCCCGCGCCTCATCGGCTACAATCTGCGCATGAATTTTTCCGCCAATGGCTGGGGCAACCCGGACGAGCGCAGTCAGGCGGTGCGCGAATTGAACCGCAACGAGGACTTCCGCAAGGCGGTGACCATGGCGCTCGACCGCAAGGCGCTGGGCGACTCGCTGGTCAAGGGTCCATTCACCGCCATCTATCCGGGCGGCTTCTCGTCGGGCACCAGCTTCTATGACCGCAAATCGACGGTCTACTATCCGTTCGATCTCAAAGGCGCCAAGGCCGAGCTTGCCAAGGCCGGGCTGAAGGACACCGACGGCGACGGTATCGTGAACTTCCCGGCCGGCACCGCCGGCGGCAAGAATGTCGAGATCGTGATGCTGGTCAACAACGACTACACCACCGACAAGAGCCTTGCCGAAGGCGTGGTCGCGCAGATGGAGAAGCTCGGGCTGAGGGTCGTGCTCAACGGGGTTAACGGAACGCAGCGCGACGCCATCCAATATTCCGGCCGTTTCGACTGGCTGATCCGGCGCAACGAGACCGAGCTGACCTCGGTGGTGCAAAACACCGAGCAACTTGCTCCCGTCGGCCCGAAGACCAGCTGGAATCACCGCGCGCCGGAAAGCGGCGAGGTCGACCTGATGCCCTTCGAGAAGGACCTCGTCGACATCGTCAACAAGTTCGTGACGACGCAGGACAACGACCAGCGTGCCGACCTGATGCGAAAGTTCCAGAAGATATCGACCGAGCATGTCTACAATGTCGGGCTGACCGAGTATCCGGGCGCGCTCATCATCAACACGCGGTTCTCCAACATCCCGCAAGGCACACCGATCTACATGTTCAACTGGGCCGAGGATTCGATCGTCCGCGAACGTGTCTTCGTCGCCGCCGACAAGCAGGCGAAGCACGAATTGTATCCGGAGGAGCTTCCCGGCAAACCGGGTGACAAGGGTCCGATGTAAGGTTTACCTCCCCTGACGAGAGACGTCCGGCCGCGCCGCGGCGCGGCCGGACAACGAAACCTCCGAACGCGCCTCAGGGAGCGACCGGCCAGAAAGGAAGCTGACCCCCCATGCTGCGATTCCTGCTTATGCGCATAGCGTCGGCGCTTCCCGTCCTCGCCATTTTGAGCCTCGTCACCTTCGCCATCATCCAGGCGCCGCCCGGCGACTATGCGGATTATATCCGCTCGCAGCTGATCAACCAGGGCGGCGCTTCCTACGCCGAGGCTGAAGCGCAAGCCCAGGCCTACCGCGTCGAGCATGGCCTCGATAAGCCGCTGCCCGTCCAGTACCTCAACTGGATCGGCGGTATCGTCACCCGCGGCGATTTCGGCTACAGCCTCTACTACAACAAGCCGGTGGCCGACGTGGTGGGCGAGCGCCTGCCGCGCACCTTGCTTCTGGCGCTGGTCTGCCACCTGCTCGCCTCGGTGCTCGGCATCAGCTTCGGCATATGGGCGGCGACGCGGCAATATTCCTGGATCGACTCGACACTTTCGGCGATCTCGTTCCTCGGCATGACGGTGCCGCGTTTCCTGATGGCGCTGATCATCGTCTATCTGCTGGTCTTCCAGTTCAACGTCTCCGAGATCGGCTCGTTCTTCTCGCCGCAATATGGCGGCGCGCCGTGGTCGTGGGCGAAGCTCGTCGACCTGGTCAAGCATGTCTGGCCGGTGGTTGCGATCGCGACCTTCGGCGGCCTCGCCTACAACATGCGGGTCATGCGCGGCAACCTGCTCGACACGCTCAACGCGCAATATGTCGAGACGGCCAAGGCCAAGGGCCTGACCGGCGGCGCCGTCGTCATGCGCCATGCCGTGCCCAACGCGCTGCATCCGCTGGTGATGTATCAGGGCGTGGTGCTGCCCTATATGCTCACCGGCGAGATCGAGACGGCGATCATCTTCGCGCTGCCGACCGTCGGTCCGGCGATCGTCGGTTCCATGGCGGTCGGCGACGTCTATGTCACGGCCACCTTCATGATGGTGCTGTCGGCGACGCTGATCGTCGGCAACATCATCGCCGACATGCTGCTGGTCCTGCTCGACCCGCGCATCCGCCAGTTCGGGGAGCGCTAGATGCTGGCCCGCGATCCCTCACCCCCGCCCCCATCCCTTACGCCCTTGCCGGCCGAAGGCGTAACCAAAGCCGAAGCCGCGCATGGCAATGAGAGCTACATCGCGCTCGTCTGGCGCCGGCTGAAGCGCTCCTGGACCGGCATGGCCGGGCTTTGGCTGGTCGTCCTGCTGCTGGTCATGGCGGTGTTCGCCGAATTCCTGGCGCCGATGGACCCCAAGGCGACCGACGTCGCCTTCGCTCCGCCGCAGGCCCCTGTTTTCCACGACAAGGACGGCAATTTCGTCGCGCGGCCGCGGGTCTATGCGCTGGCCGATTCGGCCGATCTCGATCCGGTCACCTTCCAGCCGATCGTCGGCCCCGACTACGACCATCCAAGGCTGCTCGGTTTCTTCGTCGAAGGCGCGGCCTACAAGCTCTTCGGGCTCATCCCGATGAACCGGCACTTGTTTTCCTCGATGGACGGCCAGCCGGTGCATTTCCTCGGCACCGACAAGTTCGGCCGCGACGTGCTGTCGCGCGCCATCCACGGCTCGCGCGTGTCGCTGATGATCGCGCTGACGGTGGTCTTCATCATCACGGTCATCGGCACCAGCGTCGGCATGATCTCCGGCTATTTCGGCGGCCGGTTCGACGTCTGGATGCAGCGATTCGTCGAGCTTGTGCTCGCCTTCCCGCAACTGCCGCTCTATCTGGCCCTGACGACGCTGATCCCGGTCACAGCGCCGACGAATGTCTTCCTCGCTTTCGTCATCATCGTCATGTCGGCGCTGGGCTGGGCACAGATGTCGCGCGAGGTGCGCGGCAAGACGCTGGCGCTGGCGCGGATCGACTATGTGCGCGCCGCCATGGCGGTCGGCGCCACCGACCGGCGCATCATCATGCAGCACATCTTCCCCAATGTGATGAGCCATGTGATCGTCGCCGTGACGCTGGCGATCCCGACGGTGGTGCTGCTCGAATCCTTCCTCGGCTTCCTCGGCTTCGCGGTGAAGCCACCGCTGATCTCATGGGGCCTGATGCTGCAGGACACCGCGACCTATTCGGTCATCGGCACCTATCCATGGATCCTGTCGCCGGTCGGCTTCGTGCTGATCACCGTCTTTGCCTTCAACGCGCTGGGCGACGGCCTGCGCGATGCCGTCGATCCCTATTGAGGTGGCCGGATGACGACGATCGCGCTCGCAGACAATTTCGCGCCGGCCGTCCGGCATGATCATGGCGGTCGCTATGATCAGCCTGTGATCGACGCCCGCAACATCGAGGTCGCGTTCAAGGTCGAGCACGGCACCGTCGAGGCGGTGAAGGACGTCTCGTTCCAGCTCTATCGCGGCGAGACGATCGCGATCGTCGGCGAATCCGGCTCCGGCAAGTCGGTGACGGCGCGCACCGTCATGGGGCTGTTGTCGCGCCGCGCGACGGTCTCGCCGCGGTCGAGCGTCGACTATCTCGGCAGAACATCCTGAAGTTCCCGGAGAGTTCGCGGCGCAAGCTGCGCGGCAACCGCATCTCGATGATCTTCCAGGAGCCGATGAGCTCGCTCAACCCGATCTACACGGTCGGCAGCCAGATCGTCGAAGCGATCCGGGTGCACCGCAAGGTGAGCCGCAGGCAAGCCTGGGCGCGCGCGCTCGAACTCCTGCGGCATGTCCAGATCCCTGAGCCAGAGGCGCGGCTGAAGCAATATCCGCACCAGCTCTCGGGCGGCCAGCGCCAGCGCGTCATGATCGCCATGGCCTTGGCCAACGACCCCGACGTGCTGATCGCCGACGAGCCCACCACGGCGCTCGACGTCACCGTGCAGGCGCAGATCCTGAACCTGATCCGCAACCTGCAGAAAGAGCTGCGGATGGCGGTGATCCTGATCACGCACGATCTCACCGTGGTGCGCAAGTTCTCCGACTACGTCTATGTCATGCAGCATGGCGAGATGCGCGAGCACAACGTCACCGAGCGGCTCTTCGCCAATCCCCAACATCCCTACACGCAGCGGCTGCTCGCTTCCGAGCCACACGGACGGCCGAAGGTGCTGCCCGACAAGTCCCGCACGATCCTCGAGGCGAATGGCGTGCGCGTCTGCTTCATGCTGCGCCACGGCTCTTTCATGAAGCCGGACTGGCGCGAGCTGGTCGCCGTCGACGATCTCGGCCTGAAACTTTGCCGTCATGAGACGCTTGGTCTGGTCGGCGAATCCGGCTCCGGCAAGACCACTTTCGGCCAGGCGCTGCTCAGGCTGATCGACGCCAAGCGCGGCGAGATCGGCTTCGACGGCCAGCCGATCGAGAAGCTGACGCGCGCCGGAATGCGGCCGCTGCGCTCGCGCATGCAGATCGTCTTCCAGGATCCTTTCTCCTCGCTCAACCCGCGCATGACGATCGGCCAGATCATCGAGGAAGGGCTGGTCGTCAACCGGTTGGGCGCGACGCGGCGCGAGCGGAACGAGCGGGTGCGCGAGGCGCTGGCCAGCGCCGGCATGCCCGGCAACATCCTGTCGCGCTTCCCGCATGAATTCTCCGGCGGCCAGCGGCAGCGCATCGCGATCGCGCGGGCGATTGCGCTGGAGCCCGAATTCATCCTGCTCGACGAGCCGACTTCGGCGCTGGACCTTTCCGTGCAGGCGCAGATCATCGACCTGTTGCGAAAGCTGCAGGACGAGCGCGGCCTGAGCTATCTCTTCATCTCGCACGACCTCAAGGTGGTGCGGGCGCTGTGCCACCGCGTCATCGTCATGCAGCATGGCAAGATCGTCGAGCAGGGACCCGTCAACGAGGTCCTTTCCAATCCCAAGACCGCCTACACCGAACGGCTCGTCAGGGCCGCTTTCGACGTGGCTTAGAGAAGTGCCGGAGGCTTTAAAGTGACAAGAAATCCCAGGATCACGTTCATCGGCGCCGGCTCGACGGTGTTCATGAAGAACATCGTCGGCGACGTGCTGCAGCGGCCGGCGCTTTCGGGCGCGACGATCGCGCTGATGGACATCAACCCGCAGCGGCTGGAAGAGAGCGCCGTCGTCGTCAACAAGCTGATCGCGACGCTCGGCGTCAAGGCGAAGGCAGAGACCTATTCGGACCAGCGCCAGGCGCTGTCCGGCGCCGACTTCGTCGTCGTCGCCTTCCAGATCGGCGGCTACGAGCCCTGCACTGTCACCGACTTCGAGGTGCCGAAGAAATACGGCCTGCGCCAGACGATCGCCGACACGCTCGGCGTCGGCGGCATCATGCGGGGCTTAAGGACGGTGCCGCATCTATGGAAGATCTGCGAGGACATGCTCGCCGTCTGCCCGGAGGCGATCATGCTGCAATACGTCAACCCGATGGCGATCAACACCTGGGCGATCGCGGAGAAATATCCCGCGATCAAACAGGTCGGGCTCTGCCATTCGGTGCAGGGCACGGCGATGGAACTGGCGCACGACCTCGACCTTCCCTATGACGAGATCCGCTACCGCTCGGCCGGCATCAACCACATGGCCTTTTATCTCAAGTTCGAGCATCGCCAGCCGGACGGTTCTTACCGCGACCTTTATCCCGATCTCCTGCGCGCCTATCGCGAGGGCCGCGCGCCAAAACCCGGCTGGAACCCGCGCTGCCCGAACAAGGTGCGCTACGAGATGCTGGCCCGGCTCGGCTATTTCGTCACCGAAAGCTCGGAGCATTTCGCCGAATACACGCCCTATTTCATCAAGGACGGCCGCCCCGACCTGATCGAGAAATATGGCATCCCGCTCGACGAATATCCAAAACGCTGCATCGAGCAGATCGAGCGCTGGAAGGGCCAGGCGGAAGCCTACCGCTCGGCGGACCGGATCGAGGTCGAGCAGTCCAGGGAATATGCTTCCTCGATCATGAATTCGGTGTGGATCGGCGAGCCGTCGGTGATCTACGGCAATGTGCGCAACAATGGCTGCATCACCTCGCTGCCTTTCGATTGCGAGGCGGAAGTGCCGTGCCTGGTCGATGCTTCCGGAATCCAGCCCACTTACATTGGCGAATTGCCGCCGCAGCTCACGGCGCTGATCCGCACCAACATCAACGTCCAGGAACTGACGGTGCGAGCGCTGATCAGCGAGAACCGCGAGCACATCTACCATGCGGCGATGATGGACCCGCATACCGCGGCCGAGCTCGACCTCGACCAGATCTGGTCGCTGGTCGACGACCTGCTTGCCGCTCACGGCGACTGGCTGCCGGCCTGGGCACGCAAGGGCGGCAGGAGCCAGGCTGCCTGATCAGGCGGCGCCTTTCTCACGCTCGACAGCGCGCCAGCCGATGTCGTGGCGGTAAAAGCCTTGCGGCCAGTCGATACGATCGATCGCCGCGTAGGCCTTTGCCTGCGCCTCGCCGACGGTGGCGCCCAAAGCGGTGACGTTGAGCACACGCCCGCCATTGGCGACCAGCGCGCCGCCATTGATGGCAGTGCCGGCATGGAAGACCTGGACGCCTTCCACCTTGTCGAGACCGCGGATGACGGAGCCCTTTTCCGGCGTGCCCGGATAGCCCCTCGCCGCCATCACCACGGTCAACGCCGTCTCGTCGCTCCAGCGCACCGACATATGCGCGAGTTGGCCGTCGACGGCGGCGTTGAGCAGGACGAGCAGATCGTCCTTCAGCCGCATCATCAGCACCTGGCATTCGGGATCGCCGAAGCGGGTGTTGTACTCGATCAGCTTGGGGCCGCTGTCGGTGATCATCAGGCCGGCGAAGAGGATGCCGGCGAAGGGCGCGCCGATATTGGCCATGCCGCGCATGGTCGGCTCGATGATCTCGCGCATGGTGCGCTCGGTCATTTCCGGCGTCATCACCGGCGCCGGCGAATAGGCGCCCATGCCGCCGGTGTTCGGCCCGGTATCGCCGTCGCCGACGCGCTTATGGTCCTGCGCGGTGCCGAAGGGCAGCGCCGTGGCGCCGTCGCACAGGCAGAAGAAGCTCGCCTCCTCGCCGGTCAGATACTCCTCGACCACCACCTCGGCTCCAGCGGCACCGAAAGCGCCGTCGAAACAGGCTTCGAGCGCGGCGTTCGCCTCCTCCAGCGTCATGGCGATGGTGACGCCCTTGCCGGCGGCAAGGCCGTCGGCCTTGATGACGATCGGCGCGCCGGTCTGCTCGACATAGGCCTTTGCCGAGGCAAGGTCGCTGAAGCGGCCATAGGCGGCGGTCGGGATGTTGAACTTCGCGCAAAGATCCTTGGTGAAGCCCTTCGAACCCTCGAGCCGCGCCGCCGCCTTGGAGGGACCGAAGACGCGGATGCCCCAGGCGCGCAGGTCGTCGGCGATGCCGGCCACCAGCGGACCTTCCGGACCGACCACGACCAGGTCGATCTTCTTCTCCTGGCAGAAGGAGGCGACGGCGGAGTGGTCGGCGACGTCGAGCTTGACCAGCTCGGCGACACGGCCGATGCCCGGATTGCCTGGCGAGGCGTAGAGCTTCGTCACCAGCGGCGAGGCGGCCATCTTCCAGGCGAGCGCATGTTCGCGGCCACCCGAGCCGAGAAGAAGAACATTCATGGCCACCTCTTGCTGCCGATCGTCCTCGTCGAGAGAACCCGCTATTGGTCCGCGGGCGATGGGTCAAGGCATCTTGGCATTTTGGCGGCAATTGCGCACGGGAACATGGCCCGCATCGAGGGGAATGAGGCAAGTCCCGTCGCCGGCCGGGCCGAAAAAACGACTCAAGCCCGGAAGACGACTCTAGCTCTGGAAAACGACAGGGAACCAGTCCTCACGCAGTTTCTGGCCGGGCTTCATGTCGTGGCCGGTATAAGGCGGCGAGGTGCGGCCGGGACGCTCGACATAACGCGCGTCGTCGCCGACCCAGCGCAGCGACAGCGCCCGGCGGCGTGCAGAGGTCAGATTGCCGCGCGCGCCGTGCGCCGTGCGGAAGTCGAACAGGATGGCGTCGCCAGGCTCCATCTCCCATTCCAGCACCTTCATCGAGGGGTCGTTGTCGGGGTCGGGCACCGGCCGGTAGTCGCCCTCGCCGGCATAGAAGTTGTCGTCGTTCAGCCAGCGCACCGGCAACACCATCTTTTCCCATTTGTGCGAGCCGGCGATCACCCTCAGCGTCGCTTCCTTCACCGGATCGATCGGGATCCAGAAGCTCACCGTCTGGCTGCCGTCGACGAAGTAATAGGGAATGTCCTGGTGCCACGGCGTCGGCTTCTGCGTGCCGGGTTCCTTGACCAGGACGTGATCGTGGAAGAACTGGGCAGTGCGCGACTGCATGACCGCGGCCGCGAGCTCGGCGGCCGGCGATTCCCTGACGATCCTGACGAATTCCGGAATGCGCTCCCAGTTGCAGTAGTCGTCGAAGAAGCTGCCCTTGCCGCCGGCAATATCGGAAGCCGTGGCGCTGCGGTTCTCAATGTTGCGCTCGATGCCGTCGGCGATGACATCGACCCAGTCCTTGAAGGCACCACGGATGCAGACAGCGCCGTCGCGCTGATAGTCGGCAATCGTCGAAGCATCGATCTTTGGGCTGGCCATGGCGCTCTCCTTGATTAGGCGAGCGACTATCGCAAGCGCTGGACATCGCGTAAAATAATAACTTATCATCTAGTTTATAGTTTTTACCTATGAGACCGACCCTCGCCCAGTTGCGCTATGTCGTTGCCGTGGCCCGCTATGGCAGCGTGACCGCGGCCGCCTCGGCGCTCAATGTTTCGCAGCCTTCGATTTCGGTGGCGATCGACAATGTCGAGGACGCGCTTGGCCAGAAGCTGTTCGTGCGCCAGCGCGGAAGCGGCGTTGCGCTGACATCCTTCGGCCGCAGGGCCGTCGCCAAGGCAAGGCAGGTGCTGGGCGAAGCGGACGAACTGGCGGCGCTCGGATCGCGCGATGCCGATGTCGGCGGCGAATTGGTGCTCGGCTGCTTCGAGGACCTGGCGCCCTATTTCGCGCCGGCGCTGATGCGCGCCTTCGCCGAACGCTGCCCGGCCGTCACGGTCGTCATCGGCGACGAAACCTTCGACACGCTGGGGCGTCGCCTGGCCGACAGCGCCGTCGATCTCGGCCTCACCTACGATCTCGGCCTGCCCGGGCATTTCAAGCGCATTCTCCTGCATGAGCTGCGGCCGCACGCGCTTTTGCCGGCGGGCCATGAGCTTTCGGACAAGCACGCCGTCAGCCTGGCGGAACTGGCGCAGCATCCGCTGATCACCACTGACCAGCCGCACAGCTGGCAGCACATGCTGGACCTTTTCCTTAGCCGCGGCCTCTCGCCGATCGCCCGGGCGGCGACGAGCTCGTTCGAATTGCAGCGCTCCATGGTGGCCAACGGCTTCGGCGTCGCGGTCAGCTATACGAGGCCGTATGGCGACCGCAGCTATGACGGGCTGCCGCTGGTCTGCAAGCCGCTTTCCGATCCGCTGCCCATGCAGCGCATCATCCTGACCCATGACACGCGCCAGCGCCTGTCGAAGGCGGCCGTGACCTTCATCGACGTCGCCAAGGCATGGTTTGCCAGTCACGATGTTTTCACCGCCTAGGGCTTCAACGCCCAAGTTTTCAACACTTGAGCGACAACGCGGCCGCTTGACGGCGCTGCTTGCTGCTGCCACTCCAGCGTGATGGAAACCGTCCAGTCGAAAGCAGCACAGGGCCGGGTCGCCGACGCGCCGAGCGGCCATTGGGTCTACCGGGTGCTGCCGCGCTGGCTCTGGCCCTACGCGCAGCTAGCGCGCTGGGACCGGCCTATCGGCTGGCAGCTCTTGTTGTGGCCGTGCTGGTGGTCGGCGGCACTTGCCGCGGGCGCCTATCCGCGCCCGACCGACCCGCTGCTGACGCTGCTTCCGGCGCCGTGGTACCTGTTCCTGTTTTTCGTCGGCGCCGTGGCCATGCGCGGCGCCGGCTGCGCCTACAACGACCTCGCCGATGTGGACATCGACAACCAGGTCGAGCGGACCCGCTCGCGGCCGTTGCCGGCCGGCAAGGTCACGCGCCGCCAGGCCTGGGCTTTCGTCGTCATCCAGGCGCTTATCGGGCTTGCCGTGCTGTTGCAGTTCAACAGCTTCGCCATTCCGCTCGGCATCGCCTCGCTGGCGATCGTGGCCGTCTATCCCTTCATGAAGCGCATCACCAACTGGCCGCAATTCGTGCTTGGGCTCGCCTTCTCCTGGGGCGCGCTGATGGGCTGGGCGGTCGAGTTCGGCGACATCGATGATCCGGCCATCATGCTCTATATCGGCTCGATCCTGTGGGTGATCGGCTACGACACGATCTATGCGCATCAGGACAAGGAAGACGACGCCATCGTCGGCGTGCGCTCGACGGCGCGGCTGTTCGGCGACAACACCAAGACCTGGCTGGTCGGGCTCTATGGCGGCGCGCTGGTCTGCTTCGCCATCGCCTTCGCCTCGGCGCAAGTGCCGGTGGTGGCGCTGGCCGGGCTGATCGCCGCCGGCGCGCATATGGCGCGCCAGATCATCCAGCTCGACATCGACAATCCGGACCAGTGCCTGAAGCTGTTCAAGTCGAACAACCAGGTCGGCTGGCTGATCTTCCTCGGCCTGATCGGCGGTTCGGTGTGGATATGGCTAAAGCCGCTGGTTTAGTTCTCCCTTCTCCCCGTTCAACGGGGAGAAGGTGGCGGCAGCCGGATGAGGGGCAGCGCCAACCTTGAAGGTTAGATGAAATATGCGGCGGCGCTGTCGCGAGTGATCGGGTTTTGAGGTCGCCAAACACCTAGGTCGGCGCTGCCCCTCATCGCCCTGCCGGGCACTTCTCTCCGTATAGTGACGGGGAGAAGACTGTCACCGGCGGCTACTCCCTTGCGATAATCTCCTGGCCGTCGATGACCAGTCTCAGGCCAAGGTTGCCGGACTTGCGGCGGGCAAGGAAGCGCGGGCGGCGCATGTTGGAGACGCGGCCCTTGCGGCGCTCCTGCGGCGGCAGCGACTTGATGGCGGCGCCGAGCGATTCTTCCAGCGTGCGGGCTATGCCGTCGGCCTCGATCAGAAGCATCGGCAGGCGGTAGGCATCGGCCCAGGCGCGCCAGTCGGCGGCGACGTCGTCGAGGTCGTCGGCGACCAGAAGCGGCACCGACAGCATCGGATCATTGTGCAGCAGTTCCAGCGTCACCGTGACGTTGCCGTCCGGATCCTCCATGGCGCGGGCGGCGACGCCGCGGAACGCATTGGGGGGCAGTGCGATGATCGCCGGCACGCCGCTCATCTCCAGCACACGGCGGATGACCGCGCCGCGCTGGTCGATGGTGAAGGTAACATCGCCATAGTCGTCGCGCGTGGCGTAGCTCACCATTTGCGGCAGGCGAAACGGATCGAGACGCATGTTGCGCCCGGCCCAGACTGGCTTCAGCCCAGTGTTCATCGATGTCTTCCCTGTTATTCCTGAGGGCCGTTTTTCCGGTTCTCTCAGGGCCGGTTTTTCCGGCCTCGTTATGGGAAGAAACATTAGCGCTCGCTTCTTACCGGCGCGCTTAAGAAAGTCGGTTAAATTTTGCTGATCTGAGCCGATGGTTATCGGAATGCGACCAGCGCCCGATGTGGTGAGGATCAGATAACCTTACCGGGATTCATGATGCCGGCCGGATCGAAGGCCGCCTTCACCCGCCGCATCAGGTCGATCGCCATCGGCGGCGCCGTGGCGATCAGCTCGTCGCGCTTCAGTTGGCCGATGCCGTGCTCGGCCGAGATCGAGCCATGGAAGGAGCGCACGACATCGTGCACCGCCTTGTTCATGGGATGGTAGAGCTCGAGGAACGCCTCGTCCGCCCAATCCACCGGACGCGAGATGTTGTAGTGAAGATTGCCGTCGCCCATGTGGCCGAAGCAGACGACGCGCGCGCCGGGGCAAACCCGCTCAACCACGCCGGCCGCTTTTTCGATGAATTGCGGGATCGAGGCGATGGGCACCGAGATGTCGTGCTTGATCGAGGCGCCCTCCGGCTTCTGGCATTCGGGGAGCGTCTCGCGGAAATTCCAGAAAGCGTCGCCCTGGGCAAGGCTTGCCGACACCACCGCGTCGCCGACGATGCCTTGCTCAAGGCCGGCTGAAAGAATCTCTTCGATCAGCGCCCTGCCGTCTTCTTCGGAACGGCCGGAAGAGACCTGCATCAGCACATACCATGGCCAGTCGTCGGCCAGCGGCCGGGCGATGCCTTGCCCGTGTTTGAGCGTGAAGTCGTAGGGTCTTTTGCCGATCAGCTCGAAAGCGGTGAGCGAGGCGCCGGCGCGATCCATCGCCAGCGTGAACAGCGAAAGCGCGTCGTGCGGGGACGACGGCAGGCCGGTAAAGGCGACCTCCCTGCCTTTCGGCTTCGGGAAAAGCTTCAGCACCGCGGCGGTGATGATGCCGAGCGTGCCTTCGGCGCCGACGAAAAGGTTCTTCAGATCGTAGCCGGTGTTGTCCTTCTTCAATTTGCGCAGGTCGTCGAACACCTCGCCGGTCGGCAGCACGACCTCGACGCCGAGGCAGAGCTCGCGCGCATTGCCGTAAGCAAGCACGCCGGTGCCGCCGGCATTGGAGGACAGATTGCCGCCGATCTGGCAGGACCCTTGGGCGGCGAGCGACAGCGGAAACAGCAGGCCAGCGGCGTCAGCCGCTTCCTGCAGGGTCTGCAGGATGACGCCGGTCTCGGCGGTCACCGTATTCGACAGGACATCGATCTCGCGGATGCGGTTCAGCCTGGACAGCGACAGCACGATGTCGTGTCCGGATTTGTCCGGCACCTGGGCGCCGACCAGCCCGGTGTTGCCGCTCTGCGGCACGATCGGCGTTCCGGTCTCGGTTGCCAGCCGCATGATGCGGCTCACTTCCTCGACGCTGCCGGGGCGCAGCACCAGCGATGTCCGGCCATGCCAAAGGCCACGCCGCTCGGTGATGTAAGGCGCGATGTCGGCCTGGTCGCGCAAGGCATATTTGTGGCCGACGATGGCCGTGAAGCGGTCGATGACGGCGGGATCGAGATCGAAGGGCTGGTCGTTCATGAAACAAACCCTAGGGCGCTCAGGCAAGCTTGTCACGCGGCGCGGCGGCGCGGGCAAGCCGGTCGTTGATCGCCTCGCCCAGGCCCTCCAACGGGATCGGCTCGACGGCGATGGTCGCGGCGCCGACACGATCGAGCGCCTGCATGAAGGCGAACAGATTGCTGGCTGCCTCGCGCAGGTCGCCCGTTTCGGAGAGGTTGCGCAACGCAGCGGCCCGTTCCCAGCCCTCGGCGCGATTGCGGCCGAACGCAAGCAAAGCCTCGCCTTCGGCAACGTCCCCGACATTAAGCCGCATCGCGGCGCCCGGCGCGTAATGCGAGGCAAGCATGCCCGGCGCCTCGATGCCGCTCGCGCCGCGCGATAGTTTCGCGCCGGCCACCGCCTCGATCTCCTCGGCGCCGATGCCGCCGGGCCGCAGCAGCCGCAGCCTGCCGTCCTCGACCTTGAGAATAGTCGATTCCAGTCCGACAGGCGTCGCGCCACCATCGACGACCAGCCTGATCCTGTCACCGAGATCGGCGGCGACCGCGCCTGCCGTCGTGCCGCTGATCTTTCCGGAGGAATTGGCGCTGGGGGCCGCGAGCGGCCGGCCGAGCCGCGCGATCAGCCCGCCGCCGAACCCGCGCGGCATGCGCAGCGCGATCGTGTCCAGCCCCGCGGTGACCAGCGGATGGATGCCGCTGTCCGCCCTGTGCGGCAGCACCAGCGTCAGCGGGCCGGGCCAGAAGGCTTCGGCCAATCTTGCCGACAGCGGATCGAAGCCGGCGATACGGTCCGCCATGGCGCGATCCGCGACATGGGCGATCAGCGGGTTGAAGCGCGGCCGGCCCTTGGCCTCGAAAATGCGCGCCACGGCAACGCCATTGGTGGCATCGCCGGCCAGGCCGTAAACCGTCTCGGTCGGAATGGCGACGACGTCGCCGCCTTCGAGCAGCGCCAAAGCCCGCTCCAGAGCCTCGCCGATCGCCAGTATCTCAGCCAAATTCGCCACCAGTCCTGCACATGCCGGTCCCGTAATACGGCCGCTTGCATCGGGCAAGTGCGGGCATTGGCGATTTATCAATCCCTAAAATGTTAAGTTTCCAAGCAAGCCGGCTTCAATGTGCCGGTCCTAAGGTGCGGGTTTGATGCGGTTGCGGGCTTGGGAGTTCTTGTGATGCGTTTGCTTGGAGCGTTCGGTATCAGCCTTTTGGCGATGAACGGCGCCGCATATGCCTCGTCGATCGTCGTGGTCGGACCCTCGACCTCGACGCCTTCCGTCGTCAGGCTGAATGCGATCGAGCCGACCAAGCTGTCCGCGGCCTCGACGCCGTCGATGATAGCGCTTGGCGACCCTATGCCCGCCGTCACCGATGAAAAGGTCGCGGCAATCCCCGAGAAATCCGAGCACCAGCAGGCCCCGATGATCATCCGGGGCGGTATTGTCGGCGGCGCTTTCGCAGCGCCGGCGGCGACCGCGTCGACCAAGCCTGCAACAGCCACAACCACACCCGCCACCACCGCGCCGGCAAACGGCACTTCGCCGGCAATGCCCGCGAACGGCACCGCGTCCGCTTCGAACGGCAGCGGCAAGACCGCCGCCCAGCCAGGCGCGACAGCCGATGCGCAGCCCCAGGCGCAACCGCAAACTGCCCAGCCACTGCCGCGCGTCGGCAAGGCGATGTAGATCACACTGAATACCACCTCGATATGCTAGGCGCTTGAACTTTGTCCGATCTCCGTCATGCGGATCCGGCACGATGGCGCTGGCGTTTCAAAAAGGGGAATTTCATGACTGTTTCGAAAGCAATCGCTGTCGCCGGCCTGATGGCGGCAACCGCGCTGGGCGCGGGCACGGCGAGTGCCGATGATATGCTTGGCTCTTACACGGCGCGGATTTCCGACCGCGATCACCGCGCCAGCGACGGCTATCCGCTCGGCAGCGCGGCGCAGATGGTGCGGCAGGACCGCGCCAACTGGCACAAGTTCCACCGGCGCGACGGCGACGACCAGGGCGATCCCTGGTTCCGCAGCGACGGCTCGCGCGCCGACCTGCAGCGCATGCTGGGACGCGGCGGCGCCATGAGCAACTCGACCCGGCGCGCGATCGTCAATGGCGAGCCGTTGATCGAGGTCGACGTCTATCCGGACAGCGTGCGGGTCAGCATCGTGGAAGACTGACTAGGTCAGCTTCTGAAGATTGACGGGTCAATCTTCCTGGAAGATTGACGAGCCTGACGAAAAAGGGCGACGCGTAACGCGCCGCCCCTCATGCTTCACACGACAGGAGACGGCTCAGGCCGCTTCTTCCTTGTCGTCATCGTCGGACTCGTCGGCGTCGTCTTCATCGTCGTCGCCATCTTCATCCTCGTCGTCGGACTCATCGTCGCCCGAGGCTTTGGCTTCTTCGTCGGCGTCATCGTCTTCGTCGTCGCCGTCTTCGTCGTCATCTTCATCCTCGTCTTCCGACTCGTCGTGGGCCGAGGCAGTGGCCTCCTCGCCGTCTTCGTCATCTTCCTCATCGTCCTCGGACGGATCGGCAGATTCGACTGCCGCGGCAGCGGCGTGGTCGAGGAGGTTTTCGGAAGCGGATTCGATGGCCTCGGCGGCGGCCGGGGTCTCTTCAATCAGGTCGATATCGTCAACGGAATTCATGGCATGCCTCCGTGTTTGGGAACGTCTTACGGCGCGCGCCGGGAAACGATCTCGGGGAACGCGCCTTAACTCTTTGGTTGATGCATGTCGTTGCCCCAGAACCGCTCAGCGCTTCTGGGCGACATGGATCACTTCTCCCATGCGGAGGTCATCGCCGTATGACTGTAAGCCGGCTCCGGCGCATTAAATTTCGAGCGCCGAATTGTCGAGGAATGCTCGCATCCTAGCGAATGCGGGCAAGTTGAAAGGCGCGATTTTTGCGCTGTCAGCCGACGATTTTTGAAAAATCCGCGACGTGGTCGGTGGCGGCGCGGATGCGGGCGAGCAACGCCAGACGGTTGGCGCGCACGGCCTGGTCCTCATCATTCACGAGAACGCCCTCAAAGAATGAATCAACCGGTTCGCGCAACACGCTAAGCGCCAGCATGGCGGCGGAAAAATCTTCGTTCTGAATCGCTTGGCCGGCTTCCTTCTCAGCCTGATTCACCGCGGCATAGAGCTTATTTTCCGCTTCCTCGCGGAACAATGCCGGCTCAACAGTCTCGGCGACCAGCGTTTTCTTCTTCTCCTCGGCGGCGAGAATGTTGGCCGCGCGCTTGGTGCCGGCTAGCAGGTTCTTGCCTTCGTCGGTGTCGAGCAAGGAACCCAGCGCCTCGACGCGGCGGACGATCTGCAGCAGGTCATCGGACTGCGGCGTGATGACGGCATCGATCAGATCGTGCCGCGCGCCTTGGTCGCGGAGATAGACTTTCAGGCGGTCGTGGAAGAAGGCAAGGAGATCGGACGACTGATCCGCGCCGCCTTTGAAGTTTGCAAAGGCCTTGGCGAAAACACACGCAAGCGCCAGCCGGATACGGTTCTCGATGAGGATCCTGACCATACCAAGCGCTGCCCTTCTGAGGGCAAACGGGTCCTTCGAGCCCGTGGGCTTTTCATCGATCGCCCAGAAGCCGGTCAGTGTGTCGAGCTTGTCGGCGAGCGCCACCGCAACCGAGACCGGATCGGTCGGCACGCGGTCGGACGGGCCCTGTGGCTTGTAGTGCTCCTCGGCGGCTGCGGCCACGGACGGATGCTCGCCCTGCAGCAGCGCGTATTTGCGGCCCATGGCGCCTTGCAATTCCGGGAACTCGCCGACCACTTCGGTCTGCAGATCGGCCTTGGCGAGCACCGACGCGCGGGCGACGAGCGCGCTGTCGGCGCCGACGACCAAGGCAAGCTCCTCAGCCAGCCGCTTGATGCGCGCGACCCTCTCCCCTTGCGTGCCGAGCTTGGCATGGAAGGTCACGTTCAGATGATCGAGCCGCGCCATGCGCTGGTCGAGCGGCTTCTTCAAATCCAGGTCGAATTTCGCCGCCGATTCCCCGAGTTGATCGAGGTCCGGCAGGTCGCCCTGATCGGTCTTCCAGAAATAGAGCGCGTCGGACAGACGCGCGCGCACCACCTTGCCGTTGCCGTAGGCGATCTCCTTGCCGCCATCCTTCGCCTCGATGTTGGCGACAAGAATGAAGCGGTTGGACAGATCGTCGGCCGCGCCCTGCGGCCGGGTGACAAAACACTTCTGGTTGGCGCGGATGGTGAGGCGGATGACTTCGCCCGGAATGGCGAGGAAATCCTGCTCGAACTCGCCCATCAGCACGACCGGCCATTCGACCAGGCCGGAGACTTCTTCCAGCAGGCCCTCGTCCTCGACCAGATCGAGGCCGTTGGCGAAGGCGATGTTGCGGGCGTCTGCCAGAATGATCTCCTTGCGCCGGTCGGCGTCGAGCACCACCTTGGCCGCCTCCAACTTCGCCACATAGTCGTCGAAGCGGCGCACGGTGATCGGGCCCGGCGCGTGGAAGCGATGGCCAAAGGTGACGTTGCCGGCGCGAATGCCGTCGATCTCGAAATCGACCACCACCGGCTCCTCGGTCTCCGGGCCGAAGGTGCAGACGATCGACTGCAGCGGGCGCACCCAGCGTAGCGAGCCGGGCTTGGCCGAGGCCGGCCCCCAGCGCATCGATTTGGGCCAGGGGAAGTTCCTGATGATGGCCGGCACCAGCTCGGCGATGATTTCTTCCGCCGCCCTGCCCGGCTTCGCGATATGGGCGACGTAGAAGTCGCCCTTCTTCGGGTCGGAATGGACATGCGCCTCGGCAATCGATGACAGGCCGGCCTTGCGCAGGAAGCCCTGCACCGCCTGCTCGGGCGCCGTGGTCGACGGCCCCTTGATCTCCTCGCGGATGTCCTTCGAACGCGCGGTCAGGCCCCTTATGTCGAGCGTCAGGCGCCGCGGCGTCCAATATTCACGCGCCGCCTCATAGGTCAGACCCGCCTCGACCAGACCGTCGGCCAGCATCTTCCTGAGGTCGCCGGCCGCCTTACGCTGCATGCGGGCGGGGATTTCCTCGGAGCGAAGTTCGAGCAGCAAGTCGGGCATTGGTTGGCTCCATACCCTCCCCTCGATGGGGACGGTCGGCGCGTGGCGCCGGTGTCACGAATGGGGCGGGAAATAGCAACTCGGCCGGCCGCTGTCACCCCGCAAGCAGACCGCCTCTTCAATCGATTTCGCGGAATTTTGCCACCCACTGTCGGGTTGGCGCCGGCCCACCCGTCCTTGGAGCAGAACTTCCCATGAACCGAACGCTGCGCTGAAGCGACAAACGCTCAGGCAGAGACCTATTGGCTGAACGACGATGAAGACGGCATCGAGAACCCTGCAGATCCTGGCGCTCAGCGCCTGCTTCGCCGCCCAGGCGCATGGCACGATCACGATGCCGGGGGTCAGGCAGGCCATGCGTACGATCGACGGCGCAACGGCGCAGATCGCATTGCCGAGCGCCGCCGCCGCCGAGACCGTGAAAGCCGTGTCGGCTTAAGCCGCCGCCAGCCCGCCCGCCCGCGTCTTCAGGAACGCCTCGCCGCACGCCTTGGCCAGATTGCGCACGCGCAGGATGTAGCTTTGCCGCTCAGTGACCGAGATCACGCCGCGCGCGTCGAGCAGGTTGAAGACGTGGCTCGCCTTGATGCATTGGTCGTAGGCCGGAAAGACCATGCGGTGCATCGCCAGATTGTCGCTCGGCTTGGGCGTGCCGGCATCGAGCAGCGCCTTGCACTCGGCCTCGGCGTCCTCGAAGTGTCTCAGCAGCATCGCGGTGTTGGCGAATTCGAAATTGTGGCGCGAATACTCCTGCTCGGCCTGCAGGAAGACGTCGCCGTAAGTGACCTTCTCGGCGCCTTCGCGGCCGTTGAAGTTCAGGTCGTAGACATTGTCGACGCCCTGGACATACATGGCGAGCCGCTCCAGGCCGTAAGTCAACTCGCCCGCCACCGGCGCGCATTCGATGCCGCAGACCTGCTGGAAATAGGTGAACTGCGAGACTTCCATGCCGTCGCACCAGCATTCCCAGCCGAGCCCCCAGGCGCCCAGCGTCGGGCTTTCCCAGTCGTCCTCGACGAAGCGGATGTCATGCAGCAGCGGATCGACGCCGATCGCCTCGAGCGAGCCGAGATAGAGTTCCTGCAGGTTCGGTGGATTGGGTTTCAGGATCACCTGATACTGGTAATAATGCTGCAGGCGGTTCGGGTTTTCGCCATAGCGGCCGTCCTTCGGCCGGCGCGAGGGTTGCACGTAAGCGGCGTTCCAGCGCAAGGGACCCAGCGCGCGCAAGGTGGTTGCCGGGTGGAAGGTGCCGGCGCCGACTTCCATGTCGTAGGGCTGCAGGATGAGGCAACCATAGTCCGCCCAGTAATTGTGCAAGGTCAGGATCAGCCCCTGGAAGGAGCGGCTGGGATGCATATGGGCGGGGATCTCGATGGTCACGGCGGCCTCGGAAAGCGCAGGATGACGCTTCCCTAGTTGCCGGGCCGGCAAGCGTCAAGGCGGCGGCTCGCGTCCCGCAAGTGGAAAGCATTGCGGCGGGCTGGCCCATTGCTGTCGAGCAGCGGCCACTGTTTGCTCCGTTGGTTCAACGACAAAGGTTTCGCCATGTCCGGTCAACTCACCGTGCGCCCCGTCACGAGCCAGGATTACGAGCAGTGGCTGCCGCTGTGGGATGGCTACAACGCGTTTTACGGGCGCTCCGGCCCGACGGCGCTAGCCGGCGAGATCACGCAGATGACCTGGTCGCGTTTCTTCGACGCCTATGAGCCGGTGCATGCGCTGGTGGCCGAGCGCGAGGGGAACCTGCTCGGTCTCGTGCACTATCTCTATCATCGCTCGACGACATCGATCGCGCCGAGCTGCTATTTGCAGGATCTCTTCACCACGCAAGCCGCGCGCGGCCAAGGCGTCGGCCGGGCGCTGATCGAGGGCGTCTACGAACGCGCCAGGCAGGCGGGCGCGAACCGCGTCTACTGGCTGACGCATGAGACGAACCACACGGCGATGCAACTCTACGACAAGGTCGGCGAGAAGTCCGGATTCGTCGTCTACAGAAAGATGTTCTAGTTTCTCGACACAGGGATTTGAAAGTCGCCATTTGTCGACGGGCAAGATTTTGGCCGGTCACTGCCGTGAAATCGGCACAAACGCTGAGGATTGGCTGGAGCCTCCCAACCTCGTCATTCCAGGGCGGAGCAGCCGCGAAGCGGCTTCGCGGAGACCCTGGAATGACGACGGGTGGGCATTTCGACCGATCTCCAACGCATGCCGCCTGCCAACGCCTAAGCTCGGCAGACGCCGAGCTAAACGAAAACGGGGCTCGACGAGCCCCGTTTTCTTGAACGCTGGCGAGCGGGCTAGCCTTTCGGCGCGGGCGTCGGCTCCGGCTTCACCTTCGGGGTTTCCTGCGCGGTGTTGGATTCGATCGGCGGCAGGCCCTTGAGCAGCTTCTGCTGCAAGGTGGCAAGGACATCCGGGTCCGGCTTCAGGTCACGCGCCTGGGTCCACTGATAGGTGGCCTCGAGCTTGCGGCCGACGCGCCAGTAAGCGTCGCCGAGATGGTCGTTGAGGACCGGATCCTCCGGCTTCAGCGAGACGGCGCGCTCCATCTCGCGCACGGCGTCGTCGAAGCGACCCATGCGGAAATAGGCCCAACCAAGCGAATCGACGATGTAGCCGTCGTTCGGCCGCAGATCCACGGCCTTCTGGATCATCGCCAGGCCTTCCTTGAGGTTCATGTTCATGTCGACCCAGGAATAGCCGAGATAGTTCATGACCTGCGGCTGGTCGGGCTGCAGTTCCAGCGCCTTGCGGAAATTCGGTTCCGCCTTCGGCCATTCCTTCAGCCGCTCATAAGCGATGCCGCGCTGGTAGAAGATGTTCCAGTTGGCGGCGGTCGGCGTCTTCAACTGCTCGACGGCCTTGTCGTAGAGATTGGCGGCCGAGCGGAAATCTTCCTTCGAGCCATAGACGCCGCCCAGCGCCAGATAGGCGCGCATGTCCTCCGGATGCTTGTCGAGATAGGCCTTGAGGTGGGAAATCGCTTCGTCGTGCTTGTCAAGATCGGCAAGGTTGAGGCCGATCTGCAGGTCGGAGAGCTCTTTGAGCGGCGATGACGCCGGAATACGGCGGTATAGCGCGACCGCGCCTTCGCCGTCCTTGAGCTGCTCGGCAACGGCGGCAAGCTGCACCAGGGCCGCGTCGCTGTCGGGCTTCAGCGCCAGCGCATATTGCAGGTAAAGGCGCACGAAAGGCTCGCCGCCGCCGCGGTTGAGCGCGGTGGCAAGGTCGAGCAGGATTTCGGACGCGCCGTCGGCCGGGCCGGCCACCAGCGGCTCGATCTTGTCGCCCTTGGCTATGCGGTCGCGCAGCGTAGTGATTTCGAGCTTGCCCGGCGCGAAGGCCTCGGCCTGGTTCAACACCGCCAGCGCCTTCGACTTGTCGCCCTTGCGGACGAGGAAGGAGGCATAGGCCTGCGCATTGCGCATCCAGGTTTCGGGCGCGGAGCCGCCGGCCGTGGTATCGGCCAGGGTGGCGGCGTAGAGTTCATCGGCCTTGTCGTTCAGGCCGGCAGCGTCAGCGATCAGCGCGCGGTGGAACGATTTGAACAGGCCGAACCAGTCCGGGCCCTTGAGCTTGTCGACGGAATCCATGGCCTCGGACGCGTTGCCGGCGCCTTCCTTGGCCCAGCCGTCCATCACGCCGGAAAGCAGCCGGTCGAGATCGGATTCGAGCGAGAGCTTCAACCAGTACTGCGCCTTGGCGTAGTCCTTCTTGTGGAAGGAATCGATGGCCAACGCGAGGCGCGAGAAGCGCTCGACATCCGGCACTTCCTTCAGCTTGTCTGCGTAGACCAGCGATTCCTCGAAGCGGCCTTGCGCGACCAGAGCCAGCATCAAGCTCTGCTGCAGATCCTTGTCGTCCGGGGCAAAGGCCAGCGCCTGCTTGTAATAAGCGATCGCGTCGTCGAGGTCGTTGTCGCTTTCTGCGATATGAGCCGCGAGATACGCGCCCGAGAAAGACGTGATCTGGAGCGGTTGGGCATCTTCCTTGGCTTGGACCGGCAGCACCCAAAGCGCCACACCGGTCAAAAATGCCAGCCTCGTCAGCCAGCGCGCACGTCCTTGCCGCATCGTATCCCTTTCAGCCAGATGCGATCCCGCCCTTGGAGGACCGCCCACAGACTCGATCTTTTCGGGTCAAAGCATGGCCTTTTTGGGGTCGGGCTTCAATCGCCAAGCGAATCACAATGCAATCATCCGGCTTAAAAAACGATGCCGCGCCACCGAAAAATCCCGCGCGGAGGCCCGGGATGCCCATATGCCGGCATCGGGCTGCCTGGATCAGGATGACGTTGCGTTGAATCGCCATCCTGATCCAGTTCTTTTGTTGGAGCATGATCTTTTCCGAAAACCGCGGCCCACTTTTCGGGATCATGCTCTAAAGACGCGTGTCGCTGAATCCGCCGGCGGCAACCGCGTCGCACAGGCCGGACCATTCGCAGCCCGAGCACGCCTGGCGCGTCAGGCCGCCGGAAAAAGCCTTGCGCATCCCTGCCAGCCTGGAAGCATCCAGCACCAACCGGTCGCCGTCCTCGATCGGCTGGCCGAGGAAAGCCCCCACGTCGCGCGCGGCGAGCCCGTCCCGCTCAGCGGCGCTTTGGCGCAGGCAATGCGGCTCCGGTTCGCCGAGCAGCGGTGCGCAGATGTCGTCCGGACCGGAAACGATCACCACCCCCTCGCCCTCGCCCAGCCGCTTCACCACCTTGTCGTAGTTGGCGGTGAAGGCCTGCGAGTAGCCCTTGCCGACATAGGTCAGCAGGCAGAGCAGGTGATGGGCGCGCAGCCTGACGGTCATCGCGTCCCGGACGAGCGGTCGCGCTGTTCCGCCCGATAGGTGGAAAAGAGCTTCAGCGTCGCCGCGCCCAGCGCCGACTTGAGCAGGCCGCCGACAATGAAGGGCAGGAAGCCGAAGGTGATGGCCTTCTCGGCGCCGATCATGACGGCGAGCCAGGCGGTGCCGAGAACCAGGCAAAGCAAGTTGCCGATGAGCATGGCGGCGAAGGCGAGCATGACGCGGTTGCCGTTCCAGCCGCGTTCGGCCAGCCAACCGACAAAGGCGCCGACGACCGGGAAGGCGAAGAGATAGCCGCCGGTCGGACCGACGAAATGCTGAATGCCGGCCGCCCCGCCCGCCAGCACGGGAAACCCTGCCGCGCCTTCGACCAGCCAGGCGGCAATGGTGAGCGCGCCGAAGCGCCAGCCGTAGAGCGCGCCGACCAGGGTGACGGCGAAAGTCTGCATGGTCACCGGCACCGGCACCATCGGCACCTCGATATAGGAGGACAGCGCCAGGAACAGCGAGCCAAGAATGACGGCGCCGATCTGCCAGGCGAGCGAACGGCTGTGCAGCCGCAGTGGGCTGAAGGAGGGTTTTTGGGCCGAAACGGCTGCGTTGGTCACGATGTCTTCCTTGGCTTGTGTGAAATTATAGATAATTTTTGAACTTCATCTATTATTGAATCCATATTTTGAAACGAATGGCAAGCGCCTGCCCTCGAACTCGTCATTCCAGGGCGGAGCAAGGGAGCGAAGCGACGCGCGCAGACCCCGGAATGACGAAGCTGAGCGGCCTCGGCCCATCGCCAATCACCGAACCTACCCCACGATGGCGAAGGCGTCTCGCGTTCTGCCGGAGGCGGTCTTGACCGGCTTCTGGCCGATCCATTGCACGTGCCGCCCGAGGGTCGCTGCGGCCGATTCGGTGTTGCCTTGTCTCAGCGCGCTCAGGATCGCGCGGTGATCCTGGTCGGTGCGGATTTCCCATTCCGAGCGCCAGGCCGCGAACAGGAAGCGCGCGCTCGCCGCATGCAGGTCGTCGATGGTGGAGAGCAGGCGCGGCATGTTGCAGGGCGCCAGGATCAGCCGGTGGAAGGTGCGATTGGCCTCTTCCCAGGAGCGCACGTCGCCGGACTTGTCGCCGGCCTTGGTCGCCTCCTCGGCCAGGTCGAGGATCGACGCCGTCAGATGCGGCGCGGCATGGCGCAGCGCCAGCACTTCGAGCGCGGCCCGCATCTCGGCCACTTCCCTGACCTCGCCGAGATCGAAAGAAGCCACGCGCACGCCGCGGCGCGGCTCGCTGATCGCCAAACCTTGCGCCTCGAGGCGGCGAAAAGCCTCGCGCACCGGCACATGGCTGGTGTTGAATTCCTCCGCGACATGGTCCTGGCGCAGCCGCGAGCCGGGCTCGATGGCGCCCGAAATGATGCGGTCCGCCAGTTCCTTGCTGATGCGGACGGCGATTGTGTCTTCTGTGCTGGCCATATTTTATAGATAATTTGCCGGACCGCCCTTTGTCGAGACGGCCGGCGCGCGATTCACAGGCGCCCTGCCCGGCGGATGCCAGGCAAGTCCCGAGAAGACAGACCGGCTCAGTTGACGCGGCTGATGCAGAAGTCGATGACGTCGATCAAAGCCGACTTCTGCGGCGTCGCTTCCAGCGGCGCCAGCGCGTCGCGGGCGATCTCGCCGAAATGGCGGGCGCGGCCGATCGTGTCGGCGATGGCGCCGTGGCGGGTCATCAGGCCGATCGCCTTTTCGAGCCCGGCATCGTCGGCGACATTGTCCTCGATGGCGCGCTTCCAGAAGGTGCGCTCGGCCTTGGTGCCGCGCCGGTAGGCGAGGATCACCGGCAGCGTCACCTTGCCCTCGCGGAAATCGTCGCCGACATTCTTGCCGAGATCCTTGCTCGAGCCGCCATAATCCAGCGCGTCGTCGATGAGCTGGAAGGCCAGGCCGAGATTCATGCCGTAAGAGCGAAGCGCGGCGCGATCGGTGCGCGAGGCCTGGGCGATGACCGGCCCGACTTCCGCGGCGGCCGAAAACAGCGCCGCGGTCTTGGCCTTGATGACGGCGAAATGCTCATCCTCGGTGGTCTCGAGGTTCTTCGCGGCGGCAAGCTGCATGACCTCGCCCTCGGCGATGATGGAGGCCGCGGCCGACAGGATGTCCAGCGCCTCCAGCGAACCGACCTCGACCATCATGCGAAACGCCTGGCCGAGCAGGAAATCGCCGACGAGCACGCTCGCCTGGTTGCCCCAGATCATGCGCGCCGTCTTCTTGCCGCGGCGCAGCGCGCTCTCGTCGACCACGTCGTCATGCAGAAGCGTCGCGGTGTGCATGAACTCGACCGCCGTGGCGAGCTTGACATGGCCTTCGCCGGAATAGCCGAACATCTGCGCGGCGGCGAGCGTGAGCATGGGCCGCAGCCGCTTGCCGCCGGACGAGATCAGGTGGTTGGCGATCTCCGGGATCATCTCGACGTCGGAGCCGGCCTTGGACAGGATCAGCTCGTTGACCCGCCCCATGTCGGCCGCCGTCAGATCGATCAAATCCTTGATGGAAGCGGGTTCCCGCTTGCCTTCGATGTTGAGAACGACACCCACCACGACAACTCCCGTCTCTTCAACGCGCACGAGTTAACGCGCACGACGGCACCCTTAATCCCGCTCCGACTCTAGGGCGGCACAACCGGGCACGGCAAGAGGCGAATTGGCGCGGCTTCGCCGACGGTGTGTCTATCCGCACGTTTACAGGAACGCCGCAACCTGCGACTTTCGTTCCATGATCGAGCTTGTCCGCACCAACGACGCCGTCGTGATCTCCTTTGTCGAATCGCTGATGCGCGACGCCGGCATCGCCTGTTTCGTCGCCGACCAGAATATGAGCGTGCTCGACGGCTCGCTCGGCATCCTGCCGCGGCGGGTGATGGTCGATGCCGAGAAGGTCGATGCGGCGCGCCGCATCCTCAAGGATGCCGGCATCGAGAACGAGATCCGCAAAAAATAATGGCAGCCAGCACCGCCCCCGTCCCGGATACGCCGGCGCACACAGTCGATGCCTTCCATCGCGGGCGCTTCTGGCTGGTGCAGCCGAGCCGGGGCGGTCATCGCGCCGGCATGGACGCCATGATGCTGGCGGCCGCCGTGCCGTCCGGCTTTTCCGGCCGGCTCGCCGATTTCGGCGCGGGCGCCGGCGCGGCGGCCCTTGCCGTGCTGTCGCGCTGCCCGGCGGCGCAGGCAGTGCTCGTCGAACGCTCGGCCGAAATGGCCGGGTTCGCCGCCGCCACGCTTTCGCATCCCGGCAATGCCTATCTCGGCGACCGCGCTTCGGTGCTGGCGGCCGACGTCACGCTGGCCGGCCGGGCGCGTGTGGAAGCCGGCCTTGCCGACAACCAGTTCGATTTCGTCATCATGAACCCGCCGTTCAACGCCGCCGAGGATCGTGCCACCCCCAATGCGCTGCGCAGGGAGGCGCATGTCGTCGAGGACGGGCTGTTCGAGCGCTGGATCAGGAGCGCCGCCGCCGTCGCCAGGCCGCGCGGCGGCCTGGCCGTCATCGCCCGGCCCGAGCAATTGGTCGCCATCCTCGATGCGATCGAGGGGCGCTTCGGCGACGCCGAGATGCTGTGCGTGCATCCGCGGCCGGACGCGGCGGCGATCCGCATCGTCGTCAGGGCGGTGCTCGGCGCGCGTGGAAAACTGTCGATCCGCCCGCCGCTCACCTTGCACGGACCATCGGGCAACGCGCCGGCGGAGCGGACGGAAATGATCAATAACGGCCTGGCATCGCTGTTCGGCGATTGATCCTTGAAGCGCGTCGCGTTGAAATGGATTCTAGCGACGCGCTTCAAGTTTTTGTTTTATGCATGTCTTTTTCGCAAAACCGCTGCACACTTTTGCGCGACATGCACTGGCTGGCGATGCGGCATTGCCGTTGGCCAGCGAATTCCTACATGCCCAAAGCAAGCTGACGCCCGTGAAACAGACCAACCGACCTGATCTCATCTTGCTGCTTTGCAAATCGACCGGAGACATTCCTTCGTGAAACGCCTCTTCAACCGCCTGCTGCCGAAATCCTGGCGCTCGACAGCCGTCACCATTCCGGTCATCCGGCTGCAAGGCGCCATCATGGCGGGCGGCGGCCAATTCCGGCCGAGCCTGTCCCTCGCCTCGACGGCCGGCGTCATCGAAAAGGCATTCAGCTTCGATGCGCCGGCGGTTGCCATCTCGATCAATTCGCCGGGCGGCTCACCGGTGCAGTCGCGGCTGATCTTCAAGCGCATCCGCGACCTGGCGGTGGAAAAGGACAAGAAGGTGCTGGTCTTCGTCGAGGACGTGGCGGCTTCCGGCGGCTACATGATCGCGATTGCCGGCGACGAGATCTTCGCCGACCCGTCGTCGATCGTCGGCTCGATCGGCGTGGTCTCGGCCTCGTTCGGTTTCCCCGAGTTGATGAAGAAGATCGGCGTCGAGCGGCGTGTCCACACCGCCGGGCAGAACAAGGCCGTGCTCGATCCGTTCAAGCCTGAGAAAAAGGAAGACGTCGAGCGGCTGAAGGCACTGCAGCTCGACGTGCACGAGACCTTCATCGACCTCGTCAAGGAGCGGCGCGGCAGCAAGCTCAAGGACGACCCGGATCTGTTCACCGGCCTGTTCTGGACCGCCAAACGAGGCCTCGAGCTCGGCCTTGTCGATGCGCTGGGCGATATGCGCGGTGTGCTCAGGACGCGTTTCGGCGACAAGACGCAGCTCAAGCTGATCACCGCGCCGCGCGGGCTTTTCGGTCGATTTGGCCTGTTTGGCTCGCGTGTTTCGGCGCCGGATATCGCGGCGGCCGCCGCCAGCGGCGTCCTCGATGCGGCGGAAGAGCGCGCGCTATGGGCGCGCTTCGGGCTTTGAAAAAGCCATGAATGCGGCTAGCATGGCTGCTTGACCGACCCATTCGACCGGCCTTGCCGCGAGGACGCGGGAGGAGTTTTAGAGATGCCGCAGATCATTTTCTTCGCCGTTGTCGGCGCCGCCGCTTACTTTGGTTACCGCGCTTTCGTGCGCGAAGCCGAGCGCGTGACGGCAAAAATCCGGCGGACCGAGAAACAGGCGGCGAACGGCACGATGGGCACACTGGTCAAGGATCCCAAGACCGGCGAATACCGTCTCGCCAAGGACTGATCCCATCTCGCCAGCAGCCAACATTCTCGAGCCCGGCGCAGAGGTCCGGACATGGCTTGCGCCGGCCAAGATCAACCTGGCGCTGCATGTCACCGGACGGCGCGCCGACGGCTACCATCTCATCGACAGCCTTGCCGTCTTCACCCGCTTCGGCGACCGGCTCGAGATCGAGCCGGCGGAGCACGACGAGTTCTCGGTATCCGGCCGTTATGCCGCCGGCCTGCCGCTCGACGGCGACAATCTGGTGGTGAAGGCGCGCGATGCCTTGCGCCGGGAAGCCGGTGCGCAGCATGCGCCGCCGGTTGCCATCAAGCTGGAGAAGAACCTGCCGATCGCGTCCGGCGTCGGCGGCGGCTCCAGCGACGCGGCGGCGGCGCTCAACGGCCTTGCGCGGCTCTGGAAGCTCGATATCGACGACATTTCGCTGGCGCGGATCGGGCTTTCGCTCGGCGCCGACCTGCCGATGTGCCTGACGTCAAAACCGCTGGTCGCGCGCGGCATCGGCGATGAGGTGTCACCGCTCTCCGCATTTCCGGCGCTTGGCCTGGTCCTGGTCAATCCGGGCGTCGCCGTCTTGACGCCCGACGTGTTCAAGGCGCTGTCCAGCCGCGACAACGAGGCGCTGCCGCCGCTGCCGAAGCGCCTCGACTTCCACGCCATCCGCAACTGGCTGGAGACGACGCGCAACGATCTCGAGGCACCTGCCCGCTCGATCCAGCCGGCGATCGGCGAGGCGCTGAAGGCGCTCAAGCGCGCCGACGCAGCTTTCGTGCGCATGTCCGGCTCGGGCGCCACGTGTTTCGGCCTGTTCGAGACCGGCAATGTCGCCAAGCGCGCGGCGATCGAGATCCGCGCGCGCCATCCCGACTGGTTCGTCGCCGCGACGCGCAGCATGGAGGTGACCGATGGCGAAGCTTGACGAGAGCCGGTCCTTCATCCCGCTGCGCATTGCGGTGCTGACCGTGTCCGATACCCGCAGCCTTGCCGACGACAAGTCCGGCCAGACGCTGGCCGACCGCATCACGGAGGCCGGCCATACGCTTGCCGCCCGCGACATCGTCACCGACGACCGCAAGAATATCCGCGACAAGGTTCTCGGCTGGTCGAAGGACGAAAACATCGATGTCGTCATCACCACCGGAGGCACCGGCTTCACCGGCCGCGACGTGACGCCGGAAGCGCTGGAGCCGATTTTCGAAAAGCGCATGGACGGCTTTTCGGAAGTCTTTCACCGCATCTCCTATGACAAGATCGGCACCTCGACGATCCAGAGCCGGGCGACAGGCGGCGTCGTCAACGCCACCTTCGTCTTCGTGCTGCCGGGCTCGCCCGGCGCCTGCAAGGACGCCTGGGACGGCATCATCAAGGCGCAGCTCGACTACCGGCACATGCCCTGCAACTTCGTCGAGATCATGCCGCGGCTGGACGAGCATCTCAGGCGTGGCGGCAAGACCTAAAGGCAAAACATCCCGACCGGCATCCGGTTTGCAGGCGGAATGGCGCTCTCGCCTACGAGCAGCCATTCCGAAGCCGCGACCGGCAAAGTACCTTGTGCTGCGAACAAGGGACAATCTGCCATGACCGTTCACAGCGGCGGATGCCATTGCGGCAACATCCGCCTCAGCTTCTCCACCACGCTCGGCCCGGCCGGACTGGAAATTCGCGCCTGCCAGTGCTCGTTCTGCACCCGGCATGGCTCGCGCGCGGCCGCCGATCCGAACGGACGCCTGAGCATCTCAGTCGAAGACAGGGCACGGCTGCAGGTCTACCGCTTCGGCCTGCGCACCGCCGACTATCTCGTCTGCCGCGAGTGCGGCGTCTATGTCGCGGCAATCGCCGGAGACGGTGACGACGCCACGGCGGTCGTCATTGTCAACGCGCTTGACGATCACGAGTTGTTCTCCCGCCAGCCGGTCGCCGTTCGGTTCGATGCCGAAACGCGCGAGCAGCGTGTCGCCAGGCGCCGCAGGGCCTGGATGCCCGTCGAAATCAGAGGGACCTGACTGGGCAGGGACAGCGCTTCTTCCTTCTCCCACAAGGGGGAGCCTGCATCACTTCGGCGGCGCCACCCAGATTTCGGCGTTCAGCCTTCTGGTGGCAAGACCACGCGCCAGGGCCTCGGCGCCGCGCGCGCTCTTTGCCAGGGCCGAGGCCTGACGCTTGCTGATGACAAGACCCTCGGCCAACGCGCGGTTGCCCGAAAAGACGCGGGCCAGGAAAGGCGCACGGTCGGCCCGGGCGCGTGAAAACCGCGCCGGCATGGTTTGCTTCGCCGTGTGCGCCACCACCTCGTCGATCCATCCCTCGGCAAGCCGCGCGCCGGGTTCCAGAAAAAGCAGCCAATCGCCCTTGGCCTTGCCGATGCCGGCGCCGATGCCGCCGGTCACATAATGGCAGCCGGCATGTTCGGCCACCCGATGCGTCTGGTCGGTCGAGCCCTGATCGCAGACGATCACGTCGCGCACCACACCCTCGACCGCGCCGCCGACCAGCGAGGCGAGCGTACGGGCAAGACCCTCTTCGTCGTTGCGGGTTTCGATGAGAACGCTGAGCATCCTTAGCCGAATAGCGGAAAGCCGCGACTTGCGCCAGCTACGGCTTTTCGCCGAAAAAGTTCTTGCTTTGTTCTCTTCGGTAAAATAGGAATAGTTTCATGAACAGAGCGATTCGACAGCCTGCCGACAGTCCCTGGGAGAGGGCGAAAATGGAACAGATCGTGCGTGCCGACATTGCTGCTTTCGGAGCAGGCAGAGCCGAGATGGCCAATGCAATGATCGAACAGAGCGGCATGCGCGTGCGGCCCGATCGCAATCGCGGCCGCTCGGCCGGCATTAACCCGTCCGGCCGGTTCGAGCCGGTCAGCCGCCATGTGTTCGACGACGGCTGGAACTCGCTGGAGGAACTGCCGCCGTTCAAGACGGAAGTGCAGGTCGAGAAGCCGCGCACGATCATCACCCGCAACGAGTCGCCGGACATCTCCTTCGACCGTTCGATCAACCCCTATCGCGGCTGCGAGCATGGCTGCGTCTACTGCTTCGCCAGGCCGACGCATGCCTTCATGGGCCTGTCACCGGGGCTCGATTTCGAATCGAAACTTTTCGCCAAGCCGGATGCCGCGCGCATGCTGGACAGGGAATTGTCGAAACCGGGCTACCAGCCGCGCACGATCGCCATCGGCACCAATACCGATCCCTACCAGCCGATCGAGAAGCAATACCGCATCATGCGCGAGATTCTGGAAGTGCTGGAGGCGCGCGGCCATCCGGTCGGCATCGTCACCAAGTCGGCGCTGGTGACGCGCGACATCGACATCCTGTCGCGCATGGCCGAGCGCGGCCTTGCCAAGGTGGCGCTGTCGGTGACGACGCTTGACCGCATGCTGGCGAGAACTATGGAGCCCCGCGCGTCGACGCCGACGAAACGGCTGGAGGCGATCAGGCAGCTTTCGGATGCTGGCATTCCGGCATCGGTGATGGTGGCGCCGATCGTTCCGGGCCTCAACGATCCGGAGATGGAACGCATCCTCGATTCGGCCAGGGCCGCCGGTGCAAGGGAGGCGGGATACGTCATCCTGCGCCTGCCGCTTGAAGTGGCGCCGATCTTCAAGGATTGGCTGCTGCGCCACTATCCCGACCGCTACCGGCATGTGATGTCGCTGATCCGCTCGATGCGCGACGGCAAGGACTACGATTCCGAATGGGGCAAGCGCATGAAGGGCGCCGGTCCCTATGCCTGGCAGATCGGCCGGCGCTTCGAGATCGCCGCCAAGCGGCTCGGCCTCAATGTCGAGCGGCGGCAGCTTCGCACCGACCAATTCGTCGCAGGTTCGGGCGCCGGCGAACAACTGATGCTGCTTTAACCTCAGTGCCGGCCATGACGGGCCGGCGCTAAGCAATTCCAGGCCAAGCGATTTTCCGTCTGGAATTGTCATCCTTTTCAAGAATCCCGTCCGGCCACTGTCCCCCGGCCGCGAGACGGTGCCTTCCCGGTCCGACGCCCCATCCGACCCGGAAGGACTTGCGGAGAATCGGAGCCGATGCGAACCTCGCCGCACCATGGCTCGCGCGCGTTCCGATTCTCCGCTTCTCTTTGAAATGGTCGAGAAGCCCGACTTCTCGATCGAGACGAAGGCGATGGCCGACGGGCTGTGGCCAGTCGCCGGCATGGACGAGGCAGGGCGCGGTCCGCTCGCCGGACCGGTGGTGGCCGCCGCGGTGGTGCTCAACCCCGCCAATATCCCGGAAGGCCTCGACGATTCCAAACGCCTCACCCATTTGCAGCGCGAGGCGCTGTTCCTCAAGATTCTGGGGTCGGCGCTCAGCGTCTCGATGGCCTCGATCAGCGCCGAAGGCATCGACAACAGCAACATCCTGAAAGCCAGCCTCGAAGCGATGCGTCGCGCCGCCGCCGGCCTGTCGTTGCAGCCGAAGCTCGCTTTGGCCGACGGCCGCGACATTCCGCCGGGTCTCGGCTGCGAAGGCCGGGCGCTCATCAAGGGCGACCAGCGCTCGCAATCGATCGCTGCAGCCTCGATCGTCGCCAAGGTGATGCGCGACCGCATGATGTGCGGCTGCGGCGGACACCACGAACATTACGGCTTCGAGGTGCATATGGGCTACGCGACGGTCCGGCACCGGACCGCGATCGAGATGCATGGGCCGGTGGCAAGGCTGCACCGGGCCTCGTTCGCGCCGTTCAGGCTGGGTGGCGCGGAAATGGTGGAAGAGGAAGAGGGCTTCGCCGGGTTGGAGTGAGCGGGAGCGATGGTGACGGCCAATCTCCCCACAAGGGGGAAGAGCGGCAGCGTCGCCGTCCCGCTTTTCTCTCGAACAAAAAAGCCGCCAGGTTGCCCGGGCGGCTTCATGTCGGCGGTCTAAATCCGCTCAGTTCAGCTTGGCCTTGACGTCATCCAGCGCCGACTTGAACAGGTCCGCGCCTGCCTTGACGTCGACCTTGGCGGCGAGCAGCGCGCGGGCGGCCTCGACGGCGATGTCGACGGCCGAGGCGCGCACTTCGCTGACGGCCTCGCGCTCGGCCTGGCTGATCTTCTGCTCGGCAAGCGCGGTGCGCCGGGCGACATAGTCCTCGGTCTTCTTGGCCGCTTCGGAAGCAAGCAGCTCAGCCTCGCGCTTGGCGGCGGCGACGATGTCGGCGGCCTCCTTCTCGGCTTCCCTGCGCTTCTGCTGATACTGGCCGAGCAACTGCTGGGCCTCTTCACGAAGCTTGCGCGCTTCCTCGAGCTCGCCGCTGATCTTGGCCGCGCGGGCGTCGAGCGACTTGGCGAGCATGCCCGGCACCCTCAGGTAGACGACAGCGCCTAAGAAGATGAGCATCGCAATGGTTGCCCAGAGCGTGGCGAGTGATGTGGCGTCCATGATCCTCGCTCCTCACCGGCTCGCGGATTTGACCGCAGCCGCGATCTCGGCCTTGTCAGTCTTGCCGCCGACAAGCGCCTCGACGATGGCCGACGTGGTGTCCTCGGCGATCGTGCCGACTTCCTTCATCGCCTTGGCCTTGATCGAGGCGATGCTCGCCTCGGCCTCGCCAAGCTTCTTCTCGAGCTCGGCCTCGAGCTTCTTGCGCGTACCCTCGGCTTGCGCCTTGGCGGCGTCGTTCGCCTGCTGGCCGATCTTGTTGGCATTGGCCTTGGCCTCCGCCAGTTCCTGCTCATAGGCGGCAACCGCGGCGTCCGCCTCGCCCTTCAGCCTTGCGGCATGGTCGAGATCCTGGGTGATGCGGTCGTTGCGGACATCGATGATGCCGCCAAGACGCGGCATCACAACCCGCTTCAGGAACAGGTAGAAGAGCCCGAAGGTGATGACCAGCCACAGGATCTGCGACGGGAAGGTCTTGGCATCGAACGGCGGGAACGTTTCATGCTCCGCGGCAGGCACGGCGGTGCCTGCATGCGTATCGCCCTCGGCCGCGGCCGGCGCTGCTTCTTGCGCATAGGCAGATGTCACGAACATCTCATTCCCCTGTCCCTAGAACGGGGCCGCACCATGCGGCCCCTTTCGTCAGCTCTGGCTCTTACTTGAAGACCAGGAGCAGAGCGATCAGGAGCGAGAAGATGCCCAGAGCTTCGGTCACGGCGAAGCCGAAGATCAGGCGGCCGAACTGGCCGTCGGCAGCCGACGGGTTGCGGAGCGCACCCGAGAGGTAGCTGCCGAAGATGTTGCCGAGGCCGATGCCCGCGCCGCCCATGCCGATGCAGGCGATACCAGCGCCGATAGCAGCTGCTGCAGTTGCGTCCATTTCAAAACTCCTGTGGTTTCTCTATTCGTTGCAGTTGGTACGTTGGGTAAGCTGGCGCCGGGGCGCCGGTGAAAATCAGTGGCTCGGGTGCAGGGCGTCGTTCAGATACATGCAGGTCAGCACCGCGAACACATAGGCCTGCAGGAAGGCGACCAGCAGTTCGAGCGCGGAGAGTGCAACGGCCATGGCAAGGGGCAGCACCGAGCCAGCGATACCGACGGCGCCGAACGCGCTCAGGCTGACGACGAAGCCCGAGAACACTTTGAGCGTGATGTGGCCGGCCAGCATGTTGGCGAAAAGACGAACCGAGAGGCTGACCGGCCGCGAAACGAAGGAGATGATTTCGATCGCCACCACCAGCGGCAGAAGGTAGCCCGGCACGCCCTGCGGCACGAACAGCTTGAGGAAGCCGAAGCCGTGCTTGGCGAAGCCGTAGACGAGGACCGTGCCGATGACCAGGATTGCCAGCGTGAAGGTGACGATGATGTGGCTGGTCACGGTGAAGAAATAGGGGAACAGGCCGATCAGGTTGGCGACCAGCACGAACATGAACAGCGAGAACACCAGCGGGAAGAACTGCATGCCCTGCTTGCCGGCGGCGTCGCGCAGCATGTTGCCGACGAATTCGTAAGCCATCTCGGACACCGACTGCAGGCGGCCCGGAATGAGCGCGCGGCTGGCCGTGCTCATGTAGAGGAAGGCCGACGCCAGCACGATCGTCACGACCATGAACAGGGAGGAGTTGGTGAAAGAGACGTCGTAGCCGCCGATATGCAGCGGGATGATCGGATGGATCTGGAACTGGTGGATCGGATCGACCTTGTCAGCAGCAGCCACTTTAAATCCCCGTCAAAGCCACAACCGGCTTTTTAAGTTCACTTCGGCGCCCTGCGGCGCCCCACTTCATTCTTTCGGCTCGCGCGGCTTGCCGCCCTGGCCGAATTCGGATGCAAGTCCCGCCGAGCGCAGGACATTGAGTATACCAGCGCCAAAGCCCAGCAACAGGCCGACGATCAGACCCCAGGGCGCTGTTCCCGCCAGGCGGTCGATGATCCAGCCCAAGCCGACACCAACCACCACTCCGGCGATGAACTCGCTGGACAGTTTCAGCGCCTGACCGTAACCGGTCGCAGCTCTCGCTTCGTCTTTCCCCTCGAACCGGTCCGTGCGTCTCGTCGCAAGCGATGCTTCGAGACTACGCCGGCGGCGCTCAAGTTCGTCGTCGCGGATGGTGGCTTCTGGCTGCCTGCCGCGGCCGGTTTCTCCGGTTCCGTCTGGCCCGGTTTTGTCGGCCATCGCAACCCCCCTGCCCGGGCAGACGATTGCCGTCCGTCCGCTTCTAAAGTCGCCGGCAACATAGTTAGAGGGTCCGCCCCCGTCAAGCCACGGACCGAACTTCCAAGCGATGTATTTTTTGTAGTTAAATCAATGATTTATCGAGGTGCGACATCGTGCCCTTCACGGCCGCGTGAGGACTCGGCGCGAATCCGCGCAACAAGGCGCGTCCGCCGAGGCATTGCCGGGTGTCGAAGGAAGGATAGCCGGGGCGGTGGTTTAGGCGGCTCAGCTCGAGCCGCCAGCCGGCTCAGCTCCAGCCGCCGCCATAGGTGCGGTAGAAGATATGCAGGCCGATCCTGGTCATCTTGTGCATGGCTCGCGCCCAGCCCGGATGGACGTAATTGGCGTAGTAATGCGTCGATGAGCCGACCTCGGGAATGAAGATCTTGCCGGCGGTCACCGCCATGGCGACCTCCTGGGCGGTCTTGTAGGAAGCCTGGTCGGTGATGGTCTTCTTCCTGCCGTCGCAGGCAAAGGAGAACTGGCAGCGGTTGAACCAGTTGTCGTTCTGGTAGACGACGCCGCAGATCGTCTTGGGATAGGCGGGATTGCGGACGCGGTTGAGGATCACCTGGGCGACCGCCGCCTGGCCGCGCACGGGCTCGCTGCGCGCTTCGAAATAGATGCCCTTGGCGAGGCACGCCTGTTCTGGCTGGGAGAAGACGCTTGCCGGCAGCGGGTTCTGGATCCACGAATGGTCGCCCTTGCCCATCGGCGGGATGAAGCGGCCATCGTTCGGATCGTCCTGCAGCAGCGCCTCGAAGGGCGAGGCCTTGGCATAGTCGGGCGCGGACTGGGCATAGGCGGTGGCGAGGATATCCGGCTTGTCGTTGTTGACGAGGGCGACAAGCGCCGCCGGCAGCGCCGGATCCGGCTTCTTGTCCTCGCGAAGATGGAAGGCCTGGGCGATCTGGACTTCCTTGCCCTTGATGCCAGGCTTGGCGAAGGTGAGCTTCAGCCCGCTGTCCATGCTCGGGCGAAGCAGCGAGGAGGTGCGCTCGAAGATCGAGCCGGCGCTGAAATTCTTGGGCGGCGCGACCGGTGCCACCTTGACCAAACGGCCCTTCTTGTCGGCGCGCATGACGCGGTCTTCGTCGGGCGTGGCGCCTGCGACATTGCCCTTGCCGCGAAAGGCCACCGTGCCGACGCCCGGCAGATCGACGCCGGAACCGGAGAGCGAGCCGGTGGTGAGGGAATCGACAAACGGCATTTCGGCGGCATGCACCGAGCCGGCGGCGGATTTCTCGATATAGGCGTTCCAGCGGGTGTCGGACGATTCCAGGCCGGAGATCAGGCTTGCCATATCCTGATAGGCGACGGCCGACGGAAAGCCGATCCAAATGCCGAGCCCGAGCACCAAAGGAGGAAGAAAAGAACGTTTTTTCGCAACGGCGGCGGCGGCAAGCCGCAATGAAACGCGTCGATGCACGGAACTCTCCAGAACGCTACTGACCCCGGAGAGTCAAAATGAAGCATTAACCTTGATGCGGGGTTAACGACATCGATCGTGTTCTTTTCATGTTTGAGCGAAGCCGGCTTGCCGTTTCCGCGGCAAGCCGGCGAGGAATCAGACTGGTGAATCAGGCCGGGCGCAGGAAGATCGGCCAGGCGGCCGCCGCGCAGATCGCGGCCGCGAACCACACGCCCGGCCATGCGAAGAACACCAACAGCCAAGGAATGGCGATCGGCACAACGCAGAAGCCAACGAACACAAAGCTGTTGGCCAGGCTGAGCGCGGTGCCGACATGGCCGGCACCGGCAAGCGTGGCAAGTTCGGTATAGGCGACGCCATGCCAGGCGGAGACGGATATGCCGGCAACGACGACCATCAGCGGGAGCAGCGGCACCAGCGACGGTGCTCCGGCGGCGCCGATCACCAACAGCCAAAGCACCAGGAATGCCAGCGTGCTCAACGCGCTGCAGAGTTTCAGGAACGGCCGGCGGTTGCCATGCCGGTCGGTGAAGCGCCCACTCCAGATACGCATCACCATTGCGCCGGTCTGCACGGCGGCGAGGCTGGCGCTGGTCACAAAGGTGGCCATGCCGGCGAAGTCGTGCAGGAAGACCGAGGCGAAGGTCAGCACCGCGACCTGCGGGAAGCAGAGCAGGCCGATGGCGGTCGAGATGCGCCACACCTCGATGTTGCGCAAGGGTGCCGGGCCGCTTGTCGCGGCGGCGGCGCGGCCGCCGCTTGCCACCGGCGGCTCGTGCAGCCAGCGCCAGGCAAACCAGGCTGACAGAGCGGAGACGGCCGCAAGCAGGCCGAAGACCGCGGTGAAGCCTAGGGCCAGCGCCAGGGACGGCAGGACGAGAGCGCCCAGCCCGCCGCCAAGCGGCACCGCCGTCTGCCGGATGCTCATGGCGAAGCCGCGCTCGCCCTCGCCGAACCAGCCCATGATGGCGCGGCCGCTGGAGCCGTTGACGCTGCCGCCGAGCAGGCCGGCGACGAGCAGGCTTGCCGACAGCGGCGCGACGCCGGGAATGGCCGTTTTTGTCGGCACGACAAGCATGGCCATGATGAGAAGCCACGCGGCTGTCGCGCCAAGTCCGGTCAGGAGCACGCGGCGGTCGCCCCAGCGATCGGTGAGCACGCCCCAGGGCAACTCGCTGAGCGCCACGCCGAGGCCGAGCAGCCCAAGCGCCAAACCCAGCGCGGCATTGTCGAGGTGAAAGCCCTGGCGCATAGCCACCGCGGTCGCCGGGATGCCGGAGAAGGTGGCGGAGAAGCCGGCATTGGCGGCGACGCCGATGCCCAGCACCTTCCAGCGATGATTGGGACCGAAGGCGCGGCGAGCAGGGTTGCCGGCACTTTCTCCCGCGGGCGGCTGGCAGTCGTTTCGTGTGACGATGGCGGACATGGTTCCATTCCCGAGACGGCCGGCTGACGGCTTGACGGACGGGATGTAGCGCCATAGCTTTATCCATAAAATCAGGAAGTTTTTGATCAACAATCCTGAAAATCAGGACAATCTCATGCGCCGCGTCACTTTTGACCTCGACGTCCTCAGGACCTTCGTCACCGGCATGGAGCTGGGCAGCTTCGCCAAGGCGGCCGAGCGGCTGGGACGCTCGACGTCCGCGGTCAGCGCGCAATTGAAAAAGCTCGAAGAACAGGCGGACACGCCGGTCTTCCGCAAGGCGGGGCGCGGCCTGGCGCTCACCGAGGCCGGCGAGACGATGCTTGGCTATGCGCGGCGGCTGATCGAGCTCAACGACGAGGCGGCCTCCGCCATCCGAGACATCGAACTGGAAGGCTGGGTGCGGCTCGGCCTGCAGGAGGATTTCGGCGAGGCCGTGCTGCCGGACGTGCTCGGCCGCTTCGCCCGCGCCCATCCCAAGGTCCGCATCGAAGCGCGGATCGGGCGCAGCCACGACCTGGCCGAGCGCGTCCTGTCAGGCAATCTCGACATCGCGCTCGCCTGGCATGACGGCATGACGCTGCCCTACAGCCGCCATGTCGCCGACGTGCAGGCGCGCTGGATCGGTCCGGCAAAGCCGATCGAGGCCGGTCCGCGCAAGGGTGAGCCGCTGCCGCTGGTGGTGTTCGAGGCGCCGTGCCTCTTGCGCACCGTGGCGACCGAAACGCTCGACCGCGCGGGCATGCCCTGGCGCATGGCCTTCTCGAGCCCCAGCCTTGGAGGCATCTGGGCGGCGGTGGCGGCAGGCCTCGGCCTGACGATCCGCACCGATATCGGCTTGCCGGCCAATGTCAGGGCGATCGCACCGGGAATTCTGGAACTTCCCGCCCTGCCCACGATGGCGCTGCATCTGCACCAGAAGGACGCCGAGCTCGATCCGGTGGCGGCGCGGCTGGCCGAGATATTGCTGCAGGCGGCGATGGAGACGTTGCCTGAGGGAGCGCGAACCCGCGATGGGTTGCGAGAGGTCGCTTAGCTTTTTCGGACAGGTAGTGCTGCGGATCGAAGTACCCGGCGTCGCGTTCCGTCACACCCCCCTCTGTCCTGCCGGACATCTGCCCCGCAAGGGGGGAGATCAGACGTCACGCAGACTTTCGCTACTCTCCCACGTTGCAGGATCGGCGGCGCGCCGAAGCTGCCAATCTCCCCCCTTGCGGGCAGGGCTATCGCATATGAGTGATCGCATTGATGAGATAGTCGTCGTTCCAGGCGCATTTCTTGATGCGATGGCT
>NZ_VFTW01000022.1:0-101056 GCF_006440815.1 Mesorhizobium sp. B2-8-3
TCAGCACGAATCGTTCCATCAAAAGCTTGAATCACGACCAAGCCAAGATGGGAATCCTGAATATCAACAAACCTTAAAGCGAAATTTCATGGCTGCCATGAAACGCATTGATGGCCGCCTGCTTCTGTCGTCGGCTTGAACCGTGATAGTCGTTCGGCAGGACTGAATCGGATTGCGAGATCAATGAGCGTTCAAACGACCGGCGAACCCGTTCAGGATCCCCCCAAGCGCGGCCGCATCCAGGCCATCGACATCCTGCGCGGCATCGCACTGATCGCGATGGCGAGCTACCACTTCACCTGGGACCTCGAAAATTTCGGCTACACCGCGCCAGCCCTCACCGCCTTCGGCTGGTGGAAGTTCTATGCGCGCTGCATTGCCTCGACCTTCCTGTTCCTGGTCGGCGTCAGCCTCTTTCTCGCCCATGGCCGTCAGATCCGCTGGCCAGGCTTCTGGAAGCGCTTTGCCATGGTCGCTGTGGCGGCGATCGCCATTTCGACGGTCACTTATTTCGTCACCCCGGACGGCTTCATCTTCTTCGGCATTCTGCACGAGATCGCGCTGGCGAGCCTGCTCGGCCTTGTCTTTCTCAGGCTGCCCTGGCTGCTGACGGCCATCATCGCCGCGACCGTCATTGCGGCACCCTACTATCTACGGTCGGAGTTGTTCGACCATCCGGCGCTGTGGTGGGTTGGCCTTTCCGCCACCAACCCGCGTTCCAACGACTACGTGCCACTCTTCCCCTGGTTCGGCCCTGTTCTGCTGGGGATCGCCGCGGTGAAGCTCGCTTCCTCATCCGGGCTTCTCGCCCAGCTGGGAACATGGCTGCCCGGCCGCTGGTCCAACCTGCTGACCTTCATCGGCCGGCACAGCCTTGCCTTCTACCTCATCCACCAGCCGCTTCTGTTCGGCTCGGTATGGCTATTCTCGCAGATCATGCCGGCAGCCCCTCAGGATAGGGAAGCCGGCTTCCTGCCGGCTTGCCAGGCGCAGTGCGAACAGCAGCGGGACAGCAAGTTCTGTACGAGCTATTGTGGCTGCATGCTGGACACGCTGAAGGGCGAAGGGTCTCTCGACAAGCTCTACGCCAACGACCAGTCCAGCGTCTGGAAATCGCATCTGGCCGACCTGGCGGAAACCTGCACCGCCGCGACGGAGGACCAGGTGGAGGGAGGGCAGCAATGACGGGCATCGTAAAGTCCAGACACGGGATCATTCCCTGGCCGCCGGTGATCTATGTCGTGGCGATCGCGCTCAGCGTCGCCCTCGGCATGCTCTACCCGCTGCCTTGGATGGGCGACATCTTCGGCGATCTCCTGTTCGGCGTCGGCTGGGTGGCGCTGTTCGGCGTCGCCATGCTGTGGATCACGGCCATCCGCGTCATGTTCAAAGCCAAGACGACGCTCGACCCCAATGCCGAGCCGGACCACCTGGTGACGTCCGGCCCCTTCGGCATCACCCGCAACCCGATGTATCTCGCCAACACGCTGCTGTTGATCGGCGTCGCCTTCATCACCGGCATCGCCTGGTTCCTGCTCTTTGCCTTCCTCGCCGCTTTCGCCACGCAAAAGCTGGCGATCGAGAAGGAAGAAAAGATCCTGGCGGCGAAGTTCGGCAAGAAATACCGCGACTACGCAAAAAGGGTGCGCCGCTGGATCTGAGGGCTGCCTCGCTTGGATCGGTGCGGGGTCATGCTTCTTTAGCAGTCAGGGTTGCGTGCCTCGCCTTAGCCGCAACGCCTCTCCTGTCGTCATTCTATGGCGAAGCAAGGAGCGAAGCGACGCGCGCAGACCATTCCGTGACATCAAGGCGTTGCAACGGTGCAGACTTCTGCTCTGCTGCACTCTTCGATCAAGGTCACGGAATGGATCCTCGGGTCTCCGCGTCCGCCTCGCTCCCGCTCCGCCCGTGGATGACGAAGCTGAGAGGCACCGGCTAATCTCGAACGTTTGCGATAGTTGCCCTGCAAAACTCCTGCTCACCGCGCTTCACGTATTCACACCCAGCTCAGCCAGCCGCTCCACGCAGGACTCTTCAGCCTGGTCCAGTTCGGCCAGCGTCTCCTCCAGGTCGCGCCGCTTCTGGCGCAGGTCCTCGCGTTTCTCCTCGATGCGCTTGATCATCAGCTTGAGCTGGCCGACCTCGCCGGGCGGCTCCTTGTACATCTGGATGATCTCGCGGATCTCGTTGATCGAGAAGCCGAGCCTTTTTCCGCGCATGATCTGGCGGATCAGGTGCCGGTCGGATGGCCGGAACAGCCGCGTGCGGCCGCGCCTTACAGGCTGCACCAGCCCTTCGTCCTCGTAAAAACGCAACGTCCGCGTCGACACGTCGAACTCGCGTGTCAGCTCGGTGATCGTATAATATTCCCGCATTCCTGCTCCCAAGCCCGGGCATCGCCGCTTGGAGCGTCGCCCTTCCCTCCGATCAGACCCATCCCGCGCCGGAATCGGCACGTGACCCCGGGGCAACCTCGCACGGCATTTACGTAAAAGTCAATTAACGCGAGCCCATTGATTTAGGGCACTCTAAACCACCACGTCGCCAGCCCCAGGAACGCGAAAAAACCGACACAGTCGGTGACCGTGGTGACGAAGACCGCGGAGGCCACCGCCGGATCGATCTTGAAGCGGTCGAGCACCAGCGGGATGAGGATCCCGGCCAGTGCGGCGGCAAACATGTTGATGATCATCGCCGCCGCGATGATGCCGCCCAGATTGGGGTCGCGGAACCAGAAACCGGCGACCATGCCGATAAGCACCGCGAACACCATGCCGTTGATGAAGCCGACGCCGACCTCGCGCCGGATGATGCGCGCCGCGTTGTAGATATCGAGATCCCTGGTTGCCAGCGCGCGCACGGTGACGGTCATGGTCTGCGAACCGGCATTGCCGCCCATGCCGGCGACGATCGGCATCAGCACCGCCAGCGCCACGATATGCTCGATCGTGCGGTCGAACAAGCCGATCACCGAAGCGGCGAGGAAGGCGGTCACAAGGTTGACCAGCAGCCAGGGCACGCGCGAGCGCGAGGTGGCGAGCACCGTGTCGGACAGTTCTTCGTCGCCGACGCCGCCCATGCGCAGAAGGTCCTCTTCCGCCTCCTCCTGGATGACGTCGACCACGTCGTCGATGGTCAGCACGCCGACCAGCCGCACGTTCTCGTCGACCACGGCGGCGGAGAGCAGGTTGTATTGTTCGAACTCCCGTGCCGCCTCTTCCTGGTCCATCGTGGCCGGGATCGCGTGCAGGGTCTCATGCATGACCTCCTCGACCTTGATCGCGCGCTTGGTGCGCAGGATCTGGTCCAGATCGATGGCGCCGAGCAGCTTGAAACTCGGGTCGATGACGAAGATCTGGCTGAAGCGCTCGGGCAGGTTCTTGTCCTCGCGCATGTAGTCGATGGTCTGGCCGATCGTCCAGAACGGCGGCACGGCGACAAACTCGGTCTGCATGCGCCGGCCGGCGGTCTCCTCCGGATAGTCGAGCGAGCGCCGCAGCCTGATGCGCTCGGTGAAAGGCAGTTGCGACAGGATCTCGTCCTGGTCCTCCTTCTCGAGGTCCTCGAGGATATAGACGGCGTCGTCGGAATCGAGCTCCTGCACCGCTTGCGCGATCTGCGCGTTGGGCAGGTTGTCGACGATGTCGAGGCGGATCGCCTCGTCGACTTCGGTCAGCGCGGAGAAGTCGAAATCGGAGCCGAGCAGTTCGACCAGTGCGCGGCGCTGTTCGGGGTGAAGCGCCTCCAGCACGTCGCCGAGCTCCGACTGGTGCAGGTCGTCGACTTCGCGCTTGAGGGTGATCGTATCGCGGTCGGCGATGGCCGCGCCGATCTGGGCAAGGAAGGAGGCGCGAACGGCGCCATCCTCGCCATAGATGTCGGCATGGTGTTCCTCGGCGGGCGCGGCGCCGGTCGTCTGTCTGTCCTGGCCTTCCACCAAGCGCCTCCCGCAATGAGGAATCCCGAAATGAGGTCTAGTGCATGATCCCGAAAAGTGGAAACCGCTTTTCGGGAAATCCAAACCCTGTGCGGCAGATAGCGCGGCAATAGGATTCGTCTTGGAAAGATGTCGCTCTAGCGCACGGAATAGCCAAGGAAATGTGGCGGTTGTCTTCCACTCGCACCCCCACAAGAGCAGTATACGGCGCCCGCCTCGCAGGCGTGACAATCGCTTCAGCCGACGCGACAGCGCATGTCGCTGGGGAAAGAGCACCCCTTCCCCATTGAGGCAGAATTGTCATGATGCATGATCCAGCAGGATCAGCGCATCGCTAAACAGTCCGAGGACAAACGCTGCCCTTGAACATCAAGTCCGCAAAGACGAACCAAGGAAATACCGAGCGGCGCGTTCGCGTGGTCGTCGCCGAGCGCAATCCTTTCGTTGTTTCGGCGCTGCGCGAAATGCTGGAATGCGACGGGCGTTTCGATCTGCTCGATGCCGTGCACAGCGGCGCGCAATTTCTGGAACTGGCCGCCGCCACGAAATTCGACGTCGCCGTCGTCGGCTGGAAGCTCGCCGACATGGATGGCGCCGATGTGCTTACGGAAGTTCAGAGCCGCGAGCTCGGTGTGCGCATCACGATCTTTTCCAACGACCACGATATCGGCATTCTGAAGCAATGCGTACGCCTCGGCGTGCAGGGCTACTGCTTCCAGTTCGACGATCCGCCGGTGATCTTCGAGACCATCCTGGCGGTGGCGCATGGCCGCATCTGCATCCCCTATATCGACATCAACAAAGTCAACGACACGCCATTGTCGCGGCTCACCGTACGCGAGCGCGAATTGCTGGCGGTGCTTTCCGACGGCTGGACGAACCTGCAGATCGCAACGCGGACCGGGATTTCCGAGAACACGGTGAAGTATCACCTGAAAAATCTCTACGACAAGCTGGACGTGCGCAATCGCGCCATGGCTGTCGCGCTCTATTCCAGCGAGAAACGCCGCACGTCCAAACCGCCTTTCGGTTAGGCCGCCCGGGTAGGCCAATCGGGTAGGACCAACCCACCCGCAAGGGCCAACAACTTACCCGGCAAGGTGTTGTTGCAAGGCCTCGTCGAAACGAAACTGCCTCCACAATCCCAAACGATCGGAGGAGTTTCGCGCATGGCTGGGTTCACGCATCTTTTCATCCCGGGGCCTACCAACATTCCCGAACAAGTCCGGCAGGCCATGAACCTGCCGATGGAGGATATGCGCGCCGCCTCCTTCCCCGACCTGACCTTGCCGCTCTTCGAGGACATCAAACGAGTCTTCAAGAACGAGAGCGGCCGCGTCTTCATCTATCCCTCCTCCGGCACCGGCGCCTGGGAAGCCGCGATGACGAACGTGCTCAGCCCCGGCGACAAGGTGCTGATGTCGCGCTTTGGCCAGTTCTCGCATTTGTGGGTCGACATGGCCGAGCGCCTCGGCTTCGAGGTCGACGTTATCGACTGCGAATGGGGCACCGGCGTTCCGCTCGAAATCTATGCGGAACGGCTGAAGGCCGACAAGGCGCATCTTATCAAGGCGGTCTTCTGCACGCAGAACGAGACCGCGACGGGCGTCACCAGCGACGTCGCCGGCTGCCGCGCCGCGCTCGATGCGGCGAACCACCCGGCGCTCCTCTTCGTCGACGGCGTCTCCTCGATCGGCTCGATCGACTTCCGCCAGGAGGAGTGGGGCGTCGACTGTGCCGTCAGCGGCTCGCAGAAAGGTTTCATGCTGCCGGCCGGCCTCGGTTTCCTGTCGGTCAGCAAGAAGGCGCTGGCCGCCTCGCGGGTTTCGACGCACCGGCGCTGCTTCTTCTCCTTCGAGGACATGATCCGCGCCAACGATGCCGGCTATTTCCCCTACACACCGGCCACCCAGCTGCTGCGCGGCCTGCGCGCCTCGCTCGACCTGATCGAGGAGGAAGGGCTCGACAACATCTTCGCCCGCCACCATCGCCTTGCCGAAGGCGTGCGCAAGGCGGTCGACGCATGGGGCCTGAAGCTCTGCGCCAAGGCGCCGAAATGGCATTCCGACACGGTCAGCGCCATTATGGTGCCGGAAGGCATCGATAGCGGCGATGTCGTCAAGCGCGCCTACCAGGCCTACCAGACGTCGCTCGGCGGCGGCTTGAACAAGGTGTTCGGAAAAGTCTTCCGCATCGGCCATCTCGGCTGGCTGAACGAGGTGATGGTGTGCGCCTCGCTGTCGGCGGCCGAAATGGCGCTGCTCGATTGCGGTGTGCGTCTGGCGCCCGGCTCGGGCGTGGCCGCGGCGATCGAGCACTTCCGCCGCACGGCCGGCGTCCCTGTCGCCAAGGCGGCGTGAGGAGCGGACCATGAGCCACACCATCAACCATCTGAAGAAGCTGAGACTCCAGCGCAGCGAGCTCGCCGTCCCGGGTTCGAGCCCGGAGATGATCGACAAGGCGGCGAACAGCGCCGCCGACTTCGTCTTCCTCGACATCGAGGACGCGGTCGCGCCGCCCGACAAGGAACGCGCCCGCAAGAACATCATCCAGGCGCTCAACGACATCGACTGGCGCGCCAAGGGCAAGACCGTCTCGGTGCGCATCAACGGCCTCGACACGCATTACATGTACCGCGACGTCGTCGATGTCATGGAACAGGCCGGCGACCGGCTGGACACGATCCTGGTGCCTAAGGTCGGCGTGCCGGCCGACCTCTATATGGTCGAGGCCATGGTCAACCAGATCGAGATGGCTAAGGGCTTCAAGACCCGCGTCGGTCTCGAAGCGCTGATCGAGACGGCGCTCGGCATGGCCAATGTCGAAGCGATCGCCGCCGCGCCCGGCCGGCTGGAAGCCATGCATTTCGGTGTCGCCGACTATGCCGCCTCAAACAAGGCGCGCACCGTCAACATCGGCGGCCTCAACCCCGACTATCCCGGCGACCAGTGGCATTTCGCGCTGTCGCGCATGACGGTCGCCTGCCGCGCCTATGGCCTGCGCGCCATCGACGGGCCGTTCGGCGATTTCTCCGACCCCGAAGGCTACAAGGCCGCCGCCCGGCGCGCCGCGGCACTCGGCATCGAGGGCAAATGGGCGATCCATCCCTCGCAGATCGCCCTGGCCAACGACGTGTTCTCGCCGCCGGAAAAGGAAGTCACGCATGCCCGCCGCATCCTCGAAGTGCTGAAGGAAGCGGAAGCGCTCGGCAAGGGTGCCGCCGCCCTCGACGGCAAGATGATCGACGCGGCGTCGGAGCGCATGGCGCGCAACGTGCTGGTGGTGAACGAGGCGATCGAGCGCGCCGGTCAGCAGCACGCTGCCGCGCAATAGAAAAAATACCGGGAGGACAAGATGGACATCCACGAATACCAGGCCAAGGAACTGCTTGCCCGCCACGGCGTGCATGTGCCGCGCGGCGGCCTCGCTTACAGCCCCGAACAGGCGACCTACCGTGCCAGGGAGATCGGCGGCGCGAAATGGGTGCTGAAGGCGCAGGTCCATTCCGGCGCGCGTGGCAAGGCCGGCGGCATCAAGCTATGCTCGAATGACGAGGAGATCTCCAACGCGGCCGAAGCCATGCTCGGGCGCAAGCTGGTGACCCAGCAGACCGGCCCGCGCGGGAAGCTGATCTCGCGCCTCTATCTCGAGGAAGCCGTCGACATCGCGCAGGAACTCTATCTCGGCTTCGTGCTCGACCGCAAGGAAGAGCGCGTCATGATCGTGGCGTCGGCCGCCGGCGGCATGGAGATCGAGGAGATCGCCGAGACGGCGCCGGATTCGATCATCCGCGCCACTGTCGATCCGGGCGTCGGCATGCAGCGCTTCCAGGCGCGCGAGATCGCCTTCGGGCTCGGGCTCGAGGACAATCTGATCGGCAAGGCGACCGAAACCATCCTCGGCTGCTACCGGGTGTTCCGCGACTACGACGCCACGATGCTGGAGATCAATCCGCTGGTGGTGACGCGCGACGGCAACCTCGTCGCGCTCGACGCCAAGATGTCCTTCGATGAGAACGCGCTGTTTCGTCGCCCGGAAATCTCGGAGCTGCGCGACAAGAGCCAGGAAGACCCGCGCGAGACGTTCGCCAGCGACCGCGGCCTCTCTTATGTCGGGCTCGACGGCAATATCGGCTGCATCATCAACGGCGCTGGGCTCGCCATGGCGACGATGGATATGATCAAGATCGCCGGGGGCGAGCCGGCCAACTTCCTCGACATCGGCGGCGGCGCCTCGCCGGAGCGGGTGGCGAAATCCTTCCGAGCCGTGCTCGGCGACAAGAATGTCGAGACCATCCTGGTCAACATCTTCGCCGGCATCAACCGCTGCGACTGGGTCGCCGAAGGCGTCATCAAGGCGATCCGCGAGGTCGGCGTCGATGTGCCGCTGGTGGTGCGCCTTTCCGGCACCAAGGTCGAGGAAGGGCGCAAGATCCTGGCCGATTCCGGCGAGGCGGTGATCGTCGCCGACACACTGGCCGAAGCCGCCGAAAAGGCCGTCGCCGCCTGGCGCGAAGCCACCAAGAACAAAAAAGCAGCCTGAGGGAGGTCGAGAAATGGCAATCCTGCTCAACCGCAGCACGCGCGTGATCGTGCAAGGGTTCACCGGCAAGATCGGCAGCTTCCATGCCGACGACATGAAGCGCTACGGCACCAAGCTGGTCGGCGGCGTCACCCCCGGCAAGGGCGGCCAGACGCATCTCGGCTTGCCTGTCTTCAACACGGTCAAGGGTGCGGTGCGCGAGACCCGCGCCGAGGCGAGCATCGTCTTCGTGCCGCCGCCCTTCGCCGCCGATTCGATCATGGAGGCCGCGGACGCCGGGATAAAACTCTGCGTCTGCATCACCGACGGCATCCCCTCGCAGGACATGATGCGGGTCAAGCGCTACATGCGCCGCTACCGCTTCGAGGACCGCATGCGGCTGGTCGGCCCGAACTGCGCCGGCGTCATCACCCCCGGACAGGCGCTGATGGGCATCATGCCAGGCAGCATCTATCTGCCGGGGCGCGTCGGCATCGTCGGCCGCTCAGGCACGCTGGGTTACGAGGCGGCCTCGCAGATGAAGGCGCTCGGCATCGGCGTGTCGACCAGCGTCGGCATCGGCGGCGACCCCATCAATGGCTCTTCCTTCAAGGACATCCTGCAGCTCTTCGAACGGGACGACGACACCGACGCTGTGGTGATGATCGGCGAGATCGGCGGCCCGCAGGAAGCCGAAGCCGCGATCTGGGCGCGCGACAATATGCGCAAGCCCCTGATCGCCTACATCGCCGGGCTTTCCGCACCGAAGGGAAGGCGCATGGGCCATGCCGGCGCGATCATCTCCGCCTTCGGCGAGTCGGCGCAGGAAAAGGTCGAGATCCTGAAGGAAGCCGGCGTCGTCATCGTGCCGACCCCCGCCTCCTTCGGTGAAGTGGTGGCCGATACGCTGGCGCGGACGAAGAAGGCTGCTTGATCGGTCTAGCCTGACGGCTTTGGATTGGTTGGGAATTCCAGGCGGTGGCGGTCTTCATGACCCGCCGCCGCTTTCGTTTTGGCGAGCAAGACGCACGCAGCCGTGGCGACAGTCGCCTGCCATCGCCGGATTCATTGGCTTTTTGCGGAGATTTTGGTGCGGTCGAGAAGACTCGAACTTCCACGGGTTGCCCCACAGCGACCTCAACGCTGCGCGTCTACCAATTCCGCCACGACCGCACGTGGTAGGAGCCGGAACCGTCCGGCTCGGGGCCTGTAGCAAATCGTTTCCGGCGAAACAAGTGCGCTGAGCGGAATATTCGCGAATGCGTATCACCGACAGGTGCGCAGAGGTTTTGGGCGGACGAGGTGTTGCCTCCACAAGCCTCCGCAGCCCGCCTTCACGTTGCCGGAACTGGACGTTTTGGCCGATTGCCGCCATATGGGAGGAGCATCGAGAAAGTTCCATGACAGAACGCAGCCAGATCGCCACGTCGTTCCTGCCCCTGCCCGGCTCGGCACCGGTCGAATGGGTGATCGAGCCAGGCCTTACCGCCTATCCGGATGCCCTTGCCTTCATGGAGGCTCGCGCCGAAGCGATCCGCAGCGGCGCGGCAGGCGAAATGGTCTGGCTGGTCGAGCATCCGCCGCTCTACACCGCCGGCACCAGCGCCCGCATCGAGGACCTGATCGACCCCGACCGCTTCCCGGTCTTTGCCGCGGGCCGTGGCGGCGAATACACCTATCACGGCCCCGGCCAGCGCGTGGCCTATGTCATGCTCGATCTGAAGCGCCGGCGCGAGGATGTGCGCGCCTTCGTCGCGGCGCTCGAGCAATGGATCATCTCCACGCTTGCCGCCTTCAATGTGCGCGGCGAGCGGCGCGAGGACCGCGTCGGCGTCTGGGTGGTGCGGCCGGATCGTCCTGCCCTGCCGGACGACTCACCCGCCGAGGACAAGATCGCGGCAATCGGCATCCGGCTGCGGCGCTGGGTGAGCTTCCACGGCATCGCCATCAATGTCGAGCCGGATCTCGGCCATTTCAGCGGCATCGTGCCCTGCGGCGTTTCGGACCACGGCGTGACCAGCCTTGTTGATCTCGGCCTGCCCGTCACCATGGCAGATCTTGATCTGGCGCTGAAATCGGCGTTTGAGGATGTGTTCGGGCCTGCCGCAGTTTCGGTCGCCGAGCCTGCTCGCAAGGCTGGCTGAACGTCGCTCCGCCTGGAGTGTGTTGAGATTCAGGTCAGGCCGAGCCGAAAACGGTGGGTTCCGAGAACCGGAGCGGAGCGTACTTAAGTACGTGAGCACCGGAAGCGCAGGAAGCTGCCGTTTGCAGGCCGGACTCATCTGAATATCAACATACTCTACATCAGCTGCGCGGATGCCCACAGCATCCCGTAGCCGTGGATGGCAAAGACGGCGAGCAGCGCGCCGGCCATGGCCAGCCGGTCGAAGGTCTTGATCGGCTTCAGTTCGTGTCGCGGCTTCACGCCGCTGCCCATGGTGATCAGGCTGAGGATCGCGAACACCGCGCCGGCGATCAGCAGGAAGCTCGGCGAAAAACCGGCCCGCCAGCCGAGCGCCAGAAGCGCCGAGAGCAGCAGGAAGGACGCCAGCGCGAGTGCTGCCGGATCCGGGCAGATCTGACGCAGCACCTGGCCGCCGTCGAATTTCCACACCGGCACCAGATTGGCGATGTTGAACAGGGATGCGCAGCCGGCGAGCGTTGCCAGGAGCATGGCGACAAGCCGATGTCCCTCGCCGTTGGCGAAGCCGCTGGCGGCGATCAGCACCGGCACCAGGAAAGCGGAGAAGCTTGCGCCCATAAGCGCCACGAAAGCGACCTCGAAGCGGCTGTTATAGGGCCTTCCACCGATGGCAATGCCGCCAAGCAGCGGAATGAAGATCATCCGTGCCCGGCGATGCCCCGTCAGCCGGAAGGCCGCCATATGGCCGAGCTCGTGCAGGGCGACCACCGAGGTCAGGATCGCGGCAAGGGCCAGGCCGCCGATATTGAGGCCGAAGAACGGCCACAGGATCAGGGCCGAAAGCACGGCAAAGCCGATCTGGCTCAGCGGATGCTCGAACCAGCCGCCCTTGCGATACGTGCCGGTAGCCGCCCAGACGTCCAGCTTGCTGAGCTCGCGGCGCATGGCGAAGAAACGGAAGACCAGGAACGCGACGCCGCGGTAGCGATCGGTTTGAGTAAGCGTGACCCGCGTCGCATCACCCTCGGGCACGAGTTCGGCGGTCTCGCGATAGTTTGCCCAGAACGACGGATCGAGCGCAGTGTCCTCGATAACCCGCATCGAAAAGCGGCTGCCTTCCCTCACATCCTCGAACCGCGCCTTGCGTTCGATCGGCCGGCCGTCACGCCCTTCCCAGGACAGCTTGATCAGCACCGTCCCCTCGCCGTCCAGCGGCTCGGCGGAAAGGATCTCGCCGGACCATCCGGCGTCGCCGCCGAACGGCCACAGCGCCTGCCAGAGGCGATCGCGGTCGGCCTTGATCACGCGGCTGACCGTCACCGTGCGCAGTCCGAGCGGCACGGTCATCAAAAGAAAGATCAGTCCGAGATTGCCGGCCACGAGGGTGACCGTGACGATGACCGACACCGAATTCGCTCCCTGTCTTGAGGGAACAACCTAGCGTCGACCCGGCCAAGAAAGACTTAACAACGGGCGGGCTCTTGCCCGTCCCAGGGCGGCCCTGCCGTCCCAAACATGGGCGGGCCCTTGCCTATCCCAGGGCGGGCTCTTGCCCGCCCGAACAACGGTCGGGCATTTGCCCATCTCGGCAGCGGCTAGGCCGCCCGATCACATGGCGCCGATCCAGATCGCCATGGAAACGAGGAAGGTGCTCATGCAAACCAGCGAGACGACATCCTGAACCAGATCAGACATAACTCTCTCCGTTGTTAGTATGTTCGTAGTTTGTTCTAATTTTGTTCGAATGTCAACGGCCGCCACACACCGCGCCGAACGAATCCGGGCCGTCCATTTCTGCAGGGTTAAGGAAAGGTTAGCGCACGATTGGGGGGTATTTGCGCAGAGCCAGGCCGAGCCGAGATTCGGATCGGGCTGAGCCGAGGATGGCAGGTTCCGAGAACCGGCCCACGCCGACGGTAGCCTTCATAGAGCGGAGACACTTATGAGGGCTTCGGCCGGCGAAGGCCGGAAGCTGCCATCCGCAGGCCAGCCTCATCCGAATATCGGTTTGGCCTAAAGCGGCACGACCTTACCCTCGGCCAGCGTCACGCGCCGATCCATGCGCGAGGCCAGCTCATGGTTGTGGGTGGCGATCAGCGCCGCGAGGCCCGACTGCCTGACCAGCGCCTCCAGCGCATCGAACACATAGGAGGCGGTGACCGGATCGAGATTGCCGGTCGGCTCGTCGGCCAGCAGCACCAGCGGCGCATTGGCGACCGCGCGGGCAATGGCGACGCGTTGCTGCTCGCCGCCGGAAAGCTCGGCCGGCCGGTGCTGCGCGCGCTTGCCGATCTGCATGTAGTCGAGAAGCTGGGCTGCCCGGTCCGAAGCGTCCTTGGAGGAAAGCCCCTTGATCAGCTGCGGCATCATGATGTTCTCGAGCGCCGAGAACTCCGGCAGCAAATGATGGAACTGGTAGACAAAGCCGACATCGTTGCGGCGGATCGCGGTGCGCTCCTCGTCCGACAGCCGGCCGCAGGCACGGCCGGCGAGGATCACGTCGCCCGCGTCGGGCCGCTCCAGCAGCCCCGCCGTATGCAGCAGTGTGGACTTGCCGGTGCCCGACGGCGCGACCAGCGCCACCATCTCGCCGCGCCGCAGCGAAAAGTCGGCGCCGTTCAGGATGGTGAGCTTGCGCGGTCCCTGGACGTAGTGACGCTCGACGCCCTTCAGCTCGATAATGGCCTCGGCCATCATTCGTACCTCAAGGCTTCGACCGGATCGAGCCGGGCGGCCCGCCAGGCCGGAAACACTGTCGCGAGGAACGACAGGGCCAGCGCCATGATGACGACGTAGGTCGTCTCGCGCGGATCCATCTTCGCCGGCAGCTGGCTGAGGAAATAGAGCTCGGGGTTGAACAGTATCCTGCCGGTCATCCAGGAGAAGAACTGGCGGATCGATTCGATGTTGAGGCAGATGACGACGCCGAGCAGCACGCCGGCGATGGTCCCGGTGACGCCGATCGCCGCCCCCGTCATCAGGAAGATGCGCAGGATCGCGCCGCGCGAGGCGCCCATCGTGCGCAGGATGGCGATGTCGTGGCCTTTGTCCTTCACCAGCATGATGAGGCCGGAAATGATGTTGAGCGCCGCCACCAGCACGATCAGCGTGAGAATCATGAACATGACGTTGCGCTCGACCTGCAGCGCCGAGAAGAAGGTCTCGTTGCGCTGGCGCCAGTCGACGAGATCGACCGGCCGCTGCGCCGCCTGCTCGACCAGCGGCTTCAGCGCGTCGACATTGTCGGGATTGTCGACATAGATCTCGATGGTCTGCGCGCGGCCGTCCATGTTGAAATAGAGCTGCGCTTCGGAGAACGGCATATAGACGATCGAGCTGTCATATTCCGACATGCCGACCTCGAAGATCGCCGCCACCTTGTAGCCCTTCATGCGCGGCGTGGTGCCGAGCGGCGTCACGTCGCCGTCCGGCGAGATCAGCGTGATCGTGTCGCCGAGCACCAGTCCGAGGCTTTCCGCCATACGCTTGCCGATCGCCACGCCGTCGCCGGTGTCGAAACCGTCGAGCGTGCCCTGCTTGATGTTGCTGGCGACGATCGAAATCTTGCCGAGATCCTCGCCGCGGATGCCGCGCACCAACGCGCCCGTGCCGCCGCCGACATTGCCTTGCGCCAGCACTTGGCCGTCGATCAGCGGAATGGCGTATTTGACGCCCGCGACGCCGTTGATGCGGCTCGCCACCTGGGCGTAATCCTCCAGCGGCGAATCGAGCGGCTGCACGATGAGGTGGCCGTTGACGCCGAGGATGCGTGTCAGCAATTCGGCGCGAAAACCGTTCATCACGGCCATGACGACGATCAGCGTCGCGACGCCGAGCATGATGCCGAGGAAGGAGATCGAGGCGATGACCGAGATCACCGTTTCCTTGCGGCGCGAGCGCAGATAGCGCCAGGCCACCATGCGCTCGAAGCCGGAGAAAGCGCCCGCCGCTGACCTGGCCGCTGCCGCCGGCTCGCTCATGCGGCGACACCCAAGCGCTTCTTGGCTTCCGCGATCGGCAGTGTGGCACGCTCGCCCGACTTGCGGTTCTTGATCTCGACCTCGCCGGCGGCCACGCCGCGCGGTCCGACGATCACCTGCCACGGCAGGCCGATCAGATCCGCGGTGGCGAACTTGCCGCCGGGCCGCTGGTCGGTGTCGTCATAGAGCACGTCCTTGCCGGCCGAAGTGAGCGCCGCATAAAGCTCGTCGCAGACGCGGTCGCATTCGGCGTCGCCGACCTTCATGTTGATCAGGCCGATATCGAAGGGCGCCACCGCCTCCGGCCAGATGATGCCGTTCTCGTCATGGCTGGCCTCGATGATCGCCGCGACCAGCCGAGACGGACCGATGCCATAGGAGCCGCCGGAGGCGTAGTGGTCCTTGCCGTCGGGTCCGGTCACCTTGGCGCCCATGGGCTTGGAGTATTTCTCGCCGAAGTGGAAGATGTGGCCGACTTCGATGCCGCGCGCCGAGACCTGCTCGCTTGGCGGAACGTTCGCCCAGGCCGCCTCGTCATGCATCTCGTCGGTGGCGGCATAAGGCGTCGTCCACTTCTTCACGATGTCGCCGATCTCGGCATCGTTGGAGAAGTTGGTGCCGGCGCCCGGCACGTCGAGCGACAGATAGGCGCGGTCGCAGAACACCTGGCTCTCGCCGGTGTCGGCCAGGATGATGAACTCATGGCTGAGATCGCCGCCGATCGGGCCGGTGTCGGCGCGCATCGGAATGGCCTGCAGGCCCATGCGTGTGAACGTCCTGAGATAGGAGACGAACATGCGGTTGTAGGCGGCCCTGGCGCCCTCGAAATCGAGGTCGAAGGAGTAAGCATCCTTCATCAGGAATTCCCTGCTGCGCATGACGCCGAAGCGCGGGCGCACCTCATCGCGGAACTTCCACTGGATGTGGTAGAGGTTGAGCGGCAGATCCTTGTAGGACTTCACATAGGCGCGGAAAATCTCGGTGACCATCTCTTCATTGGTCGGCCCGTAGAGCATGTCGCGATCCTGGCGGTCCTTGATGCGCAGCATCTCCTTGCCATAGTCGTTGTAACGGCCGCTTTCTCGCCACAGATCCGCCGACTGGATGGTCGGCATCAGGATTTCCAGCGCGCCGGCGCGGTTCTGTTCCTCGCGGATGATCCGGCAGACCTTGTCCAGCACGCGCTTGCCCAGCGGCAGCCACGAAAAGCTGCCCTGCCCCTGTTGCCGGATCATGCCGGCGCGCAGCATCAGCCGGTGCGAGACGATTTCGGCCTCGCGGGGATTTTCTTTGAGAATGGGCAGGAAATAGCGCGACAAACGCATGGACTGGTCCGTGAGTGAAAATGGCGGCGCGGGAATCGGCGCAACCGAGGCTGCTTGCCCGGGCTTCATAGCCATTTCATGGCCGAATGGAAACCCGAGTGCCCCAAAGTATCGGGGCCTTCTGCACCTTACCAAAAAGGCGATTTTGGCTGCAAAGTGCCGCAAATGGCTTTTTGATCGATTCACAAGCAAGCCCTGCCGCACTATTGTGCAGTGCAGCACGATATTGCCTGTTTCAAGGCAAAATTCTTCGTGACATTTTCACCTGCCTTGGTCTAGTGTGCGCCGATAACCGAGAGGGCGGAGAAAAATCTGCTCTCCTACGCGGTCAAAGTCTTGGGAGGATGCGATCTAGGCGCGGTAACTCGCTGCCGCCGGACACCGGAAACAGATCGGACGCGTTTAAATTGCAAGGCCTTGTGCCTTGCATTTTTTTTGTGCAATCATCTGCTTAGCACAACCATCTGCCAAACAGCATCAGGCGTGATTAGCCGTTGAATCGGCAGCCGGCTTCCGATCTCAACCTTGGCGCGCGTATGCTGCTCAATACTTGCGGAAACTGCGTTGTCGCCTTCAGTGACTGACGTCCGGCGTGAAGTCCGGCATGATCCGCATGACGTCGTCGAAGCTATACCCCAGGCCCATCGTCAAGCCGTAGAGAATGCCCATCACGACCACCGTCACGATCGTCGCGCGGACGAAGGCGCGCAGCATATGCGGGCCCCGCGGCGCGCTGGAAACGGTGCCAAGCGTGACATCCTGGTCGTCGTCCTGGGTGCGCAAGCTGAACGGAAGAACAACGAACAGCACCATCCACCAGATGACGAAGAACAGCGCGGCGAACAGTATCCAGTTCATATCTGCTCCAGTTCGACCAGCGTGCCGAAGAAATCCTTGGGGTGCAGGAACAGCACCGGCTTGCCGTGCGCGCCGATCTTCGGATTGCCGTCGCCCAGCACGCGCGCGCCGCTTTGCTTCAAATGATCGCGAGCGGCCAGGATGTCGTCGACCTCGTAGCAGACGTGATGCATGCCGCCGGATGGATTCTTCTCGAGGAACGCGGCGATGGGTGAAGTCTCGCCCAGCGGCTCCAGCAACTCGATCTTGGTGTTGCCGACATCGACGAACACCACGCTCACGCCATGCTCGGGCAGCGCCTGCGGCGCGCTCAACCGCGCGCCCAGCGTATCGCGATAGGCGGCCATTGCCGCGGCCAGATCCGGCACGGCAAGCGCGACATGGTTCAGGCGTCCAAGCATTGGCGGTTTCCCTAGGCAGTAGGCAGTAGGCAGTAGGCAGTAGGCAGTAGGCAGTAGGCAGTAGAGAAGAAGCAAATTTGGCGAGCTAAAAAGCAATCGCTTTCCTATTGCCTACTGCCTACTCCTTCATCTCGTCACAAACACAGTCACCAGCGGCTTCTTGCCCCAGGCTTCGTTGGCGGCGCCGCGCACGGCACGGCGCACCGCTTCCTGCACCAGGTCGAGATCTTTTCGGCGCTGGCGTGGAATGGAGTCCACCGCGCCGATTGCCGCATCGAGCATCAGGTCCTCCAGCGTCTCGCCGCTGGCATCGGCCTCGGCGACGCCGATCGCCACCAGGTCGGGATCGCCGGCAAGCTCATATTTGTCGTCGAGCACGACATTGACGGCGACATGGCCGGCGAAGGAAAGCTTGCGGCGATCGCGTATGCCCATCGCCTGGTCGGTGCCGATCAGCGAGCCATCCTTGTAGAGCCGCCCGAACGGCACCTGGTCGATGATCGTCGCCGGGCCGGGCCAGAGCCTGAGCATGTCTCCATCGCGCACCTGCGCCACCTGGCCGATGCCCGACATCGACATCAGCGAGCCCTGCGCCACCAGATGCGCCGCCTCGCCATGCACGGGAACGCCGATCTGCGGCCGGACCCATTCATACATCTTGCGCAACTCGCTGCGGCGCGGATGGCCCGACACATGCACCAGCGCATCGCCGTCCTCGATGATCTTCATGCCAAGATCGATCAGCCGGTTCTTGATCTCGAGAATCGCCTTCTCGTTGCCGGGAATGGTGCGCGAGGAAAACACGACGGTATCGCCGGCCGTCAGCGCCACCGACTTCATCTCGTCGCGCGAAAGCTTGGCAAGCGCGGCCAGCGGCTCGCCCTGGCTGCCCGTGCAGATGATCACCAGGTTCTCGCGCGGGATATAGCCGTAGTCTTCCTCGGCGATGAACTCCGGCAGGCCATCCATGTAGCCGAGCTCGCCCGCCACATCGATGACGCGCTTCAGCGAGCGGCCGAGCACCAGGCACTGCCGGCCGGCATCGCGTGCCGCCCTGGCGATCGAGACGATGCGCCCGACATTGGAGGAGAAAGTGGTGACGGCAACGCGCCCCTTGGCTTTCTCGATGACGCCCTTGAGGCCTTCGCCGACCGCGACTTCCGAGGGCGACTCCCCTTCCCTCAACGCGTTGGTGGAATCGCAGATCAGCGCCAGCACGCCCCTGTCGCCATAGGCGCGGAAACGCGCCTCGTCGGTCTTCGGGCCGATCGTCGGCGCCGGGTCTATCTTCCAGTCGCCGGTGTGGATGACGGTGCCGGCGGGCGTGGTGATCGCCAGCGACATCGGTTCGGGGATCGAATGCGCCACTGGAATGGCCTCGATCGCGAACGGCCCGATGGTGAATGTCTCGCCGGCCCGGTAGATCGACGCCGGAATCTTCGGGGCGTTCTGCTCGCCCTGCCGCTTGGCCTCGAGCAGGCCGGCAGTGAACGGCGTCATCCAGACCGGGACTTTAAGCTTCGGCCAGATATCGAGCAGCGCGCCGTAGTGGTCCTCATGCGCATGCGTGATGACGATGCCGCGCAGGCCGTCGAGATTCTCCTCGATGAAGCGCGTATCGGGCAGGATGAGATCGACGCCGGGATGTGCCGAGTCCGGAAAGGTGACGCCGACATCGACAATGATCCATTCGCGCGCGTCGGAAGGCCCATAGCCGTAAAGGGCGAAGTTCATGCCGATCTCGCCAACGCCGCCCAGCGGCGCGAAAACGAGCTCGGCGTTTTCCTTATTCGCCATGAATTCTTTCCTTCCTGGCCGCCTTGGCCAAGCCGTTGGCGCAATTCCGGGAAAAGCGTGTCACGGTTTTTCGTCCGGAATTGCGCAAAAACAAAATTATACCCGGGCCGAGGCGACGGCGCCGAAATGCACGTCGCCGGCCGCGATCGTCAAAACCGATCCCTCATCGTCGCGGATCACGAAACGGCAGTCCTCGTCAATGGTCTCGAAGACGCCGCGCACCACATTGCCGTCAATTCTGACAGCAACCTCGCCGCCGAGCCCCGCTGCCCGGCCAAGCCAGCGCTTTCTGATGGCATCGAGCCCACGCCCGTCATCCCACATCCGGGCATTCTCGCTCCAGGCATCCGAAAGCGCCAGGAACAGGGTTTCGGCGTCGCACTGCGCACCCAATGCCTGCAGCGACGTCGCCGGATAAGGCAAATCTTCCGGGTAGGTCACGACATTGACGCCGATGCCGACCGCAACCGCGAAGCGGCCGCCTTCCAGCATCGTCGATTCCAGCAATATGCCGGCAAGCTTGGCGCCCGAGGCCAGCACGTCGTTCGGCCATTTCAGCTCGAAGCGGTTGCGCCCCTGGCTCGCGCCATCCAAGGCGACGGCGATCCGGCCCTTCGGCACGACGGCGTCGAGCGCGTCGGCCAGCGCCAGCCCCGCGACGAAGCCGAGCGTCGCGGCAAGCCGCAGCTCGCCGCCCGGAACCAGAAGCAGTGTCGCCGCAAGATTGCCTTCGGGCGTGGCCCAGACACGGCCACGGCGTCCGCGGCCGCTTTCCTGCTTCTTCGAAACGACCCAGAGCTTGCCGGGATCGCCGGCGCGCGCGTGTTCCAGCGCCAGCGCGTTGGTCGAGCCGACGCTGTCATGCGCTTCGAGCCGGAACCCCTCCGACGCCGCGGTTGGAGCCAGTCGAAATGCCATACCGTCAGAAGAAGGTCTTGGCGGCGGCTTCGGCATAATTGCCGATCGGCCCGCCGATCAGCACATAGAACAGCACGAAGGCGCCGCTGACGCCGAGCACAAGGCGCAGCTCGCTGGCCATCGGCACGAAACCGCCGACCGGCTCGTCGAACCACATGATCTTGATGATGCGCAGATAGTAGTAGGCGCCCACCACCGAGGCCAGCACGCCGATGATCGCCAGCGCGTAGAGATGCGCGTTGATGGCGGCCAGAAACACGTACCACTTCCCCCAGAAACCCGCGAGCGGCGGAATACCGGCCAGCGAGAACATCAGGATGGTGAGAATGGTGGCCATGATCGGGTTGGTCGAGGACAGGCCGGCGAGATCGCTGATCTGCTCGACATTGCCCTCCTTGCGCCGCATGGCGAGGATGAAGGCGAAGGTGCCGAGCGTCATCACCAGATAGATCAGCATGTAGATGGCGACGCCGCGCACGCCGGCCTGGCTGTTGGCGGCAAGGCCGACCAGCGCATAGCCCATATGGCCGATCGAGGAATAGGCCATCAGGCGCTTGATGTTGGTCTGGCCGATGGCCGCGAAGGCGCCGAGCGCCATCGAGGCGATCGAGATGAAGACGACGATCTGCTGCCAGTCCGAAGCGATCGGCTTGAAGGCGCCCATGGTGACGCGCACGATCAGCGCCATCGCCGCCATTTTCGGCGCGGCGGCCAGGAAGGCGGTGATCGGCGTCGGTGCGCCTTCGTAGACGTCAGGCGTCCACATATGGAACGGCACGGCCGAGATCTTGAAGGCAAGGCCGGCGAGCACGAACACCAGGCCGAAGACGAGACCGAGCTGGCGCTCGCCGCTGGAGAGCGCCGTCGCGATCTCCTGGAAGCCGGTGTTGCCGGTGTAGCCGTAGACGAGGCTGATGCCGTAGAGCAGCATGCCCGACGACAGCGCGCCGAGGACGAAATATTTCAGGCCCGCCTCGGTCGAACGCAGATTGTCGCGGTTGATCGCCGCGAGCACGTAGATCGCCAGCGACTGCAGCTCGAGCCCGAGATAGAGCCCAATCATGCCGTTGGCCGAGATCATCAGCATCATGCCGAGCGTGCAGAGCAGGATAAGAACCGGGAATTCGAACTTGTCGAAATGCTCCTGGCGCGCGAAGCGCATCGACATGACCAGCGTCACCGCCGAGCCGATCAGTGCCAGCATCTTCATGAAGGCGCTGAAGGAATCCTGCACGAAGGCGCCGCCATAGGCGGCTCCCCGTCCGCCGGAGAAAGCGAGCCACAGGCCGGCCACCACCAGCACGAGCACGGCCAGGCCGGTCACGGTCGTGGTGTTGTTGGAGCGCGAATAGGCTCCGATCATCAGGAGCACCAGCGCGCCGACGGCCAGGATCAGTTCCGGCGTCGAGAGCGAAAGGCTGGAGAGAAGGTCCGGCGTCATGGTCTATTCCCCAGTCAGTTCGCCGCCGCGGTCTGCGCGGAATTGATGGATGCGGTGACGTTGGTGACGAGCGTCTTGACCGAAGCGGCCGTCGCGTCGAACACCGGCGCCGGGTAGACGCCGAAGAAGATCACCAGCACCACCAGCGGATAGACGATCGCCTTCTCGCGCGGCGACAGATCGAGCAGGTTCTTCAGGCTGTCCTTGGTCAGCGCGCCGAAGATCACCCGGCGATAGAGCCACAGCGCATAGGCCGCCGACAGGATGACGCCGGTGGCGGCGAAGAACGCCACCCAGGTGTTGACCTTGAACACGCCGAGCATGGTCAGGAATTCGCCGATGAAGCCGCTGGTGCCCGGCAGGCCGACATTGGCCATGGTGAAGATCATGAACACGGTCGCGTATTTCGGCATGTTGTTGACGAGGCCGCCATAGGCGTCGATCTCGCGCGTATGCATGCGGTCGTAGATGACGCCGACGCACAGGAACAGCGCGCCTGAGACGAGGCCGTGGCTGAGCATCTGGAAGATCGCGCCCTGCACGCCTTCCTGGTTCATCGCGAAGATGCCCATGGTGACGAAGCCCATGTGGGCTACCGACGAATAGGCGATCAGCTTCTTCATGTCCTCCTGCATCAGCGCCACCAGCGAGGTGTAGATGATGGCAACGACCGAGAGCGTGAACACCAGCGGCGCGAACATCGCCGATGCCTCCGGGAACATCGGCAGCGAGAAGCGCAGGAAGCCGTATCCTCCCATCTTCAGGAGGATGCCGGCCAGGATGACCGAACCGGCGGTCGGCGCCTCGACGTGGGCGTCGGGCAGCCAGGTGTGCACCGGCCACATCGGCATCTTCACCGCGAAGGAGGCGAAGAAGGCGAGCCACAGCCAGGTCTGCATGCTGGCCGGGAAATTATGCGTCAAAAGCGTCGGGATATCGGTGGTGCCCGACTGGAAGAACATCGCCATGATGGCGAGCAGCATCAGCACCGAGCCGGCGAGCGTATAGAGGAAGAACTTGAACGAGGCATAGACACGGCGCTTGCCGCCCCAGACGCCGATGATGATGAACATCGGGATCAGGCCGGCCTCGAAGAAGACGTAGAACAAGACGATGTCGAGCGCGCAGAACACGCCGATCATCAGCGTCTCGAGGATCAGGAAGGCGATCATATAGGCCTTGACCCGCTTCTCGATCGCTTCCCAGGAGGCCAGGATGCAGAACGGCATCAGGAAGGTGGTCAGGATGACGAACAGCATCGAAATGCCGTCGACGCCCATGTGGTAGGAGATGCCCGAATCCAGCCAGGCGTGCTTCTCGACGAACTGGAAGCCGGCCTGCGAATTGTCGAAGCCCGTCCAGATGAACAGCGAGATGACGAAGGTGAACGCCGTCGTGATGAAGGCGATGGCGCGGATGTTGCGGCGCGCGTTCTCATTGTCATCGTCGATGAACAGGATGAGCAGAACACCAACCAGCGGCAGGAAGGTGACCAGCGAGAGGATTGGCCAGTCGGTCATCAGAGCATCATCCAGGTGACGAGAGCGGCCACGCCGATCAGCATGGCGAAGGCGTAGTGATAGAGGTAGCCGGTCTGCAGCTTGACGACCCGGTTGGTGACGTCGACGACACGCGCCGAGATGCCGTCCGGGCCGAGACCGTCGATGATCGTGCCGTCACCGGTCTTCCACAGGAAGCGGCCGAGGCGCTTGGCCGGCTGCACGAACAGGAAGTCGTAGAGCTCGTCGAAATACCACTTGTTGAGCAGGAAGGCGTAAAGGCCGCGATGGTTAGCCGCCAGTTCCTTCGGCGCCTCCGGCTTGCGGATATAGAACTGCCAGGCGACCAGCAGGCCGATCACCATGGCGACGAACGGCGCCAATTCCACCCACAACGGCAATTCGTGGATCTCGTGCAGGATGTGGTTGTCCGGCAGCGTGAACAACGACGCCTTCCAGAACTCGCCATAGCCTTCGCCGATGAAAGCGCCGTGGAAGATGATACCCGCGAACAGCGCGCCGGCGGCCAGCACATAGAGCGGCACCAGCATCACAGGCGGCGATTCATGGACATGGTGCATGACCTCGTGGCTGGCGCGCGGCTCGCCGTGGAAGGTCATGAAGATTAAGCGCCAGGAGTAGAAGCTGGTGAAGCAGGCGGCGACCACCAGCAGGATAAAGGCGAAGCCGGCGACCGCATTGTGGCTGGCGAAGGAGGTTTCGATGATGGCGTCCTTGGAGAAGAAGCCGGCGGTGCCGATCACCGTCGCCGGAATGCCGACGCCGGTCAGCGCCAGCGTGCCGATGACCATCATCCAGTAAGTCTTCGGGATCAGATTGCGAAGGCCGCCCATCTTGCGCATGTCCTGCTCATCGGAGACAGCGTGGATGACCGAGCCGGAGCCGAGGAACAGCAGCGCCTTGAAGAACGCGTGCGTGAACAGGTGGAAGATCGCCGCGCCATAAGCGCCGACGCCGAGCGCCACAAACATATAGCCGAGCTGCGAGCAGGTCGAATAGGCTATGACGCGCTTGATGTCGTTCTGGACCAGGCCGACCGTCGCCGCGAAGAAGGCGGTGAAGGCGCCGACGAAGGTGACAACGGTCAGCGCCGTATGCGACAGCTCGAACAGCGGCGAGAGCCTTGCCAGCATGAACACGCCGGCGGTCACCATGGTCGCCGCGTGGATGAGCGCGGAGACCGGCGTCGGGCCTTCCATGGCGTCCGGCAGCCAGGTGTGCAGCGGCACCTGCGCCGACTTGCCCATGGCGCCCATGAAGAGCAGCAGGCAGACCACGGTCAGCGCCGACTGCTTGTCGAGCGCGTGGCCGAGGAAAGTGAGCACGGCAGCGCCCGCCGGCGCGCCTTCGGCCGGCAGGAAGGAGGCCGCATTGGCGAAGATGGTGCCGAGATTGACCGAGCCGAACAGCACGAAGACGCCGAAAATGCCGAGCGCGAAGCCGAAGTCGCCGACGCGGTTGACGACGAAAGCCTTGATCGCCGCCGCATTGGCCGACGGCTTCTTGTACCAGAAGCCGATCAAGAGATAGGAGGCGAGACCGACGCCCTCCCAGCCGAAGAACATCTGGATGAGGTTATCGGCCGTCACCAGCATCAGCATCGCGAAGGTGAACAGCGACAGATAGGCAAAGAAGCGCGGACGGTTCGGATCGTGGTGCATGTAGCCGATCGAATAGATGTGAACCAGCGCCGACACCGTGTTGACGACGACCAGCATCACCACCGTCAGCGTATCGATCCTGAGCGCCCACGACGCGTCGATGCCGCCCGACTGGATCCAGCGCAGCACCGGCACGGTGAACACCTCGCCATGGCCGAAGCCGACGCTGAAGAAGGCGATCCACGACAGCACAGCCGCGATCACCAGGAAGCCGGAGGTGATGTATTCGGAAGCCTTGGCGCCAAGCGAATTGCCGAACAGGCCGACAATCAGGAAGCCAAGCAGCGGAAGGAAGACGATAGCCTGATACATGGTGGTTCCCGTCAACCCTTCATCGCGCTCACGTCTTCGACCGCGATCGAGCCGCGGTTGCGGAAGAAGACGACAAGAATGGCAAGACCGATCGCGGCCTCGGCCGCCGCGACCGTCAGCACGAACAGGGCAAAGACCTGTCCGACGAGGTCATGCAGCGCCGCCGAGAAAGCGACGAAGTTGATGTTGACCGCAAGCAGGATGAGCTCGATCGACATCAGGATGACGATGATGTTGCGGCGGTTCAGGAAGATGCCGAACACGCCGAGCGTGAACAGGATCGCCGATACGGTCAGATAATGTGCAATGCCGACGACCATCTCAGATGCCCTCGCCCGATTTGACCTTGCGGATTTCCATGCCCGTCGCAGGCGTGCGGCCGACCTGCGCGGCGATCGACTGCCGCTTGACGCCTTCCTTGTGGCGCAGCGTCAAGACGATGGCGCCGATCATGGCGACCAGCAGCACCAGGCCGGAAATCTGGAAATAATAGAGGTAGTCCGTATAGAGGATGTCGCCGAGCGCCGCCGTGTTGGAGCGCGTGGCGAGATCCGGCGTTGCCTTGGCGACGGTCGAGGCAAGCTGCGGCGCGAATGTGTAGCCGCCGAGCACTATGATCAGTTCCGCCGCCAGGATCAGCCCGACCAGCGCGCCGATCGGCGCGTATTGCAGCGCGCCCTGCTTCATCTCGGCGAAGTCGACGTCGAGCATCATGACGACGAACAGGAACAGCACCATCACCGCGCCGACATAGACGACGAGCAGGATCATCGCCAGGAACTCGGCGCCGGTCAGCATGAACAGGCCGGCGGCGTTGAAGAAGGTGAGGATCAGGAACAGCACGGAATGCACGGGGTTGCGCGACGAAATGACCATGAAGGCCGACGCCACGGCGATAAAGGCGAAGAGGTAGAAAAAGGCCGCCTCTAATCCACTCAGCATGGGTTCCCCCGGGTTCCTGTCGGATTGGACATTCGCCCTCTCCATTGTCTGTGGCTTCGTTCCGCCTCCGGTACCGAAGCCGCGTGTTCCTTAGACGAGGCCCCTCGCCCCGTCCATGCGTCAAATGTCAGCGATAGGGCGAGTCGAGCGCGATGTTGCGCGCCAGCTCCCGCTCCCAGCGATCGCCGTTCGCCAGCAGCTTTTCCTTGTTGTAGTAAAGCTCCTCGCGCGTCTCGGTCGCGAATTCGAAATTCGGCCCCTCGACGATGGCGTCGACGGGGCAGGCTTCCTGGCAGAAGCCGCAATAGATGCATTTCACCATGTCGATGTCGTAGCGCACGGTGCGGCGCGTGCCGTCATTGCGGCGCGGCCCGGCTTCGATGGTGATGGCCTGCGCCGGGCAGATCGCTTCGCAGAGCTTGCAGGCGATGCAGCGTTCCTCGCCGTTCGGGTAACGGCGCAGCGCATGCTCGCCACGGAAGCGCGGGCTGGTCGGCCCCTTCTCATGCGGATAGTTGATCGTTTCCTTCGGCGCGAAGAACTGGTGCATCGAAAGGAAGAAGGCGCTGACGAAATCCTTCAGCAGCAGCGACTTTGCGGCCTGGGCCAGAGCGGACATCACGCAAACCCTGTGATCTTGAGGAAGGCCGCGGTGGCCACGACCATGAACAGCGAGATCGGCAGGAATACTTTCCAGCCCAGCCGCATCAGCTGGTCGTAGCGGTAGCGCGGCACGAAAGCCTTCACCATCGAGAACATGAAGAACATCAGGCAGATCTTCAGCACGAACCAGATAACGCCCGGTACCCAGGTGAAGGGCGCGAAGTTGAACGGGGGCAGCCAGCCGCCGAGGAACAGGATGGTCGCCAGCGCGCACATCAGGACGACGGCGACATACTCGCCGAGGAAGAAGAGCAGGAACGGCGTCGACGAATATTCGACCATGTGGCCGGCGACGAGTTCCGATTCCGCCTCCACAAGATCGAAGGGCGGGCGGTTGGTCTCGGCCAGCGCAGAGATGAAGAACACCACGAACATCGGCAGCAGCGACAGCCAGTGCCAGTCGAGGAAGGTGTTGGGCAGGCCGAGCTTGGTGCCGAGACCGTCCTGCTGCGACATGACGATGTCGGAGAGGTTGAGCGAGCCGACACAGAGCAGCACGGTGACGATGACGAAGCCGATCGAGACTTCGTAGGACACCATCTGCGCGGCCGAGCGCAGCGCGCCGAGGAACGGGTATTTGGAGTTCGAGGCCCAGCCGCCCATGATCACGCCGTAGACCTCGAGCGAGGAGATGGCGAAGACATAGAGGATGCCGACATTGATGTTGGCGATCGCCCATCCCTCGTTGACCGGAATGACCGCCCAGGCCGAGATCGCCAGCACCGCCGACACCAGCGGCGCCAGGAGGAACACGCCCTTGTTGGCGCCCGACGGGATCACCGGCTCCTTGAAGACGAATTTCAGAAGGTCGGCAAAGGCCTGCAGCGTTCCCCATGGACCGACGACGTTCGGCCCACGCCGCAATTGCACCGCCGCCCAGATCTTGCGGTCGGCATAAAGCAGATAGGCGACGCCGATCAGAAGCACGGCGATGAGGAGCATCGACTCGCCCAGAATCCAGAGCGCCGGCGCCACATAGAGGAAGAAGAAAGTGTCCATGCTTATTCCGCCGCCTGCTTGAAGCCGCTCTTGGCCAGCGCCGAGCATTCGGCCATCACGGCCGACGCTCGCGCGATCGGGTTGGTGAGATAAAAATCCTTCACCGGCGAGGTGAAGGTGCCCTTGTTAAGCCGGCCGCCGAGCTTCGCCACCTTGGCGATGTCGTCGCCGCTGCCCGCTTGCACCTGGTCGATGCGGGCGAGATGCGGGAACTCGCCATAGAGCTTGGCGCGCAGCTGCGCCAGCGAATCGAAGGGCAGCTTCTTGCCGAGCACGTCGGAGAGCGCCCGCAGGATCGCCCAGTCCTCGCGCGCCTCGCCAGGGGCGAAGCCGGCGCGATTGGTCTGCTGCACGCGGCCTTCCGTGTTGACATAGGTGCCGGACTTCTCGGTGTAGGCGGCGGCCGGCAGGATGACATTGGCGCGGTGCGCGCCGGCATCGCCATGCGTGCCGATATAGACGACGAAGGCGCCGCCGGTCCTGGCCATGTCGATCTCGTCGGCGCCGAGCAGGAACAGCACATCGGTATCGCCCAGCATGCCGGCGACATCCTTGCCGCCCTCGCCCGGCACGAAGCCGACATCGAGGCCGCCGACTCTTGCCGCGGCGTTGTGCAGCACCGCAAAGCCGTTCCAGTCGGCGGTGACCGCGTTGACGGCGGCCGCGAGCTTTGCCGCCTGGCCGAGCACAGCGGCGCCGTCGGCGCGCGCCAGCGCGCCCTGGCCGACGATGATCAGCGGATGCGTGGCCTTGCTCAGCACCTCGAAGAATTTGCCGTTGCCGTCGGCCAGGCCCTTCAGGGATTCGGGGCCGGCGCCGATCAGCTCATAGTCGTAGCGGGTGTCGCCGATCTCGCCGATGACGCCGACCGGCAGGTTGCCGACGCGCCAGCGCTTGCGGATGCGGGCGTTGAGCACCGAGGCCTCGAAGCGCGGATTGGCGCCGATGATCAGCACCGCGTCGGCCTGCTCGATGCCTTCTATGGTCGGATTGAAGATGTAGCTGGCGCGGCCGAGCGACGGATCGAGCGCGGCACCATCCTGGCGGCAGTCGATGTTCTTCGAGCCGAGCGCCGCCATCAAAAGCTTGAGCGCGTAGATTTCCTCGACCGCCGCGAGGTCGCCGGCGATCGCGCCGACCCGCTCGGGCGCCGCCTTGCCCACTTCGTCCTTGATGGCGGCGAAGGCTTCCGCCCAGCTTGCCGGCGCCAGCTTGCCGTTCTTGCGCACATAGGGGCGGTCGAGGCGCTGCGTGCGCAGGCCGTCCCAGATGAAGCGGGTCTTGTCGGAAATCCACTCCTCGTTCACCGCCTCGTTGACGCGCGGCAGGATGCGCATCACCTCGCGCCCTCTGGAGTCGACGCGGATCGCCGAGCCGACGGCATCCATGACGTCAATCGATTCCGTCTTGGTCAGTTCCCACGGCCGCGCCTGGAACGCGAACGGCTTTGAGGTCAGCGCGCCGACCGGGCAAAGGTCGATGACATTGCCCTGCAGCTCGGAGGTCATCGCCTGTTCGAGATAGGTGGTGATCTCGGCATCCTCGCCGCGGCCGATCAGTCCGAGCTCGGAAATGCCTGCGACCTCGGTGGTGAAGCGGACGCAGCGCGTGCAATGGATGCAACGGTTCATCACCGTCTTGACCAGCGGGCCGATATACTTGTCTTCGACCGCGCGCTTGTTCTCGTGATAGCGCGAGGAATCGACGCCGAACGCCATCGCCTGGTCCTGCAGGTCGCACTCGCCGCCCTGGTCGCAGATCGGGCAATCGAGCGGATGGTTGATCAGCAGGAATTCCATCACGCCTTCGCGGGCCTTCTTGACCATCGGCGTGTTGGTGAAGATTTCCGGCGGCTCGCCATTCGGGCCGGGACGCAGGTCGCGCACGCCCATGGCGCAGGACGCCTGCGGCTTGGGCGGACCGCCCTTCACCTCGATCAGGCACATGCGGCAATTGCCGGCGATCGACAGCCGCTCGTGGAAGCAGAAGCGCGGCACTTCCGCGCCGGCGTCCTCGGCCGCCTGCAGCAGCGTGTAATGGTCGGGTACCGTGATCTCTTTCCCGTCGACCTTTAGCTTTGCCATTCGCCTCAAATCCCTGCGGATGTCCGCAATCTATCTTTCCGGGCGCGGCTTGAGCCGCACCCGGTATTTCAATTCACTTGGCCGCGAGCGCCGCCGCTTGCGCAGTCCAGTCGTCGCGGCCGATGCGGCCGGCGAGCGACAGATAATCTTCCACCCAGGCGATCTCTTCCGACGTCCAGGCGGCGATCTGGCCATAGGTCCAGATGCCGAGACCGTTGAGCACCTTCTCCAGCTTCGGTCCGATGCCCGAAATCGCCTTCAGGTCCGAAGGCTTCGCCGGCTTGTCGACGGCCTTCGGCTGCCTGAAATCCTCGGGCATCAGCCCGGCCGCGGCCGGTTGGGCGACAATATCGGCCCCGGTCGCGTCGAGCGCCTTCTCGGTCGCGTTCGCCGCGATGTCGGTCACATCCTTGGCGAAGGTCTGCGCCTTGGCGATCAGCGTCTCGGTCGCCTTGCGCGCCTTGGACGCGTTGGCGGCCGCTTCGCTCTGCGCCTCGAGATCGTCGAGGAACGGCTGGAACATGCGCTGCGAAGCTTCCAGCGCGCCGGTGAAGGCGCCCATCCACATGCCGACGGCATGGTTCGCGAGACCGATGCTGAGCGCCGACATCGCCGCGGCACCCGCGACCGGATGCGCCAGAAGGTTGACGGCGCTGGCCATCTCCTTCGGCATCATCTTGGTCAGGTCCTGGTTCATCTTCTCGAGTTGGTCCAAATCAGGCATGAACGGGTAGGGTATCGAATACGGCGCCATAGAAATCTCCTGGTCGTTTCTTCGTGTGCCCGCCCCAGTTTTTCAGTCTTCGGGCCAAGCCCGTATTTCGAAGTCTTATTCCGCCGCGACCATCACCGGCTCGGCCCGGTGCGCGTTGCGCGAAAACTCGTCGATGCGGCGTTCCACCTCGCCGCGGAAATGCCGCATCAGGCCCTGGATCGGCCAGGCGGCCGCGTCGCCCAGCGCGCAGATCGTGTGACCCTCGACCTGCTTGGTAACGTCGAGCAGCATGTCGATCTCGCGCTTCTGAGCCTCGCCGCGCACCAGACGCTCCATCACCCGCCACATCCAGCCGGTGCCTTCGCGGCACGGCGTGCACTGGCCGCAGCTCTCATGCTTGTAGAAGTAGGAAAGCCTGGCGATCGCCTTCACGATATCCGTCGACTTGTCCATGACGATGACAGCCGCCGTGCCGAGGCCGGATTTGAGGTCGCGCAGCGCATCGAAATCCATCGGCGCGTCCATGATCTGCTCGGCCGGCACCAGCGGCACCGAAGCGCCGCCCGGGATGACCGCGAGCAGATTGTCCCAGCCGCCGCGGATGCCACCGCAATGTTCCTCGATCAACTCGCGGAACGGGATCGACATCGTCTCTTCGAAAGTGCACGGATTGTTGACATGGCCCGACACGCAGAACAGCTTGGTGCCGGCATTGTTCGGGCGGCCGAAGGACGAGAACCAGGCGGCGCCGCGGCGCAGGATGGTCGGCGCCACCGCGATCGACTCGACGTTGTTGACGGTGGTCGGGCAGCCATAGAGGCCGACATTGGCCGGGAATGGCGGCTTCAGCCTCGGCTGGCCCTTCTTGCCTTCCAGGCTTTCGAGCAGCGCGGTCTCCTCGCCGCAGATATAGGCGCCGGCGCCGTGATGCATGTAGACTTCGAAGTCGTAGCCGGACGTGTTGTTCTTGCCGATCAGCTTGGCCGCGTAAGCCTCGTCGATGGCGCGCTGCAGCGCCTCGCGCTCGCGGATGAACTCGCCGCGCACATAGATGTAGGCGGCGATCGCGCCCATGGCGAAGCCGGCGACCAGCGCGCCCTCGACCAGCGTGTGCGGATCGTTGCGCAGGATATCGCGGTCCTTGCAGGTGCCGGGCTCGGATTCATCGGCGTTGATGACGAGATAGCTTGGCCGGCCGTCGCTCTGCTTCGGCATGAACGACCATTTCAATCCGGTCGGGAAGCCGGCGCCGCCACGGCCGCGCAGGCCGGACGCCTTCATCTCGTTGACGATCCAATCGCGCCCCTTGGCGATGAGGCCGGGCGTATCGTCCCAGATGCCGCGCGACTGCGCGCCAGCCAGCGACGTGTCGAAGAGGCCGTAGATGTTGGTGAAGATGCGGTCTTTGTCCTGAAGCATTTTTCGTCCCTCAGACCGGCTTCTTGCCGAAGACGCGGATGTATTCGGCGACGCCGCCCTTGGCGAGCGCCTTGGCCTGTTTCACCCAGTCGTCGCGATCGATGCGGCCGTGGAAGCTGAGATAGCCGTCGACCCATTCGCGCTCGGCCTTCTTCCAGGAGGCGACCTGCACGAAGGTGTAGATGCCCAACGAATGCAGGGTGCCTTCGATCTTCGGGCCGACGCCGGAGATCAGCTTGAGATCGTCGACCGTTGCCGGGCGCTCGATGCCGGCGGGCCGGTTCTTGTCGTCGAGCGAAGGTTTCGCCGTCTTGGCGACAGGTTGCTTGGTTTCCGGCGCCTTGAAAGCGGAGGCCGGTTCGGCCTTTGTTTTCGGCCCGCTGCGTGGCTTGGAAACCGCTTCGACTTCCGGATCGGCCTGGTTGGCGTTGGCGGCCGAATGGCGCGGCGCCCTGACGCTGGCGCCGTTCTCGGTGGCCGGGGCGACCTTGACCGGCGATGGCGTGTTGAGCGCCGGGCTGGTTTCAGCCGCATGGGTCTTCGGCTTGCTGGATTTTGACGGCGCAACCGGGCCTGAGGCGGCCGGCGCCGAAGCTGCTGGCGCAGCCGATGCCGGGGCTGCGGCAGGTGCCGCCTGCGAGACGACGGCGGCAGGAGCGGCAGCCGGCGCTGCCGCGGCGGCATCCTTGGCGGCTTTCGCCGCCGCCCTGGCTTCCTTGTCACGCGTCGATTTCAGGATTGCCTTTTCGCTGGTCAGCGTCTTCAAGCCACCGGCCGGCTCGGAGCCGTGGCGGCCGTTCTGCGGGCCAGGCTTGACCTCGGCGCCCTTGCCGGCATCGTAGAGATCGATGATTTCGGCCAGCCGCTCGGGCGTCAGGTCCTCGAACGTGTCCTTGAAGATCATGACCATCGGCGCGTTGACGCAGGCGCCGAGGCATTCGACCTCCTCCCACGACAGCGTGCCCTTGTCGTTGGTGTGGAACTGGTCGTGATGGATTTTTGACCGGCACACATCCATCAGCGCTTCCGAGCCGCGCAGCATGCAGGGCGTGGTGCCGCAGACCTGGATATGGGCGCGGGTGCCGACCGGATTGAGCTGGTACTGCGTGTAGAAGGTCGCGACTTCGAGGCCGCGGATGCGCGGCATGCCGAGCATGTCGGAGATCGTCTCGATCGCCGCCTTGGTGACCCAGCCTTCCTGCTCCTGCGCGATCATCAGCAACGGGATGATAGCCGACTGTTCGCGCCCCTTCGGGTATTTGGCGATCCACTGCTGCGCCGCCGCCGCGTTCGCCTTGTTGAAGGCAAAGGAGGCTGGCTGGACACTGGCATCTGCGAGACGGCGGACTGACATTTAGCGATCGACCTCACCAAACACGATGTCGAGGGAGCCAAGCACGGCGGTGACGTCGGCCAGCATGTGGCCGCGGCACAGGAAGTCCATGGCCTGCAGATGCGCGAAACCGGGCGCGCGCAGCTTGCAGCGATAGGGCTTGTTGGTGCCGTCGGAAACCATGTAGACGCCGAACTCGCCCTTCGGCGCCTCGACGGCCGCATACACCTCGCCGGCCGGCACGCGATAGCCCTCGGTGTAGAGCTTGAAGTGATGGATGAGCGCTTCCATCGATCGCTTCATCGCCTGGCGCTTGGGCGGCACCACCTTGCCGTCGAGGTTAGACACCGGGCCGGCGCTTTCCTTGCCGAGCAGGAGATCGACGCACTGGCGCATGATCCTGGCCGACTGGCGCATCTCTTCCATGCGCACCAGGTAACGGTCGTAGCAATCGCCGTTCTTGCCGATCGGGATGTCGAAATCCATCTCGGAATAGCATTCATAGGGCTGCGACTTGCGCAGGTCCCAGGCGGCGCCTGAGCCGCGCACCATCACGCCCGAAAAGCCCCAGGCCCAGGCGTCGGCCAGCGACACGATGCCGATATCGACATTGCGCTGCTTGAAGATGCGGTTGCCGGTCAAAAGCGCATCGAGATCGTCGATCGACTTCAGGAACGGATCGATCCACTTGCCGATATCCTCAACCAGCTTCTGCGGCAGGTCCTGGTGCACGCCGCCCGGCCGGAAATAGGCCGCATGCATGCGCGAGCCGGAGGCGCGCTCGTAGAACACCATCAGCTTTTCGCGCTCGACGAAGCCCCACAGCGGCGGGGTCAGCGCGCCGACGTCCATCGCCTGTGTCGTCACATTGAGGATGTGCGACATGATACGGCCCATCTCGGAATAGAGCACGCGGATCAACTGACCGCGCTTCGGCACCTCGATGCCGAGCAGCCGCTCGGCGGCCAAAGCGAAGGCATGCTCCTGGTTCATCGGCGCGCAATAGTCGAGCCGGTCCAGATAAGGCACGGCCTGCAGATAGGTCTTGGCCTCGATCAGCTTTTCGGTGCCGCGGTGAAGCAGCCCGATATGCGGATCGACGCGGTCGACCACCTCGCCGTCCAGTTCCAGCACCAGCCGCAAAACGCCATGCGCCGCAGGGTGCTGCGGACCGAAGTTGATGTTGAAGTTGCGGACGGAGGTTTCAGCCATTGTGGCGCCTCTGGCGAAGAGTCAGTAGTGAGTAGTGAGTAGTGATCATCAATCTCAATGCCTGCTTCATTCCGCCTGCTTGGCCTGCACGGTTCTGATCAGAGATCGCGTCATTTTTCCAATCTCTTCGCACCGCAGTAGCAGTTCAGTCTCGTTATCTCTTGCCAGCATACCGATCCGGCACGCCAGCAATATGTGCGTTTCCAGTTCCTTCAACGAACCCTGTGCCATGCGCAGAAATTGAACGAAAGAACCTCTATTCTCACGACCGTACCCTTCAGCGATATTCGCGGCGATAGATACCGCCGAGCGGCGCATCTGGGAGGTCATTCCATAGATCTCGTCTGTCGGAAAACCTTTGGTGACGCGGTAACAATCCTCGGCAAGGACCATCGCCGATTGCCACACCACCAAGTCGCGATAAGATTCGATCTTTTTTCCCAATTCCTTCCCTACTGACTACTCACTACTTCCCTACTCACTGTTTCGCCTTCTCATCTCCGGGCAGGACGTAGTCCGTCCCTTCCCAAGGAGAAAGAAAATCAAAATTGCGGAATTCCTGCTTGAGCTCGACCGGCTCGTAGATGACCCGCTTGGCCTCGTCGTCGTAACGAACCTCGACGAAGCCGGTCAGCGGGAAATCCTTGCGCAGCGGATGGCCCTCGAAACCATAGTCGGTGAGAATGCGGCGCAGGTCTGGATGGCCCGAAAACAGCACGCCGTAAAGGTCGTAAGTCTCGCGCTCGAACCAGTCGGCACCGGGATAGACGCCGGTCAGCGACGGCACCAGCGTCTCCTCGTCGGCCTGGACCTTGAGCCGGATGCGCACATTCTGCTTCGGCGACAATAGGTGATAGACGACGTCGAAGCGCCTGGCGCGCGACGGGTAGTCCGCTCCGCAGACGTCGATGATCGAGATGAACTGGCAGCGTGGATCGTCGCGCAGGAAGGTCGCGACCTCGATCAGATTGCCCGGTTCAACCGAAACGGTCAGTTCGCCATAGGCAAGCACGGCTTCGCCGATGCGGCCGGAGAGCTTCTCGCCGAGATAGGTGGAGAGTTCGTTCAACGCCTGGGTCATCGGCTCACCGTTCGATCGTGCCGGTGCGGCGGATCTTCTTCTGCAGAAGGAGAATGCCGTAGAGCAGCGCTTCCGCGCTCGGCGGGCAGCCGGGCACATAGATGTCGACCGGCACGACGCGGTCGCAGCCGCGCACCACCGAATAGGAATAGTGATAATAGCCGCCGCCATTGGCGCAGGAGCCCATCGAGATGACGTAGCGCGGCTCCGGCATCTGGTCGTAGACCTTGCGCAGCGCCGGGGCCATCTTGTTGGTCAGCGTGCCGGCGACGATCATGATGTCGGACTGGCGCGGCGACGCGCGCGGCGCGACGCCGAAGCGCTCCGAGTCATAGCGCGGCATCGAGGTGTGTATCATCTCGACCGCGCAGCAGGCGAGGCCGAAGGTCATGAACATCAGCGAGCCGCTGCGCGCCCAGGTGATCAGCGCTTCGGTCGAGGTGACAAGGAAACCCTTGTCGGCCAGTTCATTGTTGATTTCGAGGAAGAAGGGATCGTCCTCCCCCACCGGCCTGCCGGTGTTGGGGTCGATGATGCCCTTGGGCTTCGGCGCGACGAGGGTGCCTGAACTGTCGTTCAATCCCATTCCAGCGCTCCTTTTTTCCATTCATAGGCAAAGCCGATGGTCAGCACCGCCAGGAACACCATCATCGACCAGAAGCCGAGCATGCCGACCTTGGAGAAGGAGACCGCCCACGGGAACAGGAAGGCGACCTCGAGATCGAAGATGATGAACAGAATCGACACCAGGTAGAAGCGGATGTCGAATTTCATACGGGCGTCGTCAAACGAGTTGAAGCCGCATTCATAGGCGGAAAGCTTCTCCGGGTCGGGATTGCGGTAGGCCACCAGGAACGGCGCTATGAGCAGCGCAAGGCCGACGACCAGCGCCACGGCGATGAACAGGACGATCGGCAGATATGAACTCAGGAGTGCGCTCATGCGGCGGCTTTCCTTAGGCGGGCAGTTCACTTTGATTACAGCAACGAACTCTAATGCGGAAGCGTGACAGTTTAACCGCTGAACCGTTTTAAGAGGCCCATGCTGCAACGCGGCGAGGGTTAGCGCAGCGGTTTCGGTGACGCAAGTCAAACCTTGTTCAATTCGCGGCCTGGACGCCTTATCGGAAGAAACTGGTCCGATCCGCTCCTGTTTGATTTCCTTCGATTTTTACTCCACTTTTCTCTCCTGACATATCTCCCGCCATTTGCCTGCTAGCATGGCCGGAATCACCGGCTAAAAATCCGGCAAATGATCAGGGCAAGGCGCCTCGATGAAGGACAAGATTTCGCTGGCCATGGCGAGGCGCATTGCGCTCGGAGCACAGGGGTTCAACGACCCTAGGCCCGGCGGCGTTCCGGATCGCCGCCACCTTGCGCGCGTGCTTTCACGAACCGGCCTGTTGCAGATCGATTCCGTCAGCGCTGTGGTGCGCGCTCATTATATGCCGCTCTATTCTCGCCTCGGCCCCTACCCGCTTGCGCTGCTCGACAACGCCGCGGTCACCCGCAAGCGCGCGGTCTTTGAGTATTGGGCGCATGAGGCGTCGTTCCTGCCTGTCGAAACCTACCCTTTGATGCGCTGGCGCATGCTGCGCGCCGAGCAGGGCGACGAGATGTATCTCGGCCTGGCGAAATGGGGCCGGGAGCGCAAGGCGATGATCGACGAGATCTATGCGCAGGTCGCCGAACGCGGCCCGATCGCCGCGTCCGACATCGAAGGCCACAAGGGCAATGGCGGCTGGTGGGGCTGGAGCGAGGCCAAGCACGCTTTCGAATGGCTGTTCTGGGCCGGACGCATCACCACTGCCTACCGGCGCGGCTTCGAACGCTATTACGACCTGCCCGAGCGCGTTTTGCCGCAGGCCGTGCTCGACCTGCCGGTGCCCTCGGTCGAGGACGCGCATCGCGAATTGCTGCGCATCTCGGCCCGCGCCCATGGCATCGCCACCTATGGCGACCTTCGCGACTATTTTCGTCTCGCGCCGGGCGATACGAAAGACCGCATCGAGGAACTGGTCGAAGCGGGCGAACTGCTGCCTGTGAAGGTCGAGAGCTGGGACAAGACCGCCTATCTCCACAAGGACGCCCGCTTTCCACGCCGAATAGAGGCCCGCGCCCTGCTCGCCCCCTTCGATCCCGTCGTCTTCGAGCGCACCCGGACGGAAAAACTCTTCGGCTTCCGCTACCGCATCGAGCTCTACACGCCGGCCGAAAAGCGCCAATACGGCTACTACGTGCTGCCCTTCCTGCTTGGCGACCGCATCGTCGCCCGTGTCGATCTGCGAGCCGATCGGCCGGCGAGCGTGCTGCGCGTCCATGCTGCCTATGCCGAAACCGGTGCTCCCGCCGAAACGGCGGCCCAACTCTTCGACGAATTGAAGCAGATGCAGGCATGGCTCGGCCTGGAGGCGATCGAAGTGACGCCGGCCGGCGACCTCGGGCCGGCGCTGGCCGACATCGCGGTGTCGTAGCCGTGCGTTGACAGGCACCCGGCCGTAAGCCTAAATCCTGACCCAGACGGTCTTCTCCCGGCAAAGGGAGGAGCCAAGAGGGAATGCGGTGCGGGCCAACGCCCAAATCCGCGGCTGTCCCCGCAACTGTAAGCGACGAGCCCCGGCCGAAAACCACTGGGATGTTCCCGGGAAGGCGGCCTTCAAGGCGACGACTCGCGAGCCAGGAGACCTGCCGTCTGAGACTTTAAGTATCCGAATGCCCGGCGGGTTTTCCGGGCAAGGAGCCTGGTTTTGGATCGCAACGGCAGTTTCCCGGCAAATAGTGCGGATATTTCGTCCGAGCCCGACGCGCTGGCCGGCGTGACCGTCATCGTCTGCTCCTCCTGCCGCGACGAAACCGGCTCGGACGCCCATCCGCGTGCCGGCGCGCTGCTGGCTGAAGACACGCGCCGTGCCGCCTCCGGTGAAAACGTCCGCATCCGCACCGTCGAATGCCTCGGCAATTGCAAGCGCCGGCTGAGCGCCGCGCTGCTGCGCGACGGCTGCTGGAGCTATGTCTTCGGCGATCTGACCGCGACCAGCGGCGCCGACCTCATCGCCGGCGCAAAGCTCTTCGCCATCTCGACCGACGGCCTGATCCCCTGGCGCGGCCGGCCCGATTCTCTCAAGCGCGGCCTGGTTGCCCGCATCCCTCCCCTCGACATGCTGAAGGACTGACCATGAACGCTTCCGTTTCCCGTGTTCCCTGTACCGTCGTCACCGGCTTCCTCGGCGCCGGCAAGACGACGCTGATTCGCAACCTGCTCGAGAACGCCAAGGGCAAGCGGCTGGCGATCATCGTCAACGAGTTCGGTGATGTCGGCATCGACGGCGATATCCTGAAAGGCTGCGGCGTCGACACATGCCCGGAGGAAAACATCGTCGAGCTCGCCAATGGCTGCATCTGCTGCACCGTGGCCGACGATTTCGTGCCGGCGCTCGACCAGATCCTGTCGCTCAATCCCAAGGTTGACCACATCCTGATCGAAACCTCCGGCCTCGCTCTGCCGAAGCCGCTGGTCCAGGCCTTCCAGTGGCCGACGGTCAAGAGCCGCGTCACGGTCGACGGGGTCGTCGCCGTGGTTGATGGTCCGGCGCTGGCCGACGGCCGCGTCGCTTCCGACATGGATGCCCTGCAGGCCCAGCGCGCCGCGGACGTGACGCTCGACCATGACGATCCGGTCGAAGAGGTATTCGAGGACCAGATTGCCTGCGCCGACCTGATCATCCTGTCGAAGAGCGACCTGATGGATGCGGCCGGATCGCAGCGCGCCAACGCCGTCATCGGCAAGCACGTCGCGCGCGCCGTGAAGATCGTTCCGACCGCGCAAGGCAAGGTCGACCCGTCGGTGCTGCTCGGTCTCGGCCTCGCCGTCGAGGACGACATCGAGAACCGCAAGACCCATCACGACGACGAGCTCGACCATGAGCACGACGATTTCGATTCCTTCGTCATCGACATCCCTTCGGTCGCCAACCCCGATGAGCTGGCCGAGCGCGTCGCCCTTGCCGCCGAGCAGGAAAACGTGCTGCGCGTCAAAGGCTTCGTCGAGGTCGGCGGCAAGCCGATGCGGCTCCTGCTCCAGGCTGTCGGCCCGCGCGTCAATCATTATTACGACCGCGCCTGGACGGCCGAGGACGACCGCCGTTCGCGGCTCGTCGTCATCGGCCTCAAGGGGCTGAACCGCCCGGCGATCGAGCGTATCCTCGCCGGCTGAGGCAAAGACCAAAAAGCGATGCATATCCTCACCACGACATCCGCTTCGCTCGACGATCTCGCCGAGCCGGTCGACCTCAGGCAGACGCCTGCGGATGTGGTGGCCCTGTCCTTCACCGACAGCGACCTCGCCGGTCTGGCCGCCGCCTGGAAGGCCGATGCCGCGCGGCTGCCCGCGATGCGGCTTGCGGCGCTGCGCGACCTTCGCCACCCGATGTCGGTGGATCTTTGGATCGACAGCGTCGCCCGCCACGCCAAGGTCGTCCTGGTGCGCATCCTCGGCGGCTATGAGTGGTGGCGCTATGGCTGCGACCAGCTCGCCGCGGTCGCGCGCGAGCGCGGCATCAAGCTGGCGCTGCTGCCCGGCGAAAGCCATGACGAGGACCAGCGGCTGATCGAAGGCTCGACGCTGCCGCGTGCCGAGCTCGACGCGCTGCTCGGCTATTTCCGCGAAGGCGGGCCGGCCAATATGGCGGCGCTGGTGCAAAGGCTGGCAAAGCTTGCGGGGGCTGAGGCGGCCGTGGTTGATGCGGTCAGTGTGCCGAAGGCGGGGTATTATGAGCCGGGAGTTGGTGTCGTCGAGAAGTCGAACGTTTCAAGGGTCGGCATTCCTTCGCACCCCCCTCTGTCCTGCCGGACATCTCCCCCGCAAGGGGGGAGATCAGCCGTCACCCAAGCCGGCTCTATCTCTGCTTCGTCAAATATCGAGCTAGCTGAAACATCTACAGTTGGCGAAACCGTCGACCACAGAGCAATCTCCCCCCTTGCGGGGGAGATGTCCGGCAGGACAGAGGGGGGTGTGACGGAACTCGGCGTCGACAATTTCGCAGTCGTCCCCATCCTCTTCTACCGCTCGATGCTGCTCGCGGCAGACGTAGCGCCGATCGACGCTCTGGCGGAAGCGTTGAAGCAGCAAGGCATGGCCCCGGTGCCGATCTTCGTTTCCAGCCTCAAGGATCCGGCGTCTCTCGCCTTCGTCGAAAACGCGATCGCCTCGCTGAATCCCGCCGCCATCGTCACCGCCACCGCCTTCGCCTCCGGCGCGGAGCCCGGCATCGAGACTCTGTTCGACCGCGCCGGCGTGCCGGTGTTCCAGGTCATCGTCGCCACAACGAGACGCGAGGTCTGGGAAAAGAATCAGCGCGGCCTGGCGCCCGCCGATCTCGCCATGCATGTCGTGCTGCCCGAGCTCGACGGCCGTATCCTTGCCGGCGCGATCTCGTTCAAGGGCGAGGTCGAAACCGACCCGGCGCTCGCCTTCCGCGCCTTCGCCAACCGGCCGGAGGCCGATCGCGTCGAGCAGGTCGCCAGGCGGATCGCTGCCTTTATCCGCCTGCAGCGGACCGAGCGGGCCGAACGCAAGCTTGCCATCCTGATCCCCGATTATCCCAGCGCGCCCGGGCGGACCGGCTATGCCGTTGGGCTTGATGTGCCGTCAAGCGTGCTCGCCATGCTGCATGACCTGAAGGAACAGGGCTACGTGGTTGAAGCGATTCCGCAATCGCCGCGGGAGTTGCTCGATGCGCTGGAGGTTGGTGGGCTTGGCCTCTCCGTAGCGGATTACTTCGCCTTTGCGGCCGAACTGCCGAGGGAAGCGCGAGCTTCAGTTGAGGTGGCATGGGGCATGGCACAGGACCAGATAGGTTCGCGCGAGGCACCCCCCTCTGTCCTGCCGGACATCTCCCCCGCAAGGGGGGAGATCGGCAGTTCCGCCGAAGGCGCCATTCCTGCAACTCCGACAATTGGCGAAAGCGGTGGCGACAGATCAATCTCCCCCCCTGCGGGGGAGATGTCCGGCAGGACAGAGGGGGGTGTTCAAGCGCCGACCTCGGCAACCTTCCCCTTCCGTGCCGCCACCTTCGGCAACGTCACCGTGGCGCTGGCCCCCGACCGCGGCCGCTCGGCCGACCGCCGCGCCGACTATCACGACCCGACGCTGCCCCCGCGCCACGAGCTGATCGCTTTCGGCCTCTGGCTGCAAAAATCGCTCGGCGCGCATGCCATTATCCATGTCGGCGCGCATGGCACGCTGGAATGGCTGCCAGGCAAGACGGTCGCGCTCTCCGGAACCTGTTTCCCCGAGATCGTCACTGGATCGCTGCCCGTCATCTATCCATTCATCGTCTCCAATCCGGGCGAGGCGGCGCAGGCCAAGCGCCGCATTTCGGCCGTCACGCTTGGCCATCTGCCGCCGCCGCTGACCGGCGCAGGCCTCAACGAGGTCCAACAGAAGCTGGAGCGCTTGGTCGATGAATACGCCCAGGCCGATGGCCTCGACCGCCGCCGCCGCGACCGTCTGGCTGGGCTGATCGTCGAGACGGCGCAAAGGACCGGTCTGGCCTCCGAAGCCGGCGTTGCCGGCACAGACGCTCCAGACGAAGCGCTGCGCCGCATCGATGCCTGGCTCTGCGACCTCAAGGACTTCGCCGTCAAGGATGGGCTGCATGTCTATGGCCGCGCGCCGGAAGGCGAGGTCGATCCACTGCGCCGGCAAAGCGCCGAAGCTGAGAAGTCTGCCCTGCTCGCCGCGCTCGACGGCCGCCACATCAAGGCAGGTCCCGCCGGCGCGCCGGCGCGCGGCCGCTCCGATGTCCTGCCCACCGGTCGCAATCTCTTCACCTCCGATCCGCGCACCATGCCGACGCCGACTGCCTATGATCTCGGCCAGGCGGCGGCGGAAGAAGTGGTGCGCAGTTATATGCAAAGCCACGGCGACTGGCCGCGCTCGCTGGTCATCGATCTTTGGGGCTCGGCCTCCTTGCGCACGGGCGGCGAGGAGATCGCGCAAGGCCTGGCGCTGATGGGCTGTCGGCCGCAATGGGATGCCGCCACGGGTCGCGTCACCGGCATCGAGGTGCTGCCGCCGGCGGCGCTCGGCCGCCCGCGCGTCGACGTCACCTGGCGTATCTCCGGCCTGTTCCGCGACATGTTTCCGACCCAGATCGCGCTGGTCGACGCCGCCGCCAACGCCGTCGCCAGCCGCGACGAGGACGATACCGAGAACCCGCTCGCCGCGACGACACGCGTTCAGGGCAAGATCGGCCCGCGCATTTTCGGCACTTCGCCCGGCACCTATGGCGCCGGCGTCGAGGACCTGCTGTCGCGCGGCGAATGGGGCGCGCGCGAAGAGATCGGCCGCGCCTATCTCGACGCGACATCGCACGCCTATGGCGGCGCCGAAGGCGAGGCGGTCTCGGCGCCCGGCGCCTTCGAGGGACGGATCGCGGAAGCCGATCTCCTCGTCCACACCGGCGACGATCCCGGCCGCGACATCCTCGAGGGCTCGGCCGACGTCGCCTTCATCGGTGGCTTTTCGGCCGCCCTTGCCACGCTTGGCAGGAATGCCGACGTCATCGTGCTCGACACGACCGATCCGAAGAAGCCGAAACCGCGCTCGGTCGGCGATGCAGTATCGCGCGTCGTGCGGGCCCGCGCCGTCAACCCGCGCTTCATCGCTGGCCAGATGCGCCATGGCCCGCGCGGCGCCTCCGAATTCGCCGAGACCGTCGATCGGCTGGTCGGTTTCGCCGAAACCACGCATGCCATATCAGGCGCGCTGATCGAGGCGGTGCACGACGCCTATGTCGGCGACCCGGACGTGCGCGCCTTCCTGCTGCGCGAGAACCCGGCCGCCGCCAAGGTCATCGCCGAGCGTTTTCTCGCTGCGCGGCGGCGCGGCCTCTGGCATCCGCTCAGGAATTCCATCGACGACGATCTCGCGGCCCTGATTGCCGAGGCCCAGGCAAGCGGGGTGGCGGCATGAACGCCTTTTCGCGCCGCGGCGCCTGCCCTGCGCTGAGCGCACCGATGCAAACCGGCGACGGGCTTTTGGTGCGGCTCAATCCGGTTGCTGGAGGACTTGCCCCGAAGTCGCTGATCGGACTCGGCGAATCCGCCTTGCGCCACGGCAACGGCATCATGGAAGTGACCGCGCGCGGCAGCCTGCAGATCCGTGGTTTGACGGCGGACAGCGCGCGGCTGCTGGCGGCGGAGGTGGATGCGCTTGGCATTGCCGTGCGCAGCGGCGTGCCGGTCGAAGTCGGGCCGCTGGTGGGAATCGATCCGCAGGAGATTGCCGACCCGCGCCCTCTGGCTGAGCGGATCAGGGTGGCGATCGAAGAGGCCGGGCTGACGGCAAGGCTGGGACCGAAGGTGTCGGTGGTTGTCGACGGCGGCGGGCAGCTGACAATGGATGCTGTGACGGCGGATGTGCGGCTGAAGGCGGTGGGGGCTGGCGGCGATGTTCTTTGGAGCGTGTCGGTTGCTGGCGACGGGCACAGTTCAAGGCCGCTTGCGACGGTCGATGCTGATGCTTCCCGCGATATTGCTGTGGCGGCGTTGAGGATGGTGGCTGAGCGAGGTCGTGAGGCCCACGCAAGAGATTTGTCTGAGAGACAGCTCAATTCACTCGCACGTTGGCATTCCGTCACACCCCCCTCTGTCCTGCCGGACATCTCCCCCGCAAGGGGGGAGATTGACCTGTCATCAGCGCTTTCGCCAATCGGCAAGGTCGAGCCTAGCGCCAAGTCTGCAGGTGGAGAACCGTCGCCGAAACTGCCAATCTCGCCCCCTGCGGGGGAGATGTCCGGCAGGACAGAGGGGGGTGTGAAGAAACGCCAGCCTAAGACCCATCCCATTGGCACCTTCGCTCTCACGGACGGCCACGCCCTAGGCATCGCCCTGCCCTACGGCAGCATGCCGGCGCAAAACCTCATCGATCTCGCCACCCAAGCCGCGAACCTCGGCGCCTCCGAAATCCGCCTCGCCCCAGGCCGAGCCCTGCTCTTCCTCGGTCTCTCCGCCCCCTCCACGCTCCAATCCTCCGCCGCCGCTCTCGGCTTCGTCACCGACCCCGCCGACCCGCGCACCCGCATCGCCGCCTGCCCAGGCGCGCCGGCCTGCGCGTCCGGCCGCATCGCCACCCGCGCCATCGCCGAAACGATCGCAAAAGAAAGCGCGGGCCTTCTCGACGCCTCGCTGTCTCTCCACATCTCCGGCTGCGCCAAGGGCTGCGCGCATTCCGGCACCGCTGCGCTCACCCTGGTCGGCGACGAAAACGGAGCCGGACTTGTCGTGGACGGGACGGCAAAGGCCCTTCCTGCCGCGTACAGGCCGGGCTATGACGCCGCGCGCGGGGTCGCCGGCATCCTTGCCGCGATCCGCGACGGAAGACATCAGGGCGAAACCGCCGCCGCCTGCCTGGCAAGACTTAGCGCGGCCGGCATCGCCGAACTCTATCGACGGAACCAGTGAATGGCCGCCTACGACTATATCCATGACGGAACGGCGATCTACGAGCGGTCTTTCGCCATCATCCGCGCCGAGGCGGACCTGTCGCGCTTCTCCGAGGCCGAAGCGGATGTCGCGATTCGCATGATCCATGCCTGCGGCCAGGTCGAAGCCGCCAGCCATTTTGTTTTCTCCAATGGCTTCGTCGATGCGGCCCGCACCGCACTCGCCGCCGGCGCGGCGATCTTCTGCGATGCCGAGATGGTGGCCCACGGCATCACTCGCGCCCGGCTGCCGGCCGGCAACGAGGTGATCTGCACGCTGCGCGACCCGCGCACGCACGACATCGCCAGGGAAATCGGCAACACCCGCTCGGCCGCCGCGATCGACCTTTGGGGCGAGCGCATGGCCGGTTCGGTCGTCGCCATCGGCAATGCGCCGACCGCGCTCTTCTATCTGCTCGAAAAACTGCGCGACGGCGCGCCGAAGCCCGCCGTGATCATCGGCATGCCGGTCGGCTTCGTCGGCGCCGCCGAATCCAAGGATGCGCTGGCCGAAAATTCCTACGGCGTGCCCTATGCCATCGTGCGCGGCAGGCTGGGCGGCAGCGCTATGACCGCCGCCGCGCTCAATTCGTTGGCGAGGCCGGGCCTGTGAACGCGATTGTAAAAGGCCGTCTTGTCGGCGTAGGCACCGGCCCGGGCGACCCCGAACTGCTGACGCTGAAAGCGGCGCGCGCGCTGGCCGAGGCCGACGTCGTCGCCTATTTCGCCAAGCGCGGCAACAACAGCAATGCCCGCGCCATTGTCGAGGCGCGCTTCCGGGCGGACATGATCGAGTTGCCGCTGCTTTATCCGGTGACCACCGAAATCGACAAGGACCATGACGACTACCGCTCGCAGATCGCCGATTTCTACGAGCAGTCGGCCGAACAGGTCGCCGAGCATCTCGGCGCCGGCAGGATGGTGGCGGTGCTGTCGGAAGGCGATCCGCTCTTCTACGGCTCGTATATGCATCTGCATGTGCGGCTTGCAAACCGGTTCCCGACGGAAGTCATCCCCGGCATCACCGCCATGTCCGGCTGCTGGTCGACCACTGGCCTGCCGATCGTCCAGGGCGACGATGTGCTGACCGTGCTGCCGGGCACGATGAGTGAGTTCGAGCTGACCCGCCGCCTCGCCGACACCGATGCCGCGGTGATCATGAAGGTCGGCCGCAACCTGCCAAAAATCCGTCGCGCGCTGGAAGCGTCCGGCAAGCTGGCGAAAGCCGTCTATGTCGAGCGCGGCACGATGCCGGGCAGCATCTCGATGCGGCTTGCCGAAAAACCGGACGACAAGGCGCCCTATTTCGCCATCGTGCTGGTCGCGGGCTGGTCGGCGCGCCCCGGAGCCAAAGCATGAGCGGCCGCCTCACCGTCATCGGTCTCGGTCCGGGCAATGCCGACCAGGTCACGCCGCAGGCAAGCCATGCGGTGGCCGAGGCTTCGTTCTTCTATGGCTACAAGCCCTATCTCGACCGGCTTGAGCTGCGGCCGGACCAGACCCGCATCGCTTCCGACAACCGCGAGGAACTTGCCCGCTCCAACGAGGCGCTGGCCAAGGCGGCCGAGGGCCATAGCGTCGCCGTCGTTTCAGGCGGCGATCCCGGCGTCTTTGCCATGGCCGCGGCCGTCTGCGAGGCGATCGAAGCCGGGCCCGACGAATGGCGTTCGATCGACCTGTCGGTCGTACCCGGCGTCACCGCCATGCTTGCGGTGGCCGCCCGCATCGGCGCGCCGCTCGGCCACGATTTCTGCGCCATCTCGCTCTCCGACAATCTGAAGCCGTGGGACCTGATCGAGCTGCGCCTGCTGGCGGCGGCTGGAGCCGGCTTCGTCATCGCGCTCTACAACCCGATCAGCAAGGCCCGTCCCTGGCAGCTTGGCCGCGCCTTCGAATGCCTGAAGGCGATCCTGCCCGGCACCACGCCGGTGATCTTCGGCCGTGCCGCCGGGCGCCCCGACGAGCGCATCGAGGTTTTTCTGCTGGCAGACGCCGATGCGGAAAAGGCCGACATGTCGACCTGCATCATCATCGGCTCGCCCGAGACCCGGATCATCAAGCGCGGCGAACGGCCGGCGCTGGTCTACACGCCGCGTTCGGCAACGGGCTCGAAAAGATGATCGACTTTTGCCGCCAGCGCATCGACGGTTTCGGCCGAGGGCACGTTAGGCAGCGTCGGCCGGCGGATCATGACCACTTCGATGCCGAGCGCCCGCGCCGCGGCGGTCTTGCCGTAGGTCGCCTCGCCGCCGCTATTTTTGCAAACGACGGCATCGATCCTGTATTTTTCGAGCAGCACCCGCTCATCCGCTTCCAGGAACGGCCCGCGCGCCAGAACGTAGAGCGCGTCGGGCACGGCAAGCTTCGGCTCGACCGGATCGACGCTGCGGATCAGATAGCGGTGCTGCGGTGCAGCTTCGAAGGCGCTCGCCTCCTGCCGGCCGATCGCCAGGAAAACGCGGCGCGGCGCCGTGCCGAGGGCAGCTGCCGCCTCAGCGACGTCGTCGACCAGCGTCCAGTGGTCGCCTGCGACAGGCTCCCAGCCGGGACGACGCAGCGCAAGGATCTGCACGCCGGACCGCTTGGCCGCCTCGGCGGCATTGGCCGAGATACGGGCGGCGTATGGATGCGTGGCGTCGATCAGCAGATCGACATGCTCTTCGCGAAGATAGGCAGCCAATCCCTCCGCGCCGCCAAAACCGCCGACACGCACCGGCACGCCTTGCGCGGCCGGACTTTCGGTGCGGCCGGCAAGCGACAGCGTGACCGAAAAATCCTTGCGACGGGAAAGCCTTCCCGCCAGTTGCCGGGCTTCCGTGGTGCCGCCGAGGATCAGGATATGGTGGGTCATCATGCCTGCTAAGGGTCCGCGCGCCGCCAAGCCAGCCTCAAAATGGCTGACCGTCGTCGGCATCGGCGAGGACGGTGTAGCGGGTCTCGGCGACGAGGCCAAGCAGCGTATTGCCGAGGCCGAAGTCGTCTTCGGTGGCAAGCGGCATCTTGGTCTCATCTCAAACTTGGCCAGGGGCGAGGCGCGCCCGTGGCCGACGCCGTTCGATGCCGAAATGCGAGACGTGCTGGCGCTCAAAGGCAGAAAAATCTGCGTGCTGGCGTCTGGCGACCCGTTCTTTCATGGCGTCGGCGTCACGCTGGCGCGCAAGGTCAAGCCGGATGAGATGCTCGTCCTCCCGGCCCCATCGTCGCTGTCGCTGGCCGCCTCCCGTCTCGGCTGGGCGCTGCCGGACGTCGAGGCCATCTCGCTGCACGGCCATTCGATCGAGCTGATCCGGCCCTTGCTCCACCCCGGTGCGCGCATCCTTGCCCTGACATCGGACGCCGACGCGCCGGCGGCCATCGCCGCACTGCTCGACGAGTTCGGTTTCGGCCCGTCGCGGCTGACGGTTCTCGAAGCGCTCGGCGGTGCCGATGAGGCGCGTCGAACCTCCCGCGCCGATGTCTTCAATCTCAAAGACATCAACCCGCTCAATGTGCTGGCGCTCGAAATTGAATCGACGCCGGATGCGCGCGTCCTGCCCTTGACCGCCGGCCTTGCCGACCATCTGTTCGAGCATGACGGCCAGATCACCAAGCGCGAGATCCGCGCCATCACGCTGTCGGCGCTGGCGCCGCGCCGTGGCGAGCTGTTGTGGGATATCGGCGCCGGTTCCGGCTCGATCGGCATCGAATGGATGCTGGCGCATTCCTCGCTGCGCGCCATCGCCGTCGAGGCCGACGGCGAACGCGCCGCCCGCATCCAACGCAATGCCGCGCATTGCGGCGTGCCGGGTCTTGCCGTGGTCGAAGGCGCCGCGCCCAAGGCGTTCGCCAAGCTCGAAACGCCGGATGCGATCTTCATCGGCGGCGGCGGCAGCGATACCGGTGTGCTGGAGAAGGCGATCAAGGCGCTCCGTCCCGGTGGCCGATTGGTCGCCAATGCGGTGACGCTGGAAATGGAGGCGCTGCTGCTCGACCAGTACAACAGCCGCGGCGGCGATCTTACCCGCATAGCGCTGTCGCGCGCGGCAGCTGTCGGATCCATGCAGGCGTGGCGGCCGGCCATGCCGGTGACGCAGTGGAGCTGGGTGAAACCATGATGGTCGCGGGTATCGGCAGCCGCATAGGTGTGAGCGTCGAGGAAGTACTGGCGGCGATCGAGACCGCGCTCGAAGCGCATGGGCTGGCGATGACGGCGCTTTCCGCGCTGGCGACGGGCGAAATCAAGCGCGACGAGCCGGCGATCTTCCTTGCCGGCCGAGACCTCGACCTCCCCGTGCTCATCATGTCCGACGCTGCGCTGCAATCCGTCTCGTCCGGCACGGTCAGTCGGTCCGAAGTGTCGCAGGCCCAGGCTGGCACGCCTTCGGTTTCGGAAGCCTCGGCTCTGGCCGCGGCCGGAAAAGGTGCGAAACTGCTTGGACCGCGCATCGTGCTCGGTCCTGTGACCTGCGCTATCGCTCTTGGCGGAGGTACCGCATGACCGTCCATTTCATCGGCGCCGGTCCAGGTGCGGCCGATCTCATCACGCTGCGCGGCGCGCGGCTCCTGGCCAGTTGCCCGGTCTGCCTCCATGCCGGCTCGATCGTCGCGCCGGAATTGCTCGAGCATTGCGCGCCTGGCACCAAGCTGATCGATACCGCGCCGATGTCGCTCGACGAGATCGAGGCCGAATATGTCGCCGCCCACAAGGCCGGCCAGGATGTAGCGCGGCTGCATTCCGGCGACCTCTCCGTTTGGAGCGCGGTGGCCGAACAGATCAGGCGGCTGGAAAAACACGGCATCCCTTATACGCTGACCCCAGGCGTGCCTTCCTTCGCGGCAGCCGCGGCCGCGCTGCGCCGCGAGCTCACCATTCCAGAACTGGCGCAAAGCCTGGTGCTGACCCGCGTCTCCGGTCGCGCCTCGAAAATGCCGCCAGGCGAGACGCTGGCCGGCTTCGGCCGCACCGGAGCCACGCTTGCCATTCACCTTGCCATTCATGCCATCGATCGCGTCGTCGCAGATCTCACGCCACTTTACGGCGCCGAATGTCCGGTCGCGGTCGTCTTCCGCGCTTCCTGGCCGGACGAGCGCATATTGACCGGCACACTGGGCACTATCGAAGCGCAATTGGCGGAAAACCCGATGGAGCGCACGGCAATCATCTTCGTCGGCAACGCGCTTGCAGCGCAGGATTTCGGCGAAAGCTCATTGTACGACGCCCATTACCAGCGGCGTTTTCGCGGACGGGATGGATTGTGAACGGCAGCGCCAATACGAACGGACGGGCAACGGTGGAACAGGCGCTTGCGCGCCTGAACTTCAAGCCGCGCGAGCTTGAGCCCGGCCATGTCTGGCTGGCCGGCGCCGGCCCCGGCGATCCCGGCTGCCTGACGCTGGAGGTGCTGGCGGCGCTCGGGCAATGCGACGCGTTGGTCTATGACGCGCTGGTCTCGCCCGATGTCGTGGCGGTCGCTCAAGGCGCCGAGCTTTTCTACGCTGGAAAACGCGGTGGCCAGCCCTCGATGAAGCAGGACGACATCAACGCCCTGCTGGTACGGTTGGCGCGCGAAGGCCGCCGTGTCGTGCGGCTCAAAGGCGGCGACCCTTATATTTTCGGCCGCGGTGGCGAAGAGGCCTTGGCGCTCGCGGGCGAAACCATTCCGTTCCGGGTGCTTTCCGGCCTGACCTCCGGTCTCAGCGCATTGGCAGCCACCGGCATTCCCGCCACCATGCGCGGCGTCAACAAGGCCGTTATCCTGGCTACCGGCCATGCCGCCGGCACCGATGACGACATCGATTGGGCGGCAATCGCCCGCACCGGACAACCGGTCGTCATCTATATGGGCATGGCCAACCTGCCGGTCATCGCGGCAAAGCTGCTCAGCGGCGGCCTGGCGCCATCGACACCCGCGGCTGTGATCGTCGCCGCGACGACGCCGCAGGAGCGCATCGTCGTCGCCACGCTCGCAACTATCGCGGACGAAGCCGCTGCCGCCGGGCTCGCTTCCCCGGCGCTGATCGTGGTCGGCGGCATCGTCGCCATGCGCGCGGCACTGACGGGCGGCACATGACGGCGCGCGCGATCATCATCGGCGCGCCGCGCTCCGGCTCGGGCAAGACCAGCGTCACCATCGGCCTGCTGCGCGCGCTTGCCCGGCGCGGCCTGAAAGTGCGCGGCGCGAAGTCCGGACCGGACTATATCGACCCGGGCTTCCACGCCGCCGCCACCGGCCTGTCCGGCGTCAACCTCGACAGTTGGGCAATGCCGCCTGCCCTGCTCAACGCGCTGGCCGGCCAAGCCGCCGAGGATGCCGAATACGTCATCCTCGAAAGCGCGATGGGCCTGTTCGACGGCATCCCCGCGCCGGAGGGCCGCTCCGGCTCGGCCGCCGATCTCGCCCGGCTCTACGGCTTGCCTGTGCTGCTGGTGCTCGACGTTTCCGGGCAATCGACCACGGCGGCGGCGGTGGCCAAGGGTTTTGCCACCTACGATCCCGATGTGCGCATGGCCGGCGTCGTGCTCAACCGGCTCGGCAGCGAACGCCACCGGCGGCTGTCGGGCGACGCCATCGAGGCGATCGGCCTACCCGTGGTCGGCGCCATCCTGCGCGATCCGACACTCAACCTGCCGGAGCGGCATCTCGGCCTCGTCCAGGCCGGCGAATACGAGAACCTGATGGCGCATCTCGACCGGCTGGCCGACATGGTCGAAAAATCGCTCGACATCGACGCCATCCTGGCGCTGGCGACCCCGCTGGAGCCGGCAGCCGGCGACTTCGCCGATGCCTTGCAACCGCCAGCGCAGCGCATCGCGCTGGCCGAGGACGCCGCCTTCACCTTCCTCTATCCGCATGTCGCCGCGCATTGGCGCAAGGCCGGCGCCGAGATCGCCCCCTTCTCGCCTCTCGCCGACGAGAAGCCGAGGGAAGATTGCGAAGTCTGCTGGCTGCCCGGCGGCTATCCCGAGCTGCATGCCGGCAAGCTCGCGGCCGCGACGAACTTCCGGACGGGAATGGCGCGCTTCGCGGCGACGAAGCCTGTTCACGGCGAGTGCGGCGGCTTCATGGTGCTGGGCGAAGTGCTGGAAGATGCGGACGGCGAGAGCCACAAAATGCTCGGCCTGCTTGGCCATTCGACCAGCTTCGCCAGGCGCAAGATGAACCTTGGCTATCGCGAGGCGCGGCTGCGCGCCGCCTGCCCGTTGGGGCCGGAGGGCACGCTGATCCGCGGCCATGAATTCCACTATGCGCAGATGGCCGCCACGGGCAATGACGAGCCGCTGGCTGACCTTGCCGATGGCCAGGGCAATCCGCTCGGCGCCTCAGGCTACCGGCGCGGCCATGTCACCGGCACCTTCTTCCATGCCATAGCGAGGGGCGCATGAGCGGTCCTTCCGCACCGAAGCAAGTGCTCGACGATATCGGCCTCAGCCTCGTCTTCTTCACCCGGCTGAGGTTGCCATCGAGCGATTTCGGCGGCCGCAGCCTTGCCGACGCGATTTGGGCGGCGCCCTTTGCCGGTCTCGCGGTGGCGATCATCGGCGCGCTCGTCTACGCCATCGCCACAGTTCTCGGCCTCGCCACCGGGCCGTCCGCCGCGCTCACGCTCGCCGCGACGATGCTGGTCACCGGCTGCCTGCATGAGGACGGGCTTTCCGACATCGCTGACGGCTTCGGCGGTGGCCGAACACGCGACGGGAAACTAGAGATCATGCGCGACAGCCGCATCGGCGCCTATGGCGCGGCGGCGCTCGGTGTCTCGCTGCTCATCCGCTGGAGCGCGCTGTCCGAGCTGACCGGTCCCGGCCACCTCGTCCTGGCGCTGCTCGCCGCGCATGCGGCCTCGCGCGGCCTGTTCGGCGCCTTCATGCATCTACTGCCGCCGGCGCGAGCCGACGGTCTGTCCGCCAATGCGGGCTCTGTCACGACCGAGACCGCCATCGTCGGCGCGGCGCTCGGCGCGGTGGCGCTGCTGGCGCTCGGCCTTGGCGGTGCGATAGCAGCACTCATCCTGCTCGGCCTGATCTTCATGGCCTTCCGCGCGCTTTGCCTCAGCCAGATCGGCGGCCAGACCGGCGACACGATCGGCGCGCTGCAGCAGCTCGGCGAGATCGCCGTGCTGCTCGTCGCATCCGTTTGCCTTTCCTGATTCTCTTTCGGAGACCTTGCCCCCATGTCCCCCCAGACAACGTCCTTCAAATCGCTCGAAGACCTTCGCGCCGCTTGCCTCGATCTTCCCGCCGGCAGCGATGCGGCCGCCGGCGCCGTCGCGAGGCGCCAGGACACGCTGACCAAGCCGCCGGGCAGCCTCGGCCGGCTGGAAACCATCGCCGCCTGGCTCGGCCGCTGGCAGGGCCGCGACATGCCGAAGCTCGATGCGGTGAAAGTCTTCGTCTTCGCCGGCAATCACGGCGTCACCGCGCAAGGCGTCTCGGCCTATCCTTCGGAAGTCACGGTACAGATGGTGGCGAATTTCGCCGGCGGCGGTGCGGCCATCAACCAGCTTGCCCGCATTGCCGGCGCCAAGCTGGACGTCATCCCGCTCGATCTCCAGCATCCGACCGGCGACTTCACGCAAGAGCCGGCGATGGACGAGCAGGCGTTCCTCGCCGCCGTCTCGGCCGGCTATGACGCCGTGACCAAGGACCTCGATCTCGTCTGCTTCGGCGAGATGGGCATCGGCAACACGACGCCGGCGGCGGCGATCTCCACCGCCCTCTTCGGCGGCGGCGCCGAGAAATGGACGGGCCGCGGCACCGGCGTCGACGACGCCGGCCTGCAGCGCAAGGTCGTGGCCATCGAGGCTGGCCTCAAGCGCCACGCCGATTCGCTCTCCGACCCGCTGAAGATCGCTGCCGCCCTTGGCGGGCGCGAGTTGGCGGCGATCTTCGGCGCCACGCTCGCCGCGCGCAAGAACAACGTGCCGGTGCTGCTCGACGGCTTTGTGTGCACCGCCGCGGTCGCGCCATTGGCAAGGTTGCACCCGACCGGCCTCGCCCACACCGTCGCCGCCCACGTCTCGGCCGAAGCCGGCCACCGCCGCCTGCTCGAAGCGCTCGGCCTGCCGCCGCTGCTCGATCTCGGCATGCGGCTCGGCGAAGGCTCCGGCGCCTGCCTTGCCGTCAACATCATCCGTTCCGCTTTGGAATGCCATGCGAAGATGGCGAGCTTCGCCGAGGCCGGCGTTTCGGAGAAGTAGACGACACCCCGGATTGCGTGCGATGCACCCGAAGCGCCGGTGAAGCATTGTTTCTTCCGATCGCTGACGGCCTACCGGTCAGAGCGATCTCAGCAAAAGTGTGAGCGGAACTGCTCCAGCTAAGCCGGAGAGATAGGGCGTTTCGCCGTTTCCATGAAACGGTGAAACGCCCCAGTCCGTCTTCGAGGCGATCGCGGGCAGGTTCACTGCGAAGTGGCAAACCCGCATTGCTTCTGTTCCATCTCGATCTGCTTCGTGATGCGGATGGCGTTCTGCGCGTAGGCCTCGGTCACGGAGCCGCTGTTCACGGTCTTGTCCTTCAACGGACTCACCGCGGCGCAGAGATGGAAAACATGCGGTTCGGAGGACTTCGCGGCTCCGTTTTCCGGCGCGATCCAGTACACGACATCCTGACCGCCAGGGTGACTCGCGTCCTTCGTCGCCGCGGTCACCGCAGAGGTATCCGTGGCGATCTCCTGAGCCTGGGCGGCGACTTCGGGCGAACAGGCCGTGGTCGGCTGTCCCGCCCTGATCTGGGCCGCGCAGGTGTTCATGTCCTGGGTGTACTGCTCGACCGACGGGGGCTTGAAGCTGACGCCCATTACAGTCGCAAGCACGGCCAGCGCAGCACCCACTCCGCCGGCTACCTTCTTGGTCTGCGGATCCATGTTCTTGTCGGTGAGGATAAGGAAGATCAACGGGAGGAAGGCAATCAGCGTGATGATCGCGCCGAGCTGGTTTTGGAAGAAGAACCTGGCCGTGTCGGATGCCCGGGCCGGGTCGTGCCGGTTGGCTGCCTTCCACAGCAAGTTACCAGCGATTGCGAAAATCGCGATTCCGACCAGAATGCCGATCAACAGCGGCAGATTCCCTTGGTCGAACTTGCGCTGGTAAAACAAGACGATCCCGGCAATCTCACCGCCAATGGCGATAATCCACGAGAGCGCGGCGAAAAGGCGAAGGCGCGTCGCGGCGGACTTCTGGCCTTGCGTTGCTTGCCAATCCTTGGTGACGTCTGCGCCCGGCTTGTTGTCGGTCATGACCAGTTCCCCTGAAATCGACACTTTGCAGGGCGGCTTCAATCGAAAGGCCAACTCGCCCGGCGCAGCATCATTGAACGAACGTCTCGTCGTCTGCCTTCGCGACGCAGCGAAAATGTGAGCGCCACGGCAGGCCACATCCCCATCCATATTGCGCGCGAGCGGAAGCGTCCATACCCACGGCGCAGACTCCAGTGTGGCGGTGCCTTTGCCCGTCTTTATCTCCGGCTCGAGCCTGACGCTGCCTTCGCCGGCGATTTTGCGGGAGCGGCCGTGATCACAGGACTGGCCGAAGCAACCCCACACCCATGCCTCCGAGCAGCGACCTGCTAAGACCCGGAAAAGAGTAGTTTTCCGTAGACGTAAAATATCAGCAAAAACAAGGGACTAGATGGTGGGTGTGCACAGGATCGAACTGTGGACCCGCTGATTAAGAGTCAGCTGCTCTACCAACTGAGCTACACACCCACACCGCTGGAAAACCAGCGTCGGCGGCGCATATAGCCGCCGCTTTCGGTGATGTCTAGCCCTGCCGGATCATTTCCCGACAAATCGACATCGCATGAACCCGAAAAGTGGATTCCGGTTTTCGGAAAAGATCATACCAGCTCAAAAAAGGCCGCAGGCGTCAGACAAACAGCTTGCCTTCAGCCATCTTGATCGCATGGCCGCCGATGCGCGCGGAGGCCAGTTTCCCGCCATCGACATTGAGCTCGAGGCGGATGCGTGACGGCCGGCCCATTTCCAGCCCCTGCTCGATCCAGAGCTGCGAGATGCCGTCGGTCGGGGCGTCGAAATGCATGATGGCGCCGGCAAAGGCCGCCGCGGCCGAACCCGTGGCCGGATCCTCGTAGGAAGGCGTGCCGGGCACGATCATGCGCACATGGAAGGCGCTGTCGTGGTGGACCCGCTCGCGGCAGTAGACATAGGGGCTGGCGAAGGCCCAGTCGCTCTTGCGCGGCGCAAGTTCCGACCACGCCTGGTTATCGAGCCTGATCTTGGCTGCCGCTTCAAGGTCCGCGACGGGAATGGTCACGTAAGGCACGCCGGCAGACCAGAAGGCGACGCGATGATTCTCGAAGCCGATCTCGTGCGGAGCAAGGCCGAGCGCCGCGCCGATTGCTTCCGGATCGGCCTTGAGCTCCAGCGGTTCCGGCAATTTCGCCAGGTCGAACTCGGCGAAGGTCGAGCCGTCATGCTTGCTCACCGCGCAACGCACCGGCCCGATATTCTCCTCCAGCACGAAAATGCCGGCCGCCTCCCCGGCCAGTTCCGCAAGCGCGATCGCCGAGCCGACCGTCGGATGCCCGGCGAAAGGCATTTCATAGTCGGGCGTGAAGATGCGGATACGGTTGCGATGCTTTGGATTGTCGGCAGGCAGCACGAACACCGTCTCGGAAAGATTGAATTCGCGCGCGACCGCCTGCATGCCGGCAGTGTCGAGCCCATCGCTGTCGAGCACCACGGCAAGCGGATTTCCGGCCAGCCTTTCGGTGGTAAACACATCGTAAAGCAAGTAACTGCGCGCCATGGAGAAAACCTTTCACCTCGCCTCGAATTTCTGCCTCAATCCCAACATGAGGGAAATTTAATTTGAAATTCGAACCTTAAGGCCTGATCTGTGCACGGATAGGGACATCGATTTTCAGCATAGGGGTCCGGGGTGGACCAGATTGTCAATCCGCCAAACGCGGAATCCGGTACTTCCATAGAGGCCGCGCTCGGGCTCGACCGCAAGGGCGTAAGCCGCAAGCGACGCCGCTTCTGGCTCTACGCGCTGCTGGCGATAGCGATCGTCGCGGCCGGTATTGCCGTCTATCGATGGTATGCCGCCGCACCCCCCAGGATTGAATACACCGCCGTGCCTGCGGCGATCACCGACCTCACCGTCGAGGTATCGGCCACCGGCGCCCTGCAGCCGCTGACCCAGGTCGACATCTCCAGCGAGCTTTCCGGCATCGTCCGCTCGGTCGCGGCCAATGAAAACCAGCAGGTCAAGAAGGGCGACGTGCTGGCGACGCTCGACACCGCCAAGCTGGAGGTCCAGATCGAGCGCGCCACTGCCTCCGCCAAGGCTGCGGCCGCCGCCGTCGAGGACGCCAAGGTCACCTTGCAGGAGAACGAGAACGCGGTTGTGCGCGCGAACGCGCTGACCAAGCGCGGCATGGCGACGGACCAGTCGCTCGAGGCGGCGACCGCGACGCGCGATCGTTCCAAGGCAGCGCTCGACAGCGCCGAAGCCAATCTCGCCATTGCCCAGGCCGACCTGAAGGCGCAGCAGACCGATCTCGCCAAGAGCACCATCTATGCGCCGATCGACGGCATCGTGCTGACGCGCTCGGTCGATCCCGGCCAGACGGTCGCGTCCTCGCTGCAGGCGCCGGTGCTCTTCGTCATCGCCGCCGACCTTCGCAACATGGAATTGCAGGCCGCGGTCGACGAGGCCGATATCGGCCAGGTTAAGCCCGGCCAGCATGCCCGTTTCACGGTCGACGCTTTCCCGGACCGGCCCTTCGATGCCGAGATCCGCGATATCTCCTACGCCTCGGTCACCACCGACGGCGTCGTGACCTACAATGCGCGCCTCGAAGTCGACAATGGCGAGCTTCTCTTGCGGCCCGGCATGACGGCCACGGTATCGGTCGTGACCCGGCAGGCCAAGGGCGTGCTTACCGTCCCCTCGACCGCCTTTCGCTATCGTCCGATGCAACAGCAGGCCCGCGGCTGGAGCTTCAGCGACCTGTTCACCGGCCGCATGGGCCGTCCCAACCGGCAGCGCGAGGCAACGAAAGCCCCGACCGACGGGTCGCGCACGCTTTACGTGCTGGAGAACGGCCGGCCGCACCCGGTCAACGTCAAGATCGGCTCGAGCGACGGCGAGTTGACCGAGATCACGTCCGGCCTCGACGAGGGCGCGCAAGTCATCACCGGCGTGCAGCAGCGGAGCTGACGACATGTCGGCTCCCCTGCTCATCACTTTCGACAAGGTCTGGAAAAGCTATGGCGAGGGCGAAGCCCGCGTGCATGCGCTGGCCGGCGTCGATCTCGCCATCCGCAGAGGTGAATTCGTCGCCATCATGGGCCCCTCCGGCTCGGGCAAATCGACGGCGATGAACATCATCGGCTGCCTCGACACGCCGACGGCCGGAACTTACTCCTTCATGGGCGTCGACGCGGGCCGCCTCGACCGCAACCGTCGCGCGCTTTTGCGCAACCTCTATGTCGGCTTCGTCTTCCAGGGCTACAATCTGCTGCCGCGCACGACCGCCGCGGAAAATGTCGAGCTGCCGCTGATCTATCGCGGCGTCGCCGCGCGCGAGCGCCGCGACCTTGCAATGCAGGCGCTGGCCGAGGTCGGGCTTGTCGGGCGCGAGCACCACACCCCGGCCGAGCTTTCGGGCGGCCAGCAGCAGCGCGTGGCGATCGCCCGCGCCATCGTCACCAGGCCGACGCTGCTCGTCGCCGACGAGCCCACCGGCAATCTCGACACCGCGCGCACGCACGAGATCATGGAGTTGCTGACCAGGCTCAACGCCGAGCTCGGGCTCTCGATCGTCATGGTCACGCATGAGGCCGACGTCGCGGACTATGCCGGCCGCACCATCCGCTTCCTCGACGGCCATGTCGCCTCCGATACCTTGAAAGCGGAGGAAGCGGCATGATCTGGGAGACCGTCCGCCTCTCGCTGCGCTCGATCCGCCGCAACGTATTGCGCTCGTTCCTGACGCTGCTTGGTATCGTCATCGGCGTCGCGGCCGTCATCGCCATGCTCACCATCGGCTCCGGCACCACCGAGAAGGTCAAGGCCGACATTTCCAAGCTTGGCAGCAACCTTCTCGTCGTTCGCGCCGGCCGGCCCGCGGGACCAGGCGGACCGGGAGGTCTCGACCAGGCGGTGCGGCCGCTGGCCGAAAAGGATGTCATCGCGCTCGTTGCGCATCTGAGCGGCGCGCGCGCGATTTCGCCTGCTTCGCAAAAGCAGGTCCGCGTCATCTTCGGCACCGAAAGCCTGACCTCGGGCGTCACCGGCACCGACAGCGCCTATCTCGACGCCCGCGACTGGAAACTGGTGTCGGGACGGCCGTTCAGCGATTCCGAGACGCGCGCCGGCGCCGGCGTTTGCCTGATCGGCGAAACCGTGCGCCAGCAATTCTTCGGCGCCGGCGATCCGGAGGGCGAGATCATCCGCGTCAACCGCACCTCCTGCAAGATCATCGGCCTGCTCGAGCCCAAGGGCTATACCGGCTTCGGCCAGGACCAGGACAATGTCGTGCTGATGCCGCTGCACGCCTATCAGCGGCGCATCGCCGGCAACCGCGACATCGACAACATCTATATCGCCGCCGACGACCGCACGCCGACCACCGAGCTGCAGCCGCGCGTCGAGGACATCTTGCGCGACACGCGCCGCATCACGCCGGACCGCGATCCCGATTTCGCCATCCGCGATATGACCCAGATCGCCGATGCGATGACCAGCGCCACCACCACCATGACCGGCATGCTGGGCGCCGTCGCCGGCGTCAGCCTGCTGGTCGGCGGCATCGGCATCATGAACATCATGCTGGTCTCGGTCACCGAACGCACGCGCGAGATCGGCATCAGGCTGGCGATCGGCGCGCATGAGAAGCACATCCTCATCCAGTTCCTGGTCGAGGCGACGGTGCTGTCGCTCTTTGGCGGCATCATCGGCATCCTGATCGGGCTGTCGCTGGCCGGCCTCGCCTCGATGGCGTTGACGATACCTTTCGCGCCGAGCCCCGCCGTCATCCTGCTCGCCGTCGGCTTTTCGGCGCTGATCGGCATGGTGTTCGGCTTCTTCCCGGCGCTGCGCGGCGCCCGCCTCGATCCGATCGACGCGCTGCGGCACGAATAGCCAGATCACAGCGACTGCTGACGTCCGGACGTCCAGCGAGCGTGGCTAATGCATGTCGCGCAAAAGTAACCTCGGTTTTGCGACAACGACATGCATCAAGCAACGACCTAAAGCGCGTCGCGTGAATCCGTTTCGACGCGACGCGCTTTAGTCGCGGCCGGCGAAATGCCACTCGATCAGCGGCTTCATATGCGGCATCAACCCGTCGGGCAGATCGCCGGCGTGGCGGATGATCACCGGCCCCTCGATCTCCGGGTCCGTCTCGGTGGCGACGAAGGCCGTAATGCGCCGTGCCAGCTCGTCGGCGGGCTCGGCGACCCGGTAACGGCGAAAGATCACCGTGCCGCTCGGCGTCGAGAGTGCGTGATAGTGCCGTCCACGCTCGGCCTCCGACAGGTCGAGCCCGGTCTCTTCCCCCACCTCGCGGATCATGTTGAAGTCGACATCGACCAGCCCGTCGCGGAAATCGATCGGCTCGAAGGAGCCGGCGGCGAAATAGACGCGGCCGGCATTGACGGTGTGCGGCCCCATGCGGATCGCCACCAGCGCGTTGTCGCCGGCGACCAGCATGGCATGCGCATAGGCATGTTCGGCGCCGGAAATTTCGCGCCGCTTGCGCCACAGCAGGAAGGTCGAATACTTCACCGCATGGCAGCGGCCGGCGAGGCGGCCGTCCCGGTAGGCAAGCTCGGAAAGCAGCACCACGGTGCCGTCGAACAGGGCCGGATTGGCCGCTGTTTCCTGCCGCCAGTTCTCGGCGATCGCCGCCGCATTGCTCAGCGCGAAGGGATGCGGGCCGGTATCGAGACGGACGTCGACCGCATCGACGGGCAGGATGACATTGCGCGGCAGGTCGAAACTCAAGACGGTCACGCCATGTCCAGTGTGATCGCCACCGGGCAATGGTCCGACGCTTTCGGCCTGTCCCAGCCGGCGCGCGGGAAACGCTCGACCTCCTGTCCGGGCGGAAAGATGGTGCGCCAGGGCTGGCCGTTGCGGATGATGTCGGGAACGGCGGTGGCGTTCTTCGCGGCCAGCGCCTTCGACAGCAGGATATAATCGAGTTGGCAAAGATGCCGCTCCTCCGGGCCACGCGTGTGGTAGAAGCTCCAGCGGTCCATCTCTGGCCGCCGTTCGACGACATTCTCGCAAAAGCCGCCGGCGGTAAGCACGTCGATCGAGGACCGGGCTTCGTCGACAACCTCGAAACGGTAGCCATCGATGGCGTCGCCGTCGACCTTCACGCGTTGTCGGTAGTCGTTCAGGTCGCCGCAGACCACCCAGCGCTTGTCGGCGGCATGGTCCTTGCCGAAACGCTCCTCGATGATACGGCGCACCGCCTGCGCCTCGGCGATGCGCAGCGGCATCGACGCCTCGCGGCCGTCCAGCCCGTTGCGCGGCGGGCCCATCGATTTGAAATGCACGAGATAGAGCGTCAACGACGCGCCGCCGACCCGCAGGTCGATCTCCAGGCAGTCGCGGCGAAAGATACGCTCATTGGCGAGATAGCCCAGCCCGGCGAGCTCCGGCGTGAACAGCCCGAACTGCTCGAAAGTGACATAGGCGTGGCTGGTCATGCGCAAGAATTCGATCGGCTGCCCCTGCGCGGTTTCGTTGCGCATCATCACGGCGACATCGATGCCGCGCGTATCGTTGCCGGCGGTGGTGTATTTCTGCCGGTACCCCCGCCCGACCATCTTGAACAGATAGCCGTATTCGAAGGCCTTCAGCGCCTCGATATTGTCGACCTCCTGCATGCAGATGACGTCCGCGCGGGTGGCCGCGATGGCGAGCGCCGTCAACTGGCGGGTGTCGTCGGACTGGGCGATCGCGCGGGCCTGCTCGAGGATGCGGTATTCGGCCTCGCTCCGGATGTCGAAGAGCGCCAGCGTGCGGTCTTCATTGAGCTGGTTGCGGTAGCCCGAGAAATCGAACCTGTTCATCAGGTTCTCGACATTGAAGGTGGCGAGGCGCAGCGACATGGCCGCGACCTTTGCCTGCAAGCGAGGGCGAAAACAAGGGCCAGGCCGATACTCGTCATGGTTGATGGAACCTTTCCGTTCATCCTCCGTTCAGACGGAAAGTTCCAACAATAGGCCTTTCCCCGGGGTGTGCTGGGCGTGGGGCCTTTACTCCTTGGAGAGTGAAATGAAACCGCTTTTTTCTTCCCTGAGATCCGGGCTCCTGGTCCTGGGCCTCGTTACCGGCGTGACGGCGCCATCGGTCGCCGGACCGATCCTGCAACCCGATCTCGGCGTCGCGACGAATGCTGCGCCGAAGATCATTCCCGTGCGCGAGGGCTGGGCCGGCAACAACAACGGCGGCAGCTTCCAGCAATGGCGTTGGCGCCATCGCGGCGGCGACTTCAGATGGCGTGGCGGCGACCGTCGCTTCTCGCGCCACTGGGACGGCGGCGGCGACTGGCGCTGGCGGCACCACCACCGCCGGCATTTCCGAGGCGGGGACGCGGCGATCCTGGGGCTGGGCCTCGGCCTGGGCTTGGGCAGCATGGCCTATGGCAACTACTACGATCCCTACTATTACGATCCCTATCCGCGTTACGCTCAGCCGCGGCGCATTTACCGGACCGAGCGGCTGTCCAGCGCGCATGTCCGCTGGTGCTACGACCGCTACCGGTCCTATCGGGCCTGGGACAATACGTTCCGGCCCAACTACGGTCCGCGCCGGCAGTGCATCTCGCCCTATATCTGAGCTCGTCGGCAGGAATGATGAAACGGCGCCCTTCGCGGGCGCCGTTTTATTTTGCCGCAACCTGTGGCTACGACGGGTGGCTACGACGGGCGATAACGCTAAATTCATTGGCGGCTTCTATCCATTCATGCCGATCTCCCCCAACACGACGACTCGCAGGACCAGGTTGCAGGACGTGCCCGCCATGGCCGAAAACGAACACAGAAACCAACACAGGCACCGCGTGCTGAAAGGCGCGGCGATCCTGACTGGCATCAACAATTCCGAGGTAAGGTGCACGGTGCGCAACATGCATGCGAACGGCGCCGAGCTGAAAGTGCCCATCGATGCGCGCGTGCCGGACGAATTCCTGCTTTATGTGCCGGTCAACGGCATCGGCTACAAGGCAGTGGTGCGCTGGCGCCGCGAGGATCGCATCGGCGTCGAGTTCACCGACACCGAGCCCAAGCCGCACTGGCACTACGGCTGAAATCGCGTCCACTTCGCGGAATAAAAAGCCGGCGGATTTCTCCGCCGGCTTGAAGCTGCAGCAACCTACCGATAGCCGGCAGGGTGGAATTGGCGCAGGTTTCTTAGTTCTTGGCCTTGTCGACCAGCTTGTTCTTGGAAATCCACGGCATCATCGCGCGCAGCTTGGCGCCGACTTCCTCGATCTGGTGGCTGTCGTTGTTGCGGCGGATGCCCTTGAAGCGCGACATGCCGGCGCGGTATTCCTGCATCCATTCCGAGGTGAACTTGCCGGTCTGGATGTCCTTCAGCACGCGCTTCATCTCGGCCTTGGTCTCGGCGGTGATGATGCGCGGGCCTGAGACGTACTCGCCCCATTCGGCGGTGTTCGAGATCGAGTAGTTCATGTTGGCGATGCCGCCTTCATAGATCAGGTCGACGATCAGCTTCACCTCGTGCAGGCACTCGAAATAGGCCATTTCCGGCGCGTAGCCGGCTTCCACCAGCGTCTCGAAACCGGCGCGGATCAGCTCGACCAGACCGCCGCACAGCACCACCTGCTCGCCGAACAGGTCGGTCTCGCATTCCTCGCGGAAATTGGTCTCGATGATGCCGGAACGGCCGCCGCCGACGCCGCAGGCGTAGGAGAGCGCGAGATCGAGCGCGTTGCCCGAAGCGTCCTGGTTGACGGCGACCAGGCACGGCACGCCGCCGCCCTTCTGGTATTCGCCGCGCACGGTATGGCCCGGGCCCTTCGGCGCGATCATGACGACGTCGACCGAGGCCTTCGGCTCGATCAGGCCGAAATGCACGTTGAGGCCATGCGCAAAGGCAATCGCGGCGCCGTCGCGGATGTTCGGAGCGATCTCCGATTTGTAGATGTCGGCCTGCAATTCGTCGGGCGTCGCCATCATCATAAGGTCGGCCCACTTGGCGGCGTCCGCCACGCTCATCACCTTGAGGCCGTCGGCCTCGACCTTCTTGGCGGTCGCCGAGCCAGCCTTGAGACCGATGGCGATTTCCTTGACGCCGGAATCCTTGAGGTTGAGCGCATGCGCCCGGCCCTGGCTGCCATAGCCGATAATGGCGACCTTCTTGCCCTTGATCAGATTGAGATCGGCGTCACGATCGTAATAGACACGCATTTGGTGTTCCTTCCCGTTTTGAAGATCAGAGGGCCAGTGGCCCGGTTTTTGCTCTGAAGAGAGCGAGAAACTGTTGCGTCGCGCGCGCGGCATCGCCGCCGATCGTCGCCCCAGTCAATTCCACCCGGTCGCCGAGCAGCAGACGTATCTGCACGTCGCGGCCGACCAGACCGAAAAAGGTTCTGAACGCCGTCTCGGCGTCCTCGAAATCGAGCAGCCCGGCCTGCAGACCGGCTTCAAGCACCGGCTTCAGGCGCTTGGCAAGAGCGAAGCGGCCATTCTGCAGCACGATCGCGCCGAGATCGTCCTTGCCGGAACCGGCATGGCTGACTGCCACACGGTTCAGCGCGATCGAAGTGTCGCTGGAGATAACCTTCAGCCAATCTGAAGCGAAGCGCTCCAGGCTCGCCGTGAGCGAACCGATATCAAGTCTCTCACGGTCGACGGCCGCGACACGCACCTTGGACGCCTGCCATTGCACCGTGGCGTTGAGCAGTCCATCGCGATCGCCGAACCATTTGTAGAGCGTTTCCTTGGAACAGCTTGCCCGCCGCGCCACCGCCGTCATGGTCAGGTTGTCGCCCTCTTCGACCAAAAGGCGAAGTGCCGCATCCAGAACGGCCTGCTGGCGCTCGGTGAGCGCTTCGCTGTTGTCGATATCCTGCACGCTGTGCAACACGTTTGCCCTCGGATACGTTGACAAGACCGATGCGTACCGTACGTTACGGTTCGGCTTCTATGCCGTATTGCCCGAAGTCATGCAAGCCCTATTTTCCATTTCCTTGCCGGAGGGATAAGATGCTGGTCGGCCTGCTCGCCCTGGCCGTAGCCGCCGCCTTCACCGGCGCCGCTGTCTATGTCAGCGTCGCGGAGCAGCCGGCACGGCTTGGCCTCGATGACCAGGCGCTGCTGCGCGAATGGCAGCCCTCTTATAAGCGCGGGGCCGCCATGCAGGCCTCAATTGCCATGGTCGCCTGCATTCTCGGCCTGATCGCCTGGTGGCTGACCGGCGCGTCAGCCTATCTTGCCGGCGCGCTGTTCATCATTTTGCCTTGGCCATGGACGCTGCTGGTGATGATGCCGACGAACCGGAGGCTGGAGGCGATGGATGTCGAGGCCCCCAATTCTCAGGCGAGGTCATTGATCGTCAGGTGGGGCGGGATGCATCTCGTCCGTGTCGCGCTGGGCGCGCTGGCGACGATCGCATTTCTATGGGCCTTGCGCCTGCCGTGAAAGCTCGTCGGCTCATGGATTTCAGTCCGCGACCGGCGGGTCGCGCAGCCGCCCGAGCAACCCGGCAAGCATCCCTAGCTCCTTGGCGGAAAGCCTGTCGCCCATCAGTTCCGCGATCGAAGCGCCATAGACGGTCCAGATGCGGCGGCGCATGTCCCGACCGCTTGGCGTGATGCGCACGGTCTGGCCCCGGCCGTCGTCTGAGACGGGCAGCTTTTCGACCAGACCATCCGCCTCGAGCCGGGCCAGCAGCCGTGAGACGCCGTACTGTGCCAAGAGAACGCGATCCATCAGCTCGAACGGTCGCAGCCCCCCCTCGCCCGCCTCCGCAAGCTCGTGCAGTACGTCGTACCAGGCGAGCGGCGGCAGCCCGCCGGCTTTCAGTGCACCCTCGGTCCTTTCGATCAGTTGGCGCGAGACGCGCATGAGGCGCGCCCAGGCGATGACGGCTTCGGGTGATGGTGATGTTTTCGTCATCGGGCCAGCCTAAGCGATAGATGCAATTGCATCAAGCTTGACGATCAATGCAAACGCATCCATATAGATGCAAATGCATTTATATGGAGAGAACCGATGAGACATGAAATCTGCAAGATCGCCGACATTCCGCAAACCGGCAGCCTGATCGCGCCTTTCTTCGGCCGCGAGGTCCATGTCTGGCGCAGCGGCGAGCGCATCCGCGCCGCGGCCAATATCTGCCTGCATTTCGGCGGGCCGCTGGACTGCAAGGACGGCGCTTTCGTCTGCCAGTGGCATGGTGCGAAATTCGACATGGCAAGCGGCGAGCGCCTGGAAGGCCCGGCGCCGAAGGGCTCGCGCCTGATGTTCCTGTCGACCCGCGTCGAGGATGGCGCGCTGAACTATGTCTGGGGAGAGTGAGATGACCGCAAGGCTCACCCTCGTCAGCCATCACTTGTGCCCCTACGTCCAGCGCGCGGCGATTGCGCTTGCCGAAAAAGGCGTGCCGTTCGAGCGGGTCTATGTCGACCTCTCCAACAAACCCGACTGGTTCAAGGCGATCTCGCCGCTTGGCAAGGTGCCGCTGCTGCGCGTCCGGCACGGCAATGCGCAGGATGTGATTTTCGAATCCGCCGTCATCCTCGAATTCCTCGAGGAGACCGAGGCCAATCCCTTGCACCCGGCCGATCCGCTGGCGCGGGCCAGGCATCGCGCCTGGATCGAATTCGGCTCGGCTATCCTCAACGCCATAGGCCGTTTCTATTCCGCTGCCGACGAAGCTGCTTTCCTGCATGAAAGCAAAGGCTTGTCCGAAATGTTCGCACGTGTGGAAGCAGAACTGTCTGCAAGGCAAAGCGGTCCGTGGTTCGCCTGCGATCGATTCTCGCTGGTCGATGCCGTTTACGGGCCGGTCTTCCGCTATTTCGACACGTTCGACCGCATCGGCGACTTCGGCATCCTCGACGGCAAGCCGCTCGTCCAGGCCTGGCGCGAGGCCTTGAGCGAACGCCGGTCGGTGAAGGAAGCCGTCGGCCCGGACTATCCGCGGCGGCTGCATGCCTTCCTTCTGGCAAAGCAATCTTGTCTGTCCGGGATCATCCAGCGGCAGGCCATTGCAACTCCGCAAGTCCGATCCGCCTGAACGGGTCGATCACCGTGCCGGCGACCATGGCCGCGAGGAATTGCGGCCCCGGCGGAATCCTCGCCAGCGCCGCCACCATGCGGTCGCGGACAAAGGGCAAGGCCGCGGAATCCGATTGGTAGAACGGCGTCAGCGACAGCGACAGCGCCTGGAAGACGCGCACATGCCAACGGCGCGCGCTTGCATAAGTCGCAAGCGCGTCATCGATGCCGTTCGTCCGCGCCAGCGCATGGCTGAGCGCGGCCGCGTCGAGCAGCGCCATGTTCGCGCCTTGCCCGAGTTGCGGGCTGGTCGAATGCGCGGCGTCGCCGATGACGGCAAGCCGTCGGCCGGCCGGCAGCGTCATCGTGTGGTGGCCATAGCGGGCGAGCGAGAGCTGCTCGAAACTGTCGATCTGACTGGTGAAAACCTCGCACTCAGGCCATACCGACATCACCCTCGCCTTCCAGGCGTCGAGCCCCTTCGCCTTCACCTGTTCGGCGTCGGCCGGCTTGAGGCTCCAGAAGAACGCCGCCATGTCTTCCGCGCCGGGCTCCGGCCGGCCGATCGGCAGCACGCCGACCATGACGCTTGCCTTGTCGTAGCGCTGCAGCAGCGCGCGTTCGTCGAAGCCGTCGCGCCAGCCGAGCGACGCCCAGAATGCCCCATAGGCGAGCGGCCGCGGCATCGCGGCATCGCCAAGATAGTGCCGCAGCTTCGAGCGCGCGCCGCTGGCATCGACGATAAGGTCGAATGGGCCGAGCCGCCTGCCGTTGCCGCACACGAGCGCCGCGCGCTCGGCCGCCTCCAGCGTCTCGACCTCGACATTGGTTTCGATGGCGATCGCTTCGCGCAAAGCAGCGCGGTAGAGCACGCCGAACAGCGCCGCCCGGTGCACCGCGAGGCCGAAGCGGCGGCCGCGCCGCGCGTCGTAGCGGACTTCGAGCACAGTGCGGCCGCTGCCGGCGTCGGTGCCGTGCAGCCGCTCGATCCGGCTGCCAAGCGAAAGAATCTCGGCGAGCAGGCCGAGATCGGCGAGCACGGTCAACCCGGTCGGCTGCAGGATGAGGCCGGAGCCGAGGGGCTTCGGCGCGTCGAAACGCTCGAAAATGGTGACCTTGTGCCCTGCCCGGTTGAGATAGAGCGCCGCGGCCAGTCCGGCCGGCCCGGCACCGGCAATCGCTATGTCGTAAGATCTGCTCATCGCCCGCCCAAGCCAAGCCGGCGCGACAATCTCCCACCAGTATCGTCAAATCAAGCTGGCGCTTTGACGCCCATCAAGTTTGGGCATCGAAAGCTGCGCGGGCCGCGCGCACGGCGTCATGGTTGAGCTCGGCCCACTGGATCAGCATCTGCAGGGGTGCGAACATCGAGCGCCCAAGATCGGTCAAGCTGTATTCCACGCTCGGCGGCTTGGTCGGAAACACTTCGCGATGAACATAGCCATCGCGCTGCAGGTCGTGGAGCGTTTGTGTCAGCATGCGCTGTGAGATGTCGGGAACCAGCCGTCGCAATTCGCCGAACCGATAGGGCTTCTCGGCCAGCGCCATGACCAGCAGCGAGCTCCATTTGCCGCTGATGCCCTGGATCACGTCGCGGACCGGACAATCGGCGAAATTGGCGCCGTTCGTCATGGCCTTGTAGATCTCGAGCTTGGCTTTGAGATTGAAGATCTTGCTGTCCATGGCGACATCCGCTGATCGAAATTTCGACCGGCCGGGGTGGTTCCCCCGCCGTGCCTACCTCCCGAAAAACTGCCTTCTTTACGGCTTGAGGTCAATTCCTATTTTAGCGCTGGTCTCTTTTTGAGACTACCTCAGCACCCGCCAATCGGCGCAATTCAGGAACCTCCCATGACCGAAACACTCCTCGTCACCGGTGCCTCCGGCCAGCTTGGCCGCGCCGTCATCGATCACTTGCTGGAAGCGCAGAAAATTGCGCCGGAAAGCATCATCGCCGCCACGCGCAATCCCGAAAACCTCGCGGATCTCGCGGCGCGCGGCGTTGCCGTCAGGGCTGCCGATTTCAACGACAAGGCCTCGCTCGAGAAGGCATTCAGCGGCGCCGACAAGGTGCTGATCATCTCGACCGGCGACCTTGACCTCAAAACCGGCCGGCGCCTGAAGCAGCATGAGACCGCGGTCGCGGCGGCCAAGGCGGCAGGCGTTTCGCATCTGCTCTACACCTCGATGCCCAATCCGGAGCCCGGCTCGCCGGTGCTGTTCGCCGGCGACCACTACGGCACCGAGCAGGCGATCAAGGCGAGCGGCATCCCCTACACCATCTTCCGCAACGGCTGGTACCAGGAGAACCTGTTCATGTCGCTTCCGCATGCCATTTCGTCGGGCAAGTGGTACACGTCGGCCGCCGACGGACGCATCGCCCATGGCGCGCGCGACGACATGGCGGCCGCCATTGCCGCCGGCCTTGCTTCCGGCACGAAAGAGAGCAGGATCTACACGCTGACCGGTCCGCAGGCCCACACCGTGGGCGAGATCGCCGCTCTGGTGAACGAAGTCACCGGCAAGCCGCTGGAAGTCATCCAACTGCCGGACGAGGCGCTGACCGAAGGGGTGAAAGCGGCCGGCGTTCCCGAAGATTTCGCCCGCATCATCGTCTCCTTCGACGCCAACACCCGCGCCGGCCGCATTGCAGAGGTGACCGATGCCGTCGAAAAACTATCTGGCCGCAAGCCGCGGACGCTGAAGCAGTTCCTCGAGACGAACAAGGCTGCCCTGCTCGGCTGAAGTCTGGCGCGCCTGGGGAAGCCGTCCCCCGGCGCGCCTCACTTCGTTTTCTTGAGCAATCCGAGCCGGATCAGGCTCTCGCTGGTCGCCACAAGCGCGTCTTCGCGTGACCGCGGCTTCCAGCCGAGCAGGCGCACGGCTTTGGCGCTCGTGGCGTTTCTCGGCTTGCCCAGTTCCGTCACGATCTGGGCCGCTTGCCCGTCGAACAGGCCGATGATCCGGACCAGCCAGTCCGGCAGCTCCCTCGTCGTAATACGCGATCCTGCATTGCCAAGCCGCGCCTTCAGCGTCCGCGCGAGCTCGAGCATCGTCATGAAGTCGCCGCTGATGGCCAGGAACCGCTCGCGCCTGGCGGCGGGGTTGGTCATGGCGCGCAGATGCAGGTCGGCGACGTCGCGCACGTCGACCACGCCGAACACCATGCGCGGCAGGCCGGGCATCTCGCCATCCATCAAACGCCTGATGAAGTCCGTCGAGGTCGAATGATCCGGCCCCAGGACCGGCCCGAAGATGCCGACCGGATTGACGACCGCCAATTCCAAGGCGCCGCTTTCGCGGTCGATGAAATCCCAGGCCGCACGCTCGGCCAGCGTCTTCGATTTCACGTAGGCGCTCACCTTCTGCGACAGATCGGTCCAGTTCTCTTCCGTGAACGGACGGCCGGGAACCGGTACCTGGCCATAGCCGATGGCGGCAAAGGACGAGGTGAGCACGACCCGTTCGACGCCGGCATCGCGGGCGGCGCGCAGCACGCGCAACGCCCCTTCCCTGGCCGGAACGATCAGGTCGTCCTCGTGTTTCGGCACGCCGGGCGGAAAGGGCGAAGCGACGTGCAGGACATATCGGCATCCGGCAACCGCTTCGGGCCAGCCCTTGTCGCTCATGAGATCGGCATAAGCGAAGGAGAGCGCATCGCCCGGTTCGACGCCGCCGACCTTCAGCATGGCAAGAATATCGGCTTCGCGCTTGGCCGAGCGCACCGTCGTGCGCACGCGGTAGCCCGCGTTCAAAAGCGACAGGATGCAATGAGCGCCAAGGAAGCCGGACCCGCCGGTCACAAGCACCAACCCGTCGCTCATGCCCCCGCCTCTTTCGAAAGCAACTGCGTCTTCCATCCGCAATTGCGGGACGTCAGCCTATGCGGCGCAGTCTGTCAGATCGCGACCTGCGTGCCAATCTCCACCACGCGCCCGGTGGGAATCTGGAAATACTCCGTCGCGTCCGCCGCCGTTTTCGCCAGGCCGATGAACAACCGGTCCTGCCAGATCGGCATGCCGGAATTGGGCGATGCCTTCAGCGAGCGCCGCGACAGGAAGAACGACGTCGTCATGATGTCGAACTTCCAGCCTTGCTTGCGGCAGATCGCCAGCGCGCGCGGGATGTTCGGCTGCTCCATGTAGCCGAAGGTCAAGGTCACGCGCATGAACAGCTCGTTGACCGTCTCCAGCTTCACGCGCTCGCTGTCGGGCACCACCGGTTGCGGCGCCGTCACCACCGACAGGATGACGTTCTTTTCGTGCAGCACCTTGTAGTGCTTGAGGCTGTGCATCAGCGCGGTCGGCGCGCTCAGCGGATCGCTGGTCAGGAACACCGCGGTGCCGGACACCAGTTGCGGTTTCTTCTTCAGAAGGTTCCCCGCCAGAAAATCGAGCGGGATCTCGTTGCGGCGGGTCTTGTCGAACAGATAGCGGCTGCCGCGCACCCAGGTCCACATGCCAAGAATAATGGCGAAGGCGACCGCGAGCGACGCCCAGCCGCCCTCGAACACCTTGACGATGTTGGAGGCGAAGAAGCCGATATCGATCAGGGCAAACACCGCGGTGAGCGCGATGGCCGGCCAGATGTTCCATTTCCAGATGCGCGTCATGACGATGAACAGCAGCGTCGTCGTCACCAGCATGTTGCCGGTCACCGAGATGCCATAGGCCGAGGCGAGCTTGCTGGATTCGCCGAAGCCGACCACGAGCATCATGACGACGAGCGCGATCAGCATGTTGACGCGCGGCATGTAGACCTGGCCGGACTGCTTTTCCGACGTATGCAGGATTTCCAGCCGCGGCAGCATGTTGAGCTGCACGGCCTGCCGGGTGAGCGAATAGGCCCCGGAGATCACCGCCTGGCTGGCGATGACCGTCGCCGCCGCCGCCAGCACCACCATCGGGATCAGCGCCCAGCCCTCGTTCATCTCGAAGAACGGGTGGCCGACCGTGCCGCCCTTGGCAAGCACGAAGGCGCCCTGCCCGGCATAGTTCAACAGCAGGCAGGGAAACACGATCGCCAGCCACGCCAGCACGATCGGCTTGCGGCCGAAATGGCCGAGGTCCGCGTAGAGCGCCTCGGCGCCGGTGACCGCCAGGAAGACGGCGCCGACCGTGACGAAAGACACATCCGGTGAATTGATGAAGAAGGCCACGATGTAATGCGGGCTTATAGCCCACAGGATTTCCGGGTCGTCGATGATGTGATTGAGACCGGACAGGCCGATCGCGAGAAACCAGACGGCGGTAACCGGGCCGAACACCAGGCCCACGCCGCCGGTGCCGAAGCGTTGCACAGCAAACAGCATCGCAAGGATCAAAAGGGTCAGCGGCACGACATAGGGCTGGAAGGCAGGCGTGACGACATTCATGCCCTCGACCGCCGATAGCACCGAGATGGCGGGCGTGATAACCGCGTCGCCGAAGAACAGCGATGCGCCCACGATACCGATGCCCAGCACGATCGCCGAGCGTGTCGGGAAGGTGCCGCGCGCCAGCGCCATCAATGACAGCACGCCGCCCTCGCCGCGGTTGTCGGCGCGCAACACGAACATGATGTACTTGATCGTCACTGTAATCGTGAGCGACCAGATGATCAGCGACAGCACGCCCAGAATGTCGGCGCGGTTGGCGACGTCGCCGCCCGAGGAAGCATGCAACGCTTCGCGAAACGCGTAGATCGGGCTGGTGCCGATGTCGCCATAGACCACGCCGAGCGCGCCCAGCATCAGCACCTTGGTGCTGTGCTGCTCTATTTCGGGATGGCTCGATTGGTCGACGGGTTCTGCCTCAGCACCATTGGCAAGGGCCATGGACGACACTCCGATAAAACGCGCGGTGCTCTACGCTTGCTGCGGTGCAATATCAAGTGCCCCGACGTAAGGGCTCCCATGCCGCCGACGCAGGGCTTTCAATATACGGTACGCGCGGGCTTCTTCATCCGGCGTAGATCGAGGCTGTCAGATCGCTACCTGCGTGCCGATCTCCACCACGCGCCCCGTCGGAATCTGGAAATACTCGGTCGCATCCGCGGCCGAGCGCGCCAGGCTGATGAACAGCCGGTCCTGCCAGACCGGCATGCCGGAATTGGGCGACGCCTTCAGCGAGCGCCGCGACAGGAAGAACGACGTCGTCATGATGTCGAACTTCCAGCCCTGCTTGCGGCAAATGGCCAGGGCGCGCGGAATGTTGGGCTGTTCCATGTAGCCGAAGGTCAAGGTCACGCGCATGAACAGCTCGTTGACCGTCTCCATCTTGACGCGCTCGCTGTCCGGCACCACCGGTTGCGGCGCCGTCACCACCGAGAGGATGACGTTCTTTTCGTGCAGCACCTTGTAATGCTTGAGGCTGTGCATCAGCGCGGTCGGCGCGCTCAGCGGATCGCTGGTCAGGAACACGGCGGTGCCGGACACCAGCTGCGGTTTTTTCTTCAGCAGATTTGCCGCCAGGAAGTCGAGCGGGATCTCGTTGCGGCGCGTCTTGTCGAAAAGGTAGCGGGTTCCGCGGATCCAGGTCCACATGATCAGGCCCATGAGGCAGGCGACGGTGATCGACACCCAGCCGCCTTCGACGATCTTGACGACATTGGCCGAGAAGAAGCCGAGATCGATGACGCCGAACAGCATTGCAAGCGCCAAAGCAGCGGCAACCTGCCATTTCCACAGCCAGCGCATCACCACGAACAAAAGGATCGTCGTCATCAGCATCTCACCCGTCACCGAAATGCCGTAGGCCGAGGCCAGCGCGCTCGAGCTGCCGAAGCCGACGACCAGAAGCATCACGCCGAGCGCGACCAGGAGATTGACCCTCGGCATATAGATCTGGCCGCTCTGCATCTCGGAGGTGTGCTGCACCTCGATGCGCGGCAGAAGGTTGAGCTGCACGGCCTGCCTTGTCAGCGAGAAGGCGCCGGAAATGACGGCCTGGCTGGCGATGACGGTGGCCGCCGTCGCCAGGCCGACCATCGGCATCAGCGCCCATTCGGGCAGCATCTGGAAGAACGGGTTGGTGGGCTTGCCGCCATGCGAAAGCACGAAGGCGCCTTGCCCGAAGTAATTCAGCAGCAGGCAAGGGAAAACGATTGCGAACCAGGCCATCACGATCGGCTTGCGGCCGAAATGACCAAGGTCGACATAAAGCGCCTCGGCGCCGGTAACCGCCAGGAACACCGCGCCGACGGTGACGAAGGCGCCTGTCGGCGTGGTGGCCAGATAGTAGATCGCGTAATACGGGTTGATCGCCAGGAAGACGGATGGGTCGTCGACGATGTGATAGAGGCCGGCCGCGCCGATCGCTACGAACCATGTCGCCGTCACGGGTCCGAACACCGCCGCCACTTTGCCCGTGCCGAAGCGCTGCACGGAGAAAAGCACGGCCAGGATGACCAGCGTGATTGGAACCACATAGGCATCGAGCGCCGGCGTGACCACTTCCAGGCCTTCGACCGCGGACAGCACGGAGATCGCCGGCGTGATGATCGAATCGCCGAAGAACAGCGCCGCGCCGCAAAGGCCGATCACCAGGATGAGCTTGGAACCTGGTGGGTAGGCGCTGCGCGCCAGCGACATCAGCGACAGCGTGCCGCCCTCGCCCTTGTTGTCGGCCCTGAGCACAAAGGCGACATATTTGATCGTGACGATGATGGTGAGCGCCCAGACGATCAGCGAAAGCACGCCGAGCACGTCATGGCGGGCAACCGAGCTCGACGAAGCATGCAGCGCCTCGCGGAAGGCGTAGATTGGACTCGTGCCGATATCGCCATAGACGACGCCGAGCGCGCCAAGCATGAGAACCTTGGTGCTGTGCTGCCGCTCGGTTTCGGCATGGCCCGAACGTTCGAGGGATTCCGTCTCGCTGGTGTTGGCTAGCACCGTGAACCCCACTTCACCGGATTCGCCATGCTCCGGGGTCGCCGCATCGCGCGGGACACACAAAGACTGCCGAAACTACGCAAGGCGCCCTACCATCCGCAGGCCTTCAAGAACCGTCCGATCGTGCCGGCCATGCCATACTCCAGCGCATCGGCTGTCAACCCATGTCCGATCGATACTTCGGCCAATGCCGGAATACGCTTGGCCAATGCCGGCAGGTTCTTCACGGTCAGATCGTGGCCGGCGTTGACGCCAAGCCCGGCCGCGAATGCGGCGTCAGCGGTTTTTCCCAATCTTTCCAGCTCCTTGGCCGCCTTTGCGGAATCGGAATGGAAGCCGCCATAGGGACCGGTATAGAGTTCGATGCGGTCGGCGCCGGTATCGCGAGCCGCGTTCACCCCATCCGGATCGGCGTCGGAAAACAGCGACACGCGGAACCCGCCCTTCTTCAGCCGCTTGACGATCGGTGTGAGGAACGCCGCCTGGGCGGCGAAGTTCCAGCCATGGTCCGAGGTTGCCTGCGCCGGGTCGTCGGGCACCAGCGTCACCTGCTCGGGCTGATGCTTCTCGACAAGCGCCAGGAAGTCCTCGGTCGGATAGCCCTCTATGTTGAATTCCGCGCTAGGAAATTCGTCGTCGATCAGCGCCCTGATCTCCGGCAGGTCGGAATGCCTGGTGTGCCGCTCATCGGGCCTCGGATGCACCGTCAGCCCATGCGCGCCGGCGGCAAGTGCGATGCGGCCAAGTCCGGTCACGCTCGGCCATGGCAGGTCGCGGCGGTTGCGCAGCATGGCGACGGCGTTGAGGTTGACCGAAAGCTTGGCGGGCATGAACTGGGTCCAGTGGATCGGCGGGCATCTATAACGCCTTTAAGGGGAACAGATAGAGGGTTTCGGGTGTTCCAGGGGATAGATGGAGGCTAACACAAGGATTTGCCATTGAATTTCCTCGAAGCCGTGCCGGCGATCCGCCGCATCGAAACCAACCGCGACGCGCTTTTCGCCATCGACGTCGTCGGCGATGTCTCGCCGGCCGATGCGGAAAATCTGTTCGGCCTGCTGGAGGCCGCCTACGCGCTGCATCCGAGGATCGACGTGCTGGTCAGGCTGACCGACGAGGAAAGCGTGGACTGGGCCAATATCTCGCAGGACACGCTTCGCCAGGGCGTTGCCGACGCAATGCAACATGTCGTGCGCTGCGCGGCCATCGGCGAGCCGAGCTGGGCTTCTCTCGTCACGGGCATTTTCCCCAAGGCGCTGCCCTTCGAATTCAGGCGCTTCGATGTCGACGATGAGGAAGCCGCCTGGCAATGGCTTGGCGCGCGGCCGACATGACATTTACAGGCGTCAGCGCACCACCGTCAGCCGCTCGGCGGCGCGGGTGATGGCGGTATAGAGCCAGCGCTGCCGGGTCTCCTTGAAGGCCCAGCTCTCGTCGAACAGCACGACGTCGTTCCACTGCGAGCCCTGCGCCTTATGCACGGTCAGCGCGTAACCGTAGTCGAAATCGTCGAAACGCTTCTTCTGCTGCCAGGGAATCTCGGCATCCGGGTCCTCGAACGCCGCCTTGAGCAGCTTGATCTTGGCGACGCCGCGATCGGGATCGTCCTCCTCCGGCGAAACCAGAAGGTTGATGCCGGGCTTCACCGTCTCGCGCGACGAGGTCATCACCTTCCACAGCGAACCGTTGAGCAGCCCCTTGGCCGGGTCGTTGCGCAGGCAGACCAGCTTGTCGCCGGCCTGCGGGAAGTCCGCGTTGAATCCCTTCAACTCGCGCAGCCTTTGATTGTAGCGCCGGCGCGTTCGGTTGGTCCCGACCAGCACCTGGTCGGCCTTGAGCACCAGTTCCTGGTTGACGCCTTCCCTGCCGATCACCTGCGCCGTGCCGTAGTCGCCATGCATGAACTCCCGGCCCTCGCGCACGTCGAGCGCCAGCCGGATGATGGGATTGTCGCGCGCCTGGCGGTGGATTTCCGTCAGCAGCACGTCCGGTTCGTGCTCGGTGAAGAAGCCGCCGCCCGAGATCGGCGGCAACTGGGCGGGATCGCCGAGCACCAGGATCGGCGTGCCGAAGCTCATCAGGTCGCGGCCGAGCTGCTCGTCGACCATCGAGCATTCGTCGATGACGACAAGCTTGGCGCGCGAAATCGGGCTTTGCCGGTTGAGCGAAAAGGTCGGCGACATCGATGTCTTGCCGGTCACCTCGTCTTCGACCGATTCCTCGCCCTTCGGCCTATAGATCAGCGAATGGATGGTGCGGGCGTTGGTCGCGCCCTTGGAACGCAGCACCTGCGCCGCCTTGCCAGTGAAGGCGGCGAACTGCACCTGCCCGTCGACGTGCTCGGCGAAATAGCGCGCCAGCGTCGTCTTGCCTGTGCCGGCATATCCGAACAGGCGGAAGACTTGCGGCCGGCCCTCTTTGAGCCAGCGCCCGACCGCTTTCAAAGCCTCGTCCTGTTGGGGAGAAAATTCCATCAGTGCGACAGACCGGATTCGCTGACGAAAGACAAGGTTGGCCGCCATATCGACCGTTGTCGGCTGCGGGCGCTCACGCCTCCGACAACCCAGGCTATCAGCCGCAAATAGGAACGTAAAGAGAACAAAAGGCCAATGCCGTGGGCGCAACCCAGTCCAGCGAGTGCAAGTCAGCCGTAGGCAGCCACTGCCGGGGGCGGGGGTGGATCACGGTCAGCCGTCGGAACGGGCGCGTAGTGGTCGAACTGCATCGTGTAGGTCGCACGGTCCCGGCTCATCGAGCGCAGGTTGTCGAAGTACTTGAACATAGTGGCCAGCGGCACCATCGCGTTGACGACGATGGCCTCGCCGCGGCTTATCCGACTCTTGACCAGACCGCGGCGGCCGTGCAGGTCGCCGATAACGCTGATGACGTAGATTTCCGGCGTCACCACCTCGACCTTCATGATCGGTTCGAGCAGTTGCACGCCAAGTTTGGGCAGGGCTTCCTTGAAGCAGGCGCGGCCGGCGACCTCGAAGGCCAAGGCCGAAGAGTCGGTATCGTGAGAAGCCCCATCAACCAATGACGCCTTGACTCCGATCATCGGGAACCCGGCGAAGGGACCTGAGACCAGGATGCTGCGCATCCCTTTTTCGACTGCGGCGGCATATTCGTCCGCAACCGCGCCACCAGGAACCTTCGACGAGAATGCGAATTCCGGACTGTGCCCGTTCGGCTCGAACAGGATCTTGACGCGGGCGAACTGTCCTTGGCCGCCGAACTGCTTCTTATGCGTGTAGTCTTGCTCGCGGGCGTAGGTAATCGTCTCGCGATAGGCCACCTGCGGAGCCCAGACCTTGAACGCGACTTCGAACTCAGTGAGCAGGCGATGGACGATGACGTCGAGGTCGAGTTCGGTCATCGCGGCGATGATCGTCTGGCCAGCTTCCTCGTCCCATTTCACTTCAAAGTCAGGCTGCTCCTCCGACAGTGTCGACAAGGCAGTGCGAAGCTTCTGCTCGTCGGCCGTGGACTTTGGCTCGATCACGATTTGCAGCAACGGCCATGGTGCGGCAGGTTTTTCCATAGTGACCGCACGGTTGCAGGCTGCTCCGATATTTGCAACCGAATATCGGGCCGAAATCCAGACTGAGATAACAGAAGCCTAAACTTGTCCCACTGGCTGGCAAGTCGCGATCAGAACCCCGGATCATTCTCCAGCAGGATCGGCTTGCCGTGCGGCGTCGCATGGGCGGCGCGCTCCCACGCGGCGGCGAGTTCATCCACCCCGCCTTCTCGGACGATACCCTTCCGGGACAAGAGCTTCTCCAGCGCCGCCAGCCAATGCTCGTAGTAATCGTGGCCGTCGCTCGCCGCGCCCGGCTGCTTCACCTCTGCCGACAAGGCCTCCGCCCATTCGCTCCACGAAAACAGGCCTTTGTCGTGCAGCGCGACGGTCATGGCGAAAGCTTCCGCCTGCCACGGCTCGGCGAAGACCGGCTCGCCAAAATCGGCCGGCAAAGCAGCATCATGCCGGCTCAAGATAGCTCTCCCAGGCGTCGATCGAGACGCTCAGCGTCGGATCGGCGCCCTCGCCCCAGATTTCGACCCCGTCGAACACCACCGTATAGACCCATTGCGGGTTCTCGCCCTTGCCATGCGCATTGGTGTCGGGGAAGACGAAGCCGCCGCGAACGGCATCGATCGTCCCGCTTTTGCCGCGCGCATAACGTGGGAGGCGCGTATGGCCGGTCGGGTTGAAATTCTTCGTCCGCACCTGGTCGCCCGCCTGGAACCGAGCCGGCGTGGCAACCGGCCGGTCGCACGGCCCGCCCTTGGCGAGCACGACCGGCACATCCGCCGCCTTCAGCACCCGTTTCGGCGTCGCGGCCGGATCGACCGCCTTGCCGGCGGCAAGGTCGCGCTCGGTAACGAAGCCGTGGCGTTTCAGGAGCGTTTCCAGCGCCTTGATCCAGATCTGGTAGTAGCTCGATGAGTAATAGTCGGCGGGATGCAGCGATTCCCGCGCATGCCGGCTCTCGTCGATGTTCCAGGCGCCCATGCCGCCTGCGGTGAGCGTGACGCCGAGCGCCCGCCTTTCCCATGCGGCGTGGAAATAAGGCTCGACCGTTTCGGGCGCGACCGGCCCGAACCCCATCTGCCCACCGAGATCCTGCGGCCCGTTCATGTCGGTTCCTTCGCGACCGCCGTGCCGATCATCGCATCCCGGCTCACCAGTCCGGCGAGTTGTTCCTCGCTCCAGCCTTCCGTGCCCTTGGGCCGCATCGGCACCACGAGGTAGCGAAGCTCGGCCGTCGAATCCCAGACGCGGATCTTCATCTCCGCCGGCAGCGTCAACCCGAACTCCTGCAGCACGCCGCGCGGATCGATCACCGCCCGCGAGCGGTAGGGCGGCGCCTTGTACCAGACCGGCGGCAGGCCGAGCACCGACCACGGATAGCAGGAGCAGAGCGTGCAGACGACGAGGTTATGCGTCTCGTCGGTGTTGAACACGGCCTGCATGTGCTCGCCCTGGCGACCGGTATAGGAGAGCGATCCGATCGCCGCGGTCGCGTCGCGCTTCAGCCAATCGGCGTAAGCCGGATCGCTCCAGGCCTTTGCCACCACCCGCGCACCGTTGCGCGGACCGATCTTGGTCTCATAGGTGTCGACGATGACGTCGATGGCCGCGGGATCGATCAGGCCCTTTTGCGTCAGGATCGTCTCCAGCGCGCGCACGCGCGCCGCGAACGGATCGAGCTCGTTGTCGTGGTCATGATCGTGGGCCATGTCACGAGGTTACGATTGCCCACACCGCGCCGCAAGCATGACGGCTTGGGCCAGAGCCGCCGCCTACTCGGCGGCGGTCTTTTGCGGGATATCATCGTTGGTGTCGAACAGCGAGGCTTGCTCGCCGCTTTCCACCACATGCAGCGCCGGACTGCTCTTCTTCGAGAAGAAGCCGAGCAGCCAGCCGGAGAAATTCTCGAAATAGACGTAGATCACCGGCGTGACGAACAGCGTCAGCGCCTGCGAGGCGAGCAGGCCGCCGACCACCGCGACGCCGAGCGGCTGGCGAAGCTCGGCGCTGGCGCCGGTGCCGAGCGCGATCGGGAACGTGCCCATCAACGCGGCAAGCGTCGTCATCATGATCGGCCGGAAACGCATCAGGCAGGCCTTGTGGATGGACTCCTTCGCCGACATGCCTTGACGCCTCAGCTCCAGCGCGACGTCGACCATCATGATGCCGTTCTTCTTGACGATGCCGATCAGCATCAGGATGCCGATCACCGCGATCACCGACAGGTCCATGCCGGCGAAGCGCAGCGCCACCACCGCGCCAAGCACCGCCGACGGCAGGCCGGTGAGGATGGTGAGCGGGTGGATGAAGCTCTCATAGAGCATGCCGAGCACGATATAGATCGTCAGGATCGCGCCGCCGATCAGGAAGCCCTGGTTGGCAAGCGAATCCTGGAAGGTCTTGGCCGTACCGGCAAAGCTCGTCGAGATCTCCTTCGGCATGCCGATCTGTTCTTTGAGCTGCTCGATGCGGGTCACTGTGTCGCCGAGCGACACGCCCTGCGGCAGATTGTAGGAAACCGTCACCGCCGGAAGCTGGCCGAGCTGGTTGACCGTCAGCGCGCCGGCCGTGCGATCGACATGCGCGAAAGCGCCGAGAGGCACCAGGCTGCCGCTCGCCGTCCGCATCTGGATGGCGAGCATCCGCTCGGGCGACCATTCGATCTTGGGATCGAGCTCGGTGATCACCTCATAGCTGTCGGCAGAACCGAAGATCGTCGAAACCTGATCGGTGCCGAAGCCGCCATAGAGGGCCGAACGCAGCGTGTCGGTATCGATGCCGAGCTGGGCGGCCTTGTCGCGATCTATCACCAGCGATGCCTGCAATGCGTTGTTCTGCAGGTCGCTGGTGACGTCGGTGAAGGTCGTGTGGTCCGCGGCCATCGCGTCGTCCAGCTTCTGCGCCCAGATGTCGGTCTGGCCGGTATCCAGGCCCTGCACCACGAGCTGATAGGCGCTGGCCGACGACCGTGAGCCCAGCCTGAGATTCTGCACCGGCTGCATATAGGCTTCGATGCCAGCCACATTCGAAAGCTGCCGCCTCAGGTCGGACTGGACCTTCTCGATGTCGGGGCGCTGGCTCTTGTCCTTCAACTGCACATAGAGCCGGCCCTGGTTGAGCGCGCTTTGGCTGCCGCCCACCGACCACGCGACATGCGTCACATAGGGAGAATGGGAGAATACATCGGCGACCTTGCCCTGCAGCTTGACCATGGCATCGAAGGAGATGTCCTGGCGCGCAAGCGTGGTCACCGAGATCTGGCTGATATCCTCCTGCGGAAAGAAGCCCTTTGGCGAAACCTGGATCAGCCACACCGAGGCCGCCGCGGTTGCGACGAAGACGAGGAACACCAGGAAGGTGTTTCGCAGGCAGAAGCCCAGGATCCGGTCGTAGCCGCGCGTGATGAAATCCGGCTTGTGACCGGGGGCATGCTTTTCGCGATCGGCCTTGCTCACCGACAGCAGGCGCGAGCAGAGCATTGGTGTCAGCGTCAGCGACACGAACATCGAGGCCAGGATGGCGACGGTCACCACGACCGCGAATTCGTTGAAGATGCGGCCGATGACGCCGCCCATCAGCAGCACCGGGATGAACACCGCCACCAGCGAGATCGAGATCGAGATGATGGTGAAGCCGATTTCGCGCGCGCCCTTCAGCGAGGCGTCGAAGGCCGACAGCCCGTCTTCCTCCATGTGGCGGAAGATGTTTTCCAGCATGACGATGGCGTCGTCGACGACAAGGCCGACGGCAAGCGTCAATCCCATCAGCGAGATGTTGTCGATCGAAAAGCCGAACAGGAACATCGCGCCAAGCGTGGCGATCAGCGAGATCGGCACCGCCACGGCCGGAATGATCGTCGCCGTCACCCGCCGCAGGAACACGAAGATCACCATCACCACCAGGGCGATGGTCAGGAGCAGCGTGAACTGGACGTCGTCGACGGCTTGCCGGATCGAGGTCGAGCGGTCGTTGAGCAGCTTGATGCTGGCGGCCGCCGGCATCTGGTCCTGGAAGGATGGCAGCATCGCCTTGACCTTGTCGACCACCTCGACGGTGTTGGCGTCGGGCTGGCGCTGGACCGCGAGGATGATGGCGCGCGTGCCGTCATACCAGCTTGCCGTCGTCGTGGTCTCGACCGAGTCGACGACGCGCGTCACCTCGCCCAGCCGCACCGGGTGACCATTCTTGGTGGCGATGATCAGGTTGGAGAAGCCGGCGGCGTTGTCGAGCTGTGTGTTGGCGGTGATGGTCAGCTGCTGCTTGTTGTTCTGCAGGACGCCGAGCGGCGTGTTGCTGTTGGCCGAAGCGATCGCAGCCTGCAGCTGATCGATCGAGATGCCGCGCGCCGCCAGCGCGGTCGGATCGATCTGGATGCGCACGGCATATTTCTGCTGGCCGTAAATCGAGACCTGGGCCACACCGTCGATGGTCGAGAGAGAAGGTGAAATGACGTTTTCGGCGAAGGCGTCGAGATCGGTCAGCGGGACCGTGTCGCTGACCAGCGACATCAGAAGGATCGGCGCGTCGGCCGGATTGACCTTGCGATAGCTCGGCGGCGCCGTCATTTCCGGCGGCAGCGATTTTTGCGTGCGCGCGATCGCCGCCTGGACGTCCGCCGCCGCCGCGTCGATGTCGCGGTTCAGCACGAACTGGATGGCGATCGAGGTCTGGCCGAGCGAATTGGTGGTCGAAATCGAATCGATGCCGGCGATCGTCGCGAATTGCTTGATCAGCGGCGTCGCCACCGATGTCGCCATCGTCTCCGGCGAGGCGCCGGGCAAGCTGGCCGAGACGTTGACCACCGGAAATTCGGCGCTGGGCAGCGCCGCCACCGGCAGGAACTTGTAGGCAAAGATGCCGCCCAGAATGAGGGCGAACGACATCAGAAGGGTGGCGACGGGCTTGCGGATGCAGAATTCGGAGATCATTGGCTCGCCCCGCCGGCCTTGTCGGCCTCCGCGACCTTGGGCGACGCCTGATCAGTGGATCCGGCCACGGCTTTGCCTTCGTGCACCGCCGCGCCGTTCTTCAATCGCGTCTGGCCTTCGACGACGACCTTCTCGCCGCTCTTGAGACCATCGCTGATGGCGCTGTTCTGGCCCTCGGTCAGCGCCACCTGCACCGGCCGCATCTCGACGGTGTTGTCCGGCTTGACCACATAGACGAACGGCCCCTTCTGGCTGGGCTGCACCGCGACCGTCGGAACCGAGGTCATCTGCGGCATCGTGCCGGCCTCGAGCACCACGTTCACATATTGCCCGGGCCACAGCGAAAGATCCGGATTGGGTATGCTCGCCCGCGTGGCGATGGTGCCGGAGGCAGTATCGACGCTGGAATCGACGAAATCGAGCGTGCCCTTGCCGATCGGCGTGGGATCGCCGTCCTTGGTCAGCGTCACGTCGCCTTGCTGCGGGTCGGCGAGCGCCTTGTGCAACAAGGCCAGATTGCTCTCCGGCAGCGTGAAGTTCACCTGCAGCGGGTCCATCTGCGTGATGGTGACCAGCGGCGTCGAGCTGCTCGAGTTGCCGTTGCTGGTGGTGACGAGATCGCCCACCGAGACGTTGACGGCGCCGAGCCGGCCCGCGATCGGCGCCGAGATGGTTGCATAGCTCAATTGCACGGTGTCGGCATCGATGGTCGCCTTGTCGGCGTCGATGGTGGCGGCCGCGGCCTTCTGCGCCGCCAGCGCCTGATCGTAGGTCTGCTGCGTTCCAGCCTGCTTGGCGACGAGGTCCTTGGCGCGCTGCAGGTCGGCCTGGGCGCTCACCAGCATTGCCTGGTCCTTGGTGAGCGTCGCCTGGTCCTTGGCGAGCTGCGCCTTCAGCGCGCGGTCGTCGAGCGAGATGAGAAGATCACCGGCCTTGACCATCTGCCCGTCCTTGACCGCGATCGATACGATCTGGCTGGAAACACGGGCATTGATGCTGACCACCGCCGGCGACGAGACGAAGCCGATGGCATAGCGGCGTATCGGGAAATCGGCGGTCGTCGCGGTCGCCGAAACGATCGAGGCCGAACGCCCACTGCCGCCTTTCGCATTATCCGATGCACTGGCTGTCTTGTCACCGCCGGCCGTCTTGTCCGCTGCGGCAGCGCCAGCCTGCTTGCCCGAAATGAGCTCCTGGACCTTGGCCAACGTCGTGGGCGAAAAATAGAGCCCGGCGCCCGCCAGACAGGCGACCGCTACAACTGCAAAGGCGATTTTTCCGCGCATCGACAAAATAAGCCCTCTACCCGACACGCCGATCCCGGTGGTCCATCTTAGCTCGATTCACGGCGCTTCGCCGCGATTTTCGCCGAATAGATAGGACAAGGCTTTGGCGGAAAAGGGCCAAAACGCGGCATTACGAAGATTTAATGTGCAGTGCACAAATGTTGGGCAGCCGGCAAATGAGGTCGCGAGCAGTTCTGCGGCCCATCCGAAAGGCTGTCTAGATGTGTCGATATTCAGGTCAGGCCGGCCTCACCTGAATATCGACACATCTAACCGAGCATCGGCCACAGCGTCGCCGCCAGCAGCACCCCCATGGCGATGTTGAACCATTTCAGCCGCACCGGATCCGACAGGAAGCCGCGCAGCGCCGAGCCGAAGCCGGCCCACACCGAAACGCTGGGCAGGTTGACGATGGTGAAGGCGATCGAGATCAGCGCCACCGAGACGAACGGGTGATCGGAATTGGTGTAGACGGCCATGGCGGTGATGGCCATCACCCATGCCTTGGGGTTGACCCACTGAAATGCAGCGGCGTCGATGAAGCGCATCGGCCGCCCCTCCGCCCCATTTCCGTCGCTTATCGAGCGGGACATGGCGATCTTCCAGGCGAGGTAGAGCAGATAGGCGGCGCCCGCGATTTTCAGCGCCGTATGCAGCGCCGGAAACGCCGTCAGCACCGCGCCGAGCCCGAAGCCGACGGCCAAAAGCAGGACCAGAAAGCCGATGCTGATGCCCAGCATGTGCGGAACCGTCCTGGCGATACCGAAATTGACGCCGGAAGCGAGCAGCATGAGGTTGTTCGGCCCCGGCGTGATCGACGTCACGAAGGCGTAGACCAGCAGGGCAAGGAATGCGTCGAGCGACATGTTATCCTCCCCGATATGTCAGCCTTACTGTCCTTTTAGCACATGCGCAAAAGCCAGAAACAGGCAACCGCCGGGCCAAAGCGGAAAACAGGATGGTCGTCCTGTTCACATCCCCTGCGGGCCGCGGTTCATCGCCGCGACGCCGGTGCGGCAGATCTCGACCAGGCCGAGCGGCTTCATGATGGCGATGAACTGGTCGAGCTTGGACCCCTTGCCGGTGATCTCGAAGATGAAATGCTCGGTGTTGGCGTCGATGACCGAGGCGCGGAAAGCATCGGCGAGGCGAAGCGCCTCGACCCGGGCATCGCCGGTGCCGGCGACCTTGACCAGCGCGAGTTCGCGTTCCAGCGGCCGCTCCTGGCCAAGCTCTTGCGAACGGACGGACAGGTCGACCACCCGGTGCACAGGCACGATGCGCTCGAGCTGATGCTTGATCTGCTCCATCACATGCGGCGTGCCGCGCGTCACGATGGTGATGCGCGACAGATGCTTCTCATGCTCGGTCTCGGAAACGGTAAGGCTCTCGATGTTGTAGCCGCGACCGGAAAACAGGCCGATGACGCGGGCAAGCACGCCCGGCTCGTTGTCGACCAGCACGGAGAGCGTATGCGTTTCCGGCTTCTCGGTTTCCTTGGCGATGAAATAGGCGGAGCCGGTCGGTTGAAGGTGCTGTGCGTTCATAAGGTGAATCTCGATTTCAGACTTTTTGAGCTAATTCTCTGTTTGCGCACGGCTTTCTCGCGACAGCCCCGCCTTTGTGGCTGCCTACACCAGTTCCCTGCCCTTGGCGTCAATGGCGTTGGCCACCGCCTCGTCGGTCGCCTCGTCCGGCAGGAGCATCTCGTTATGCGCCTTGCCCGACGGGATCATCGGGAAGCAGTTGGCCAAGGTCGCCACGCGGCAGTCGAACAGCACCGGCTTCTTCACCGAGATCATCTCCTTGATCGCGTCGTCGAGCTCGTCCGGCTTGTCGCAGCGTATGCCGTGGCCGCCATAGGCCTCGGCCAGCTTGACGAAGTCCGGCATCGCCTCGGTGTAGGAATGCGACAGCCGGTTGCCGTGCAGCAGCTGCTGCCACTGGCGCACCATGCCCATATACTGGTTGTTCAGGATGAAGATCTTGATCGGCGCATTGTACTGCACCGCCGTGCTCATCTCCTGCATCGTCATCTGCACCGAGGCGTCACCGGCGATGTCGACGACCAGCGCATCCGGGTGCGCGATCTGCACACCGAGCGCGGCCGGCAGGCCGTAACCCATGGTGCCGAGACCACCCGACGTCATCCAGCGGTTCGGCTTGTCGAAATGGTAGTGCTGCGCCGCCCACATCTGGTGCTGGCCGACCTCGGTGGTGATGTAGGTGTCCTTGTCCTTGGTCAGTTCGTAGAGCCGCTGGATCGCGTATTGCGGCATGATGACGTCGCTATTCATCTTGTAGGCGAGCGAGTCCCGCGCCCGCCATTTCGCGATCTGCTCCCACCATGGATAGAGCGCCTTCTTGTCGGTCTTGGCGGTCGCCCGCCACAGTCGCACCAGGTCTTCCAGGACGCGTCCGACATCGCCGATAATCGGCACGTCGGTGTGAACGTTCTTGTTGATCGAGGACGGATCGATGTCGATGTGGATCTTCTTCGAGTTCGGCGAGAACGCGTTGAGACGGCCGGTGATGCGGTCGTCGAAGCGCGCGCCGATGCAGATCATCACGTCGCAGTCATGCATGGCCATGTTGGCTTCATAGGTGCCGTGCATGCCGAGCATGCCAACCCAGTTCTTGCCCGACGCCGGATAGGCGCCGAGCCCCATCAGCGTCGAGGTGATCGGGAAACCGGTGAGGTCGACCAGCTCGCGCAGCAAGTGGCTCGCTTCCGGACCGGAATTGATGACGCCGCCGCCCGAATAGATGATGGGCTTCTTGGCGGCTGCCATCAACTCGACGGCGGCCTTCACCTTCTCCAGGTCGCCCTGGACCTTGGGTTGATAGCTGGTGCGCGGCGCCGTCTGCGGCGGCACATAAATGCCCTTGGCGAACTGCACGTCCTTGGGAATGTCGACCACGACCGGGCCGGGACGGCCGGTGGTCGCGACATGGAAAGCCTCATGGATGGTGGCGGCGAGTTGGTTGACGTCCTTCACCAGCCAGTTGTGCTTGGTGCAGGGCCGCGTGATACCGACGGTGTCGCATTCCTGGAACGCGTCGGAGCCGATCAGCGATGTCGGCACCTGGCCGGTGAGGCAGACCAGCGGAATGGAATCCATCAGCGCGTCCTGCAGCGGCGTCACCGCATTGGTGGCGCCGGGACCGGACGTCACCAGCATGACGCCCGCCTTGCCGGTCGAACGGGCATAGCCTTCGGCGGCATGGCCGGCACCCTGCTCGTGCCGGACCAGGATGTGCTCGACATCGTCTTGTTGAAAAATTTCATCATAAATTGGGAGAACGGCGCCGCCCGGATAGCCGAAGACATGCTTGACGCCGTTGTCCTTCAGCGCTTGCACCACCATTTCGGCGCCTGTCATTTCGCGCCGCTCGTTCTGTCCGTTGCTCATCGGTCTGGTCCCGTACTGTCCGCCATCTGGCGATTTGCTGGTCGTTTAGTCGTGTTTCAGGCAATAAAAAAGGCCCCCGAGGGAGCCTGTGTGATGCGCATGGGAGGTTTTCGCCCGGCGGTTACACCGCCTTGCCCACACGCCTGCCTACGAGAATGAGTGCCGTTTTCATGGGCGCGGACAATAAGGGCGAAAACGCGGGCTCGTCAATGGGGTCCAGCGCGAATTCACCCGCCTGTGAGAACGACATCGGCGCGCGCTCTCATCCCACAGCTACCATAGTACAGTTGAGCGTCCCTCTCCGACGCACCACTATGCGCTGGCAGAGGACGTGCGAGGAGGACGCAGGGCTGGCGAACGGGAGCATATCCGCGAAATCGAACAGGTGCTGTCCGGCGCGCGATCGGCCCGCGACGACATCGTCGTTCAATCCTGGATGCGCTGCATCGATACCCATCGGCTCGATACGGCGCGGCCGATCGAAATCTACATTGTCCTAACGGATTGATTTCATTGTAATTCTTGATGAACGTCACGATTGGCACGCCGCTTGCTGCTCATGACGGACTCTAGCAAGTGGAGGAGAACAAATGCTCGAGAGAACACCCACCACCAAGGCGCAGGCGCTGCTCGACAAGTTCGGCAAGGCATTGGAAGCCGGCGACATCGACAGCGCCGTCAACTGCTTCCAGGCCGATTGCTACTGGCGCGACCTCGTCACCTTCACCTGGAACCTGAAGACGATGGAAGGCCGCGACCAGATCCGCGACATGCTCCAGGCGACGCTGGCCAGCACCAAGCCGACCGGTTGGGCGGTGGCCAAGGGCGAGGAAGCGAACGAGGACGGCGGCGTCATCACCGCCTGGATCACTTTCGAGACCAGCGTGGCGCGCGGCTTTGGCCTCGTGCGGTTCAAGGGCGACCTGATCTGGACCCTGCTCACCACGATGGCGGAGCTGAAAGACCATGAGGAGAAGGCGGGCTTCACCCGCCCCCTCGGCGCCAAGCATGGCCACGGCAAGGACCGCAAGACGTGGCGTGAAGAGCGCGACGACGAGATCGCCGAGCTCGGCCACTCCCGACAGCCCTATGTCGTCATCATCGGCGGCGGCCAGGGCGGAATCGCTCTTGGAGCTAGGCTGAAACAACTCGGCGTGCCGGCCATCATCATCGAGAAGAACGAACGCCCAGGCGATTCCTGGCGCAGGCGCTACAAGTCGCTCTGCCTGCACGACCCGGTCTGGTACGATCATCTGCCCTATATCGACTTTCCGAAGAACTGGCCGGTCTTCGCGCCGAAGGACAAGATCGGCGACTGGTTGGAAATGTACACCAAGGTGATGGAGCTCAACTATTGGAGCTCCACTACGGCAAAATCCGCCAAATATGACGACAAGGCCAAGGAATGGACGATCGTCGTCGAGCGCGACGGCAAGGAGATCACGCTCAAGCCGAAGCAGCTGGTGCTGGCGACCGGCATGTCGGGCAAGGCCAACTGGCCGAAATACAAGGGCCAGGACATCTTCAAGGGCGAGCAGCAGCATTCATCGAATCATCCCGGCCCGGACAAATACCGCGGCAAGAAGGTGGTGATCATCGGCTCCAACAATTCGGCGCACGACATCTGCGCGGCGCTGTGGGAAGGCGGCGCCGACGTGACCATGGTGCAGCGGTCCTCCACGCACATCGTGAAATCCGACACGCTGATGGATATCGGCCTTGGCGCACTCTACTCCGAGCAGGCGGTCGAGAACGGCATGACGACGCGCAAGGCGGACATGATCTTCGCTTCGCTGCCCTACCGCATCCTGCACGAGTTCCAGATCCCGCTCTACGAGCAGATGAAGGAGCGCGACGCGAAGTTCTACGCGGACCTGGAAAAGGCCGGCTTCATGCTCGACTGGGGCGACGACGGCTCGGGCCTGTTCATGAAATACCTGCGACGCGGCTCCGGCTATTACATCGATGTCGGCGCCTGCGACCTCGTCATCGACGGTTCGATCAAGCTGAAGAGCGGGCTAGGCGCCGCGGTGCAGGAACTCACCGAAACCGGCGTGAAATTCGTCGACGGCACGGAATTGCCGGCCGACCTGGTGGTCTATGCGACCGGCTACGGCTCGATGAACGGCTGGGCCGCGGACCTCATCTCACAGGACGTCGCCGACAAGGTCGGCAAGGTTTGGGGTTTGGGTTCCAGCACCACCAAGGACCCCGGCCCTTGGGAAGGCGAGCAGCGCAACATGTGGAAGCCGACGCAGCAGCAAGCGCTGTGGTTCCACGGCGGCAACCTGCACCAGTCTCGGCACTACTCGCAGTATCTGTCACTGCAACTCAAAGCCAGGCAGGTCGGCTTGCCGACGCCTGTCTATGGGCTGCAGGAGGTCTATCACAAGGGATAGACGACTTCCGAACCTTTCCCAGCGAAGGCGCCGCCTCGGCGGCGCCCTCGCTGAACCGTCGACAGCGTGCCTTCGGCCGGCCGCGATGTGGCTGCGCGCTCGGCCGGCTTGGCTTCCCTGCATTCATCCGGCTGATACGCCACCAACGCGTGTTCGCCGTCGAAGCAGAAACACATGGCTTTCTCCCCAGACTTCGCCGCCCTCTAAGCTGCCTTTTCCGCCGCGAACTTCTTCACGACGCGCTCCAGCAGCGGCACGTAGTCGCGAAAGGCCCGCGTCTTCATGTCGGCGACCTTGCCGCCCTCGTCCCAGATGCGCACGCGCACCGCTTCCTCGTGGAACGGATTGCGGCGGAACTCCTTGACTTCCTCGGCATTCATCGGCCCGCCCTGCAGCGACAGCGTATGCACCGAGGCCGCCGACAGCTTGCCGAAATAGGTCGGATCGGTGGCGCACAGATAGCGCTTGGCCGAGACATGCAGCCTGACGCACTCGACGATGACCGGCGGAAAGAAGGGCGCCAGCACCTCGCCGCCCGCCTCGTCATGGTGCTTGTCCTCGACGTCGTCGGGCGAATAGGTGCCGAACTCGCTGGTATAGTGGCCGATATCGTGCAGCAGTGCCGCCGCCACGAGCTCCTCCGGCGCGCCGTCCTGCTCGGCCAGCCATGCGCCCTGCAGCATATGTTCCGACATGGTGACAGGCTCGCCGAGATAGGATTCGGCGCCGCGACGCTCGAAGATATCGGCGATGAATTCGACGATATTGCCCGTGTTCAATTCGTTCGGGTTCATTCCGCCGCCTCCTTGAAACCATGCTCGATCGCCGCCAGCGTCGACAACAGGCCATCCTTGTCGGCGTAGCAGCCCTGCAGCCAGCGCTTGCCGCCGCCGGAAAACGCCTTGCGCGCATGCATGACGCGGGTGTTGTCGACGATGAAGGATTCTCCCGCCTCGAGCTTGAAGGTCACCTCGAAGGCCGGATCCTCGATCAGTTCGGCGAACCGGCGGTAGGCCGCATAATACTTGTCCATCTCGGCGAACGGCACGTCCACCGCCGGCGCCAGCGAGCGGTTGTTGAAGCGGATGCAGATCAACTCGCCATCGGGCCCGAGCTCGATCATCGGCCGCTTCGACTGCAGCCGCACGCCCGACGAGCCGGCATATTCGAAGCGCGCCGGATAGGAAGAGAGCAGTCGGAAGCCGTCGGGGTTCTCCGCCTGAAGCGCCGCCGCCACCGCGAACCCGTCGACGACGCTGGATTCGCCGCCTTCCACCGTGTTCTCGATGCAGGCTAGGATCTGCAGCGTCGGCACCGGGTCGCGGTAGGGATTGTCGGTATGCGCCTGCAGGCCGAGATTGGTGTAGGCGAGATTGTTCGGATTGACCTCGGCGCGCACCTCGAACCAGCGCCCGTAATTGGTTTCCCTGATATAGCCGAACAGGTCGGCCACCTTGCACAGCGCGCCGGATTCCGTCGGCAGACCGTCCATGACGGCAAAGCCGTAGCTGCGAACCGCGGCCAGCCATTGCCGCAGCACGTTGCCGTCGCGGCTGGCGTCGGCATAGGCCGCACGCGGCACGGAGTTCTGCATCGTGGCTTTCGTCCAGCGCTCTATGTCGCCTCTCGTCCAGCCGGGCTCGCGAACCTCCTGGCGATCATAGGCATGGCTGCGCAGCCAGCCGGCGGGAAAGCCGACGGTCTTGCCTTCGGGAGCGAACGTGACTTCGAGCAACTCGCCCTTGATCGAGGCTGAGCCGATCCGCGTCCCGGCCGGAATGTCGAGGATGGTGATCAGCCGCTGGCCGTTGCCGGCGCTGCGCGTCTTGTCGTCCAGCGCATTGTCGCGCAGCCACATGGCGTGGAAGCGGCTCACCGCTCCGTCTTTCCAGCCAAGCTCGATCGTTCCTCCGTCGTCGCCCAGCGTTACCGTCGCCAACATATCCTGAAAGCTCCCATCCTCTAACCGCCACCGCAGGCACGGATTGCATGGTGGCTTCATCGAAGGCATAATTCAAATTATCGTTTTGTGGGCAATGGCACTAAATTTGTGATGGCTGGAAAAGCTTTCGACACGATGCCTCCACTCGACTGGCTGCGCAGTTTCGAGGCCGCCGCCCGCCTGTCGAATTTCACCGCCGCGGCCGCCGAGCTCGGCCTCACCCAGGCCGCGGTCAGCCAGCACATCCGTTTCCTGGAAGATCGGCTGAAGACGCGATTGTTCGCGCGCCTGGCGCGCGGCGTGGCGCTGTCGCCGGAAGGCGCGGCCTACCTCCCCCACATCCAGTCGGCATTCGCGACCATCGGCAACAGCACGAAAGAGCTGTTCGAGCCGCGCGCCGTGCAGACCGTCAGCATACGCGTTCCCATTTCCTTCGCCCTGCTGGTGCTGGTACCGGCTCTTCCCGACCTGGCAAAGGCGCTGCCGCGCGTCAGGCTCGATCTGGTGACCATCCATCGGCCGACTGATTACGACCAGCCGGGCTCGGCGCTCGACATACGCTTCGGCAACGGGTCCTTTCCCGGTCGCGAGGCCGACCGGCTGACCGCCGAGCGGCTCGTTCCGGTCGCGGCTCCGCCGCTCGCCCGAGACGCCGATTGGACATCGTTGCCGCTGCTCCTGGTGGCAGGCGCGCGCGAAATGTGGGCGGAATGGTTTGCCGCCGCGGGGCTTGCCGGCCATTCCCGGCGCTCGCATCGCTTCGACAGTTTCGTCGCCGCCTTGGAAGCGGCCAAGACCGGCGCCGGAGCGCTGCTCGGCTCCCGGCCCTTGGTCGACGCCGCGCTCAGGGAGGGTACTCTCATCAGGCTTTCGGATTTCGAGCTTTCGAGCCCATCGGGCCATTTCCTGACAAGACCGTCATCGTCGCGACTGTCCGGCGCCGAGCAGGATTTTCGCCGCTGGCTTCTGTCGCGCATCGCCAGGATTTCAGGATAGCGCGTCGGCCGCGATCCCTATCCGCTTCCAGTATATAAGGGTGCCGGTCAGCCCGCCATGTGGCTTGAGCGCGAAATCGGGGATCTCACCGGTCAGCGTGAAACCAAGTTTCTCATAAAGCCCGGCCGCGCCCTCTTCGCTCGCCGTGTCCAGCACCAGCAGCGTACGACTTTTCTCGACGGCCAATTTCTCCGCTGCCCGCATCAGCCCCGTCGCGACGCCTTTGCCGCGATGATCGCGGCCGGTCATCAGCTTGGCGATCTCGGCGCGGTGCGGTTGATTGGGCGGAAAGTCGAGCAGCAGCGTGACGGTGCCGGCAAGCGCCTCGCCCCGCCATGCGCCGAGCACCGCCCTTTCGCCGCGCTCGGCCCCGGCAAGCGACTTGCGCCAGAAGTCCCGCGCCGCTTCCAGCGACAGCGGATGCATGAAGCTCACCGATCCGCCGGCGGCGACCGTCTCAATCAAGAGAGCGGACAGTTGGGCTACGGTCGCCGCGTCGTGCATCAACACCCGGATTTCAAGGGAGTTCATTCTGGTGTTCTCCAGAGGTCTCGGGACGAGGTCATTCGAAATGGCTGGTTCGCTTGCGTCGGCGCGCCCGCCTGATTTCGGCGATACGGTCGGCGTCGTCCTCGCTGAGATGGCGCCCGCGCTCCAGGATCTCGAGCGTATATTCCTCATAGGTCAGCCCGAGCCGCTCGGCCCGTTCCAGCCGCATCAGCATGACGGCGTGGCTTGGCGCCTTCCAGGTCTTGTCGTGAGCGGCGCGCCAGGCGACGAAGATATAGGCGTCGCCCTTGCCCCAGGGCGGGCCGTCATAGTCGTCGAGCGGCGGCCCGCCATTATGCGAGCGCTTTGGCCGGCGAGACATCGCAATCAGTCCCTGACCAGCGCCACGAGATACTCCGCCGCATCCGGTCCGGGAGCATGAAAGACACAATCCGAGGGCGCGCCCAGCGCCAAGCAGTCGCCGGGCTCGAGCCTGTGCACCAAATCGCCCTCGGTGAAGTCCAGCCTTCCGTCGATCAGCCATACCTGCTGCTTGATGAAGGTGTAGGACGCCGCCGGCAGACTGACCTTGGCGCCCGCCGGAAGGCTGACCCTGACCAGTTCCAGCGGCATCTGCGATGCCGGCGATAGATGACGCCTGATGTACCCGGTTGCCGGATCCTGCCAGATCGGCTGCTCGTCCCGGCGCGAAATGCCGCCGCCTTGCATCTCGGCCCGCGCGATCAGCGTCGACAGCGTCATGCCGAAGGCCGCCGCGATGCGCACCAGAAGCGCCGCGGTCGGACTCGTCGTACCGCGTTCGATGGCGCTCAGCATCGCCTTCGAAACGTCCGAGCGCTCGGCCAATTCGGCCAGCGACCAGCCCCTCACCGTCCTCTCGGAGCGTATCCGTCTGCCGATCGTGGCGCTGATGTCATTCGATATACCATCCATTCGTCCAATATATCGGAATTCCGCACGCTGGGAAGAGATTGTTCGATCGAATTGTCGCGGCTGGCTTAACGCTGCCTACACCATTCGACCTCACCTGACTTTAACCCCGATTGGATAGGGTTGCCGCTCCAGGGGAATGGGACCACGGCATTATGTTTGTTGAACGCGAAGCCTCCGTTGGCGAACCGACTTCGCAGGAGCGCCGCAACATCCAGCAGAACGATAAGCGCATTCTGGGCAATGTCGTGCAATGCGACGGCGCGCGCGCCACCATCAGCGCCCACGCGGAAGACACCGAAGGCGCGGTCACCGGCCTCTGGACCGTCGGCAAGATGATCTCCATCAATCTCGGTTCGACACGAACGGTCGGCCTTGTCTATGCCATCGGCAAATCGGACCTTGCCTGGAACCACGAAGGGCAGAACCCGATCGAGGTCAGCGTCGAACTGGTCGGCGAGGTGCGCGACGGCGCCGAGCCCGGCGCCAAGCCGGTGTTCGACCGCGGCATCACCACTTATCCGCATATCGGCGCCATTGCCCACAGCATCCGCAGCCGCGACCTGCAGGCGGTCTACGATCTGGCCGGGCGCCATTCGGTGACCATCGGCACGCTGTCGCAGGATGAGTCGATCGATGCCAACATCGCCATCGACGACACGCTGGCGCGTCATTTCGCCATCGTCGGCACCACCGGCGTCGGCAAATCGACGGCGGTGTCGCTGCTGTTGCGCAAAACGATCGAGGCGCGCCCCGACCTGCGCGTGCTCATCCTCGACCCGCACAACGAGTTCGCCGGCTCGCTGCCGGAATATTGCGTCAAGGTCGATTCCAAGACACTCGACCTGCCGTTCTGGATGTTCAGGCTGGAGGAATTCGCCGAAGTGCTGTTTCGCGGCCGCGAGACGGTGCCCGAGGAAGTGGATGTCCTGCGCGACCTGATCCCGGCCGCCAAGAACCTTTATCGTAACCCGAATTCCGGCACCTATGTCAGGCGCGGCAGCGACGCGCTGACGGCAGACACGCCGGTGCCCTACCGCATGGCCGATCTCATCAAGCAGATCGACGAGCGCATGGGCCTGCTCGAAAGCAAGAACGACCGCCCGACCTTGAAGTCGCTGAAAACGCGCATCGAGTCGGCGGCGGCCGATCCGCGCTACCGCTTCATGTTTAATTCGCGCCTGATCGAGGACACCATCCACGAAACGATCGGCAACATTTTCCGCGTTCCCAGCCATGGCCGCCCGGTCACCTGCTTCGAGATGGCGGGCATGCCTTCGGAAGTCGTCAATTCGGTCTGCTCGGTGCTGGCGCGCCTGGCCTTCGACCTGGCCTTGTGGAGCGAGGGCCGGCTGAGGCTGCTCCTGCTTTGCGAGGAAGCCCACCGCTATATGCCGGCCGATCCGCGTCTCGGCTTCGCGCCGACCCGCCACGCGCTGTCGCGTATCGCCAAGGAAGGCCGCAAATATGGCTGTTATCTCGGCGTCGTCACCCAGCGCCCGGGCGAGCTCGACCCGACCATCCTGTCGCAATGCTCTACCTTTTTCGCCATGCGCCTCGCCAACGAACAGGACCAGGCGATCATCCGCTCGGCGATCGCCGACTCCTCGGCCTCGACGCTGGCTTTCCTGTCCTCGATGGGGCAGCGCGAAGCCATCGCTTTCGGCGAAGGCGTGGCGACGACCATGCGGCTGAAATTCGAGAAGCTGCCGCAACAATTCATCCCCGGCACCGCGAAAGGCGAGCAGGTCGAGCCCTCCGTGGATGGCAGCGACGTCGATCTGGCCATGATCGTCGAGCGGCTTCGCAACGTGCCGAAGCCGCAGCAGTCCATGGCTTTCGCCGAGACCGTGGACTCGACCCGCCAGGCCGGCGACCCGGACTACAAGAAGCCGGCCAACGCCCCGCGCGTGCAGCCGGACGACGACTTCGACACTCGCTACGGCCTGAAGCCCTCGACCTTCGGCATGCGCCAGCTCAACGACTGAGTTTCCGCTCTGCCTGAAGCCCCGCTTGAATGGGTAAATCTCGTCAGGAAATTCGTCAGGCTGAGTCGGCTGGAGCCGTTTTCGAGAACCGGAGCGGAGCGGACATTTGGGTCCGTGAGCACCGGAAGCGCAGAAAGCGCCTCCAGACGGCCAGCCTCACGAATTTGATGATGAGATTTTAGGCGCAGACGCGGTTGCGGCCTTGCTTCTTCGCCTCATAGAGCTGGCGGTCGGCGCGGCGGTAGAAATCCTCCGCGCTCTCCTTGTGGTCCCAGACGGCAAGGCCGACGCTGGTGGTGACCTTCAGCCGCACATTGCCCGACATGATCGACATGTTGGCGATCGCCTTGCGGATGCGTTCGGCGAACCTGGCGAGCAATTCGACATCCATGTTGGGGGTGACGACGGCAAACTCCTCCCCGCCCAGCCGCGCCACCACATCGTGATAACGCGTCATGCCCCTCAGACACGCGGCGACGGCCCTCAACACCTCGTCGCCGACGTCATGGCCATGCGTGTCGTTGACCTGTTTGAAATGATCGAGATCGAGGATCATCAGTCCGACCGGCCTGTCGATCCGGCGAAATTCGTGGAGATATTCGCGCAGCGCATCGTCGAAATAGCGGCGGTTCTGCATTCCGGTAAGACCGTCGGTGAGCGCCGCCTGCTCGAGCGTCTGCGAACGGGCGCTGAGCGAAACCGTCATAGCCCTGAGCTTGCCCTCTTCCCGCACCTGGCCGCGGATCAGCGGGTAGATGAAGAAGGTGCCGAAGAACAGCGCGGTCGCCAGCAGCGCCCCGGTGACGAACAGCAGTTTGTTGAGATAGACGATTTTGTCGACTCGCGATGCGGTATCGAGGTCGGCGGCGATGTCCTGCAATTGGCCATAGGCGTGGAAGGTCACCAGGCCCGCGGCGAGGATCACGAAAATAAAGACAAAAAATGCGGATTCCGCCTTATGGAAACGCATCTACTCCCCGCGGCACTGCAAGCCTCGAGGTTATGGCATGGCGGACCTTACGGACAGTTAACCCGGACAACCTTGGCGAGAATTAGAGCCAGGGATTTTAAGGTGCTGATTGAAAAAGCTTTTCGTCAGTCCGGGAGCGTCGGTTCGTCGCCCGGCCGCAGCCTGCGCCACTCCGCGCCCAGTTGGTGCCTGAACCAGGTCGACTGGCGCTTGGCATACTGCCGGGTCGCGATCTTGGCACGTTCGATCGCTTCGGGAAAACCCGACTGTCCGGCCGTTGCTGCTTGCAGCTCGCGCACGCCGATCGCTTTCATCGCCGGCAGATCCGCGTCGAGGCCGAGCGCGATGAGCCGGCGCACTTCGTCGAGCGCGCCTTTGTCGAGCATCTGGTCGAAACGCGCCTCGATGCGCCGCACCAGTTGCTGCCGGTCCGGCTCGATGACCAGGAAACGCGCACTGTCGCGATCGATCAGCGGCCGGCCGCGCGCCGCCTGCCATTCCAGGATCGAGCGCCCCGAAGCGTCGAGCACCTCGAGTGCCCGCACGATACGCTGGCCATCGGTCGGCCTGAGCTGCATGGCGACGGTCGAATCCTCACGCATCAACAGGCGATGCAGCCTTTCGGCCCCTTGTTCCTTGAGCTCGTAGCGCCAGCGCTCGCGGACGGAGGCCGGAATGTCCGGCATGTCCGAGATGCCTTCGGCCAGCGCGCGGAAATAGAGCCCGGTGCCGCCGACGAAAACGACCGGTCGGCCCGACAGCATGCCGTCTTCTATCAGCTTCGTGACGTCGCGCAGCCAGGCGCCGGTGGAATAGGCCGTGGAGGGATGGACATGGCCGTAAAGGAAATGCGGCGCGCGTGCCATTTCAGCGGGGCTCGGCCGCGCCGTCAGGACATCGAGTATCGAATAGCCTTGCATGGAATCGGTGTTGACGATGACGCCGCCGTCGCGTGCGGCGAGATCGAGCGCCAGCGCCGACTTGCCGCTGGCTGTCGGCCCGGCTATCAGGATCGCGTTCTTGACGCGGCCTTCGCCCGCCTGCCTACCGGAATGTTCGATGCCGCTGATCGCCACGCTAGTGTCCCGTCCAGAAGCCCGCGCTGTGCCGGCCTCGCTTGCGAATATGGCCTTGCGGGCCGCCGGCGCAAGCGCGGTTGATTGGCTGGCGGAGGACATCGCCTGCGATCTTGTTTTGCCGCGGACGCCCGATATCGGCAAAATGACCGCCAATCTGCGCGCCGCATTGGCTTCCGAGCCGGTCGACATCATCGTCCAGCCCGCCGAAGGCAGGCGCAAGAAGATACTGCTTGCCGATATGGACTCGACCATGATCGACCAGGAATGCATCGACGAGCTTGCCGACGAAATCGGCGTCAAGGATCATGTGGCGGCGATCACCGCGCGCTCGATGAATGGCGAGATCGCCTTCGAGCCCGCCTTGCGCGAGCGCGTCGCCCTGCTGAGGGGCCTCGATATCGCCGTGGTCGACCGCATCATCGCCAACCGGCTGACGCTCGCGGCCGGCGGCCGCGCCCTGGTGCAAACGATGCGCGCCAACGGGGCCTGGACAGCGCTGGTCTCCGGCGGCTTCGACGTCTTCACCAGCCGCATCGCCGCCATGCTGGGCTTTCAGGAAAACCGCGCCAACCGGCTGATCGAGAAAGACGGCACATTCACCGGCATGGTGGCCGAGCCGATCCTCGGCCGCGCCGCCAAGGCCGAAGCGCTGCTCGACATCGCGGCGCGGCTCGGACTGACGACCGAGGATGCCATCGCCGTCGGCGACGGCGCCAACGACCTCGATATGATCCGCCTTGCCGGCACCGGCGTCGCGCTCCACGCCAAGCCGGCGGTGGCGGAACAGGCCCGGATCCGCATCGATCATGGCGATCTGACGGCGCTGCTCTATCTCCAGGGCTACCGCCGGGATGAATTCGTCTTGTGAGGTCTCCAATGACGCCGATACGCACCGAGCGTCTCATCCTGCGCAATTGGGAAGAGCGCGACCGCGCGCTTTTCCATCGCATCAACTCCGACGAGCGCGTGATGGAATTCTTCCCGTTCCGCCGCGACCGTGCCGCGGCGGATGCCAAGATGGACGAGGTCCGCGCCTGGATCGATGAGGATGGCTACGGCTTCGCCGCGGCCGAGATTGCCGCGACCGGCGAATGCATCGGCTTTGTCGGTTTGTCCGGAACGGAAGACATCGACGTGCTGGCGCCCGGCACCATCGAGATCGGCTGGCGGCTGGCACCCGAATTCTGGGGCAAGGGCTACGTCACCGAGGCGTCGGAAGCTTGGCTCGCCTATGGCTTCGGAACGCTTGGCGTCGGCGAAATCGTGTCGTTCGCGGTTGCTGACAATCATCGCTCCATCGCTGTCATGAAGCGGCTCGGCATGCGAGTCGATCCCGCCGCCGATTTCGACTATCCCGCCGTCCCCTATAGCCATCCGCATCTCAAGCGGCATGTCATGTACAGGCTGTCGCGCGAGGATTGGCAGGCACGGCGTATCTGATCAATGCCTCTCAGAAGGACGTTCGTCTCCGGACTGTGGCGGACCATCCGGGACCTGATCGAGAATCCTGGCAAAATCCGCGCCGGATGCATTGCCCGCCCGTCGGCGTAGGAAATCGGCCGCAGTCTCCATAGCACCGATCTTTTGTGCCACGGCCGAGGCGATCCACTGATTGAGCGAGACACCGTCCGCTTTTGCCAGGCGCGCCGCCGCTTCCTTGACCGAGAGGGGCAGCTTCAAAGGATATGTTGCCTTGCTCATGTTCGTGTTCCTTCCAGCAACTCGGCCGGGCCGATGACCGGAACGCCTAAGCGAGCTTCGGCGGTCAAGAAGTCTCGGCGGTTGTACGTGACCAGCGCATCTGCCCTGCCATTGACGGCCGCCTCCAGCACCATTTCATCCTTCGGATCGGCCAACTGCGGACGCCAGAGAAAGTGCAGCTCAACAGGCTCCGCCAAGGCAGCAAAGCCGGCCAGCAAGCGATCTAGCTCAACAGCTGACGGGCGATGGATGGCCGCTTGCTCCGGTCGTGACAGTACTGCTTCATACTCAAGAAACAGAGCTGTCGTCACCTACGGCCGAACATGCCTTTCAGCGATCAACCGCAAGACCGCAAACGAAGCTCCATTTCTGCTTCGCAGGCCTGCGGTCAGAATGTTTGTATCCAGCACTATTCGCTTCACAGGTCAAAATAGTACATCCCATAGGATGTTGCAGCAGACCTGCTAGGCCATAGTGACGATTTAAGGAATTGGGATTCCCACGGGCCGGCAAATCAGATTCAACGCTGATTTTTGGGGATCAGTGATG
>NZ_VFTW01000023.1:0-98961 GCF_006440815.1 Mesorhizobium sp. B2-8-3
TTGAAGCCGGAAGAGTATCAGGGCGGCACCACCGCTGTGTCCAATCTGGGCATGTTCGGCATCAAGGACTTTGCCGCCGTCATCAACCCGCCGCATGCGACGATCTTGGCGGTTGGCGCCGGCGAGGAGCGTGCGGTGGTGAAGAAGGGCGAGATCAGAATAGCCACCGTGATGTCGGTGACGCTGTCGACTGATCACCGCGCGGTCGACGGCGCGCTTGGCGCGGAACTGCTCGGCGCCTTCAAGCGCTTGATCGAGAACCCGATGGGCATGCTGGTGTAAGCCAACCCTGCAGGCCTTTGATCCGGCTTGCTCTTAACGCCACGGACCCTCCGATCACCGACTTGTCAGGCCGGCAGCTCGTAGGAAACCCGGCCTAGCGCTTGAAGCCGCCGCTATTTCGTTCCACATCGGGCGCTATGAACGGCAAGATGCGGGAATGGTTTCGGAATTGGCGGTGGGCCTTGGCCGCATCGCTATTCCTGCATGCCCTGATTGCAGCGTTCTTGTTCCTTGGCTTGCCGAGACCCGACCAACAGCCGGATCAGCAGGAACAGCCGGTCAATGTCGCGATCGTGCCGCCGCCCGATCAGCCCAAGCCCGCTCCAAAGCCGCCGGAGCCAACGCCTGAAAAGAAGGCTGAAAAGCCGCCTGAGCAGGCCGTGCAAAAGCCACCGCCTCCGCAGCCGCCGAAACCGCAGGACATTCCGGTTCTGAAGCGCGTTTTCCAGTATGGCGAGAAGGATACCGGCCCGGAGAAATCTCTGAACGGAGGCAGCGCTCCAGCCAACGCGCCGTCGCCAGCCCAAAATGAACCAGCGAAGCCGCCGGTCGCACCGAAGCCGGCGCCCGACCAACCAGCTGTCGCAACGCCCGAGCAGCAGGCGGATACCAGCAAGGCCCAAGAGAAGCCGGCAACCGCCCCGCCGGACGAAAAACCCGCGCAAAGCGAGGAGAAGCAGGCGACCGAGGACATTGACAAGCAGCAGCCGGACAAGGCGTCGCAACCCGCCGAGAACCAGGCGGCCGAAGCGCCAAAGCCGTTGACGGCCGAAGCCGGCGACAAGCCCGCACCTCCATCGTCAACCGAAAAGGCAAAGCCTAAACCTTCCAAGGCGATGAAGTTCAAATCGGCAAGAGCCTTGAGAGCGCCAAGCGGTAACCCAGGAAGGTCAAACCCCGCCGACGCCGAGGTTGCGGGATCGCCGATCTATTCCGGCCTGCCGGGCGTCAGAAAGCTTTACTCGCCGGGTGCGACCGGCAACGCGCTGGCCACAAGCTCGATGGAGAGCGTGCCGCGCGATCAGCGCGTTGCCAATCTTTGCGCCAACGTTCTGAACCAGGAATTGCAAAGTGCCGATTACTCGCCCAAATGGCTGCCGACTATTCCCCTGAAGCAGGGCAATGTTCTTAACCCTACGCAGGCTGCCTTCAGCACGACAACGCAATGGTACGATCTGAGCTTCCGCTGCGAGGTCGACGCCGATGCAACGAGGGTCCTGTCCTTCAACTTCCGTGTGGGGGGACTGGTCCCGCCCGGTGAGTGGACCCGGCGTCGTTTCCCCAGTCTCCGCTAGAGCATGATCCCGAAAGTGGGAACCGGTTTTCGGAGAAGATCATGCTCCAACAAAGACTTAGATCAGGCCGGAACACCAAGCCCCGCCAATTGCCGGCCGACTTCGTGCCAGTCGGCGCAGACGAAATCGGCGCCGGCAGCCTTCAGCCGCGCACCGTGCTCGGGATAAGTGTGCCCGCCGCCGGTATAGCCGATCGCGATCATGCCGGCCGCGACTGCGCCCTGGACGCCGAGCGGCGAATCTTCGACGACGATGCAGTCGGCCGGCTTCGCCCCCATTTTCTCGGCGGCGTAGAGGAAGATGTCGGGCGCCGGCTTGCCGTTCTTCACCATCGAGGAGGAAAAGATCGCTTCGCCGAAGAAGCGTGACAGCCCGGTCAACGACAGGCTGTGGTTGATGCGTTCGACCGAGGATGACGAGGCAACGCAGCGGTCTCCGGCAAGCGCGCTCAGGAATGGCGCGATGCCCGGCGTCGGCTTCAGCTCCTCGGAAAAGAGCAGCTTGGTCTCGGTCCAGATATCGCCGTCGGCGGCGGGCGGAAACTGATGGCCGGTCAGTTCCTTGATTTTGAAGATGATGTCGGACTGCTTCATGCCGATGCATTGGGCGATGATGCCGCCATGGACGCCGGGCATGCCGTGTTTCTCGTAGACGCGCTCATAGGCTTTGGCGGCCAGCGGTTCGCTGTCAACGAGAACGCCGTCGCAATCGAAAATCATCAGTCTAGGTTGCGCCACGCGCTTCTCCCGGCTCCTGTGCCAATGCGCACATCGCTATCGATAAAAAGTCAGATGTTCAATAGTCGGGCGGCTCCGTCCCCAACGCCTCAAAGCTGGCGCAGCGCCTCGTTCACCGGCGTGGATCCAAGCGCGCGCTGCATGGCCTGGCGCGACTGCGCGCGGTCGGGTGTGATCCAGTTGGGCTCGGCGCCGAGAAAGCGGTCGAGAAAGGCCACGGCATAGGCGGGCATTTCCGTTGCGTTCTCGCGGTAAGACCACCAGGTTCGCAGGTCGTCGGCGCATTTGTCGATGCTGGGCGCCGTGCCGAACTCCTGCTCGTGCACGGCCAGGATCGCCGATACGCAGTAGTTGGTATAGAGGAAGCCTTCCGGCCAGAAGCGCACGATTTCCGCCGTGCCGGCATTGGCCTCGCTCTCGATCATGTCGGTGAGGCCGGAAATCTCCCGCGCCGGCGCCTGCCGGATCAGCTCGCGCAGCACAAGCCCGGCGGCGAAGACAATGAAGTCGGCGCGGTCGACGGCAGCGAATCGCTTCTGCGCTTCCATGACTTCGATCCAGTCGAGGAAAGCGCGCGTCAACTTGGCCTCGTCGATCTCGAAGCGCACGCCGAACGTTTCGGACACCACTTTCGCGCTGCTGCGGAAGGTGGCGCGGAACCAGCGCAGCTGCCGCAGCCGGTGGCGAAGGTCCGGCATAAGCGCGAGTTCGTGCCTGAAAGGCAGGTCCATGTCTCACTTCCCGTTTGACGGCAGGCTAGCACAGGCGTTGCCGATGCCGAAATCGGTCAGCCGCCTGTGGAGCGTTATAACGGCTAATATAATACATGTTGACATTCTAGGAAACAAATGTTCTCACTTTCGGGTCATCTCACCTCCGTCCAATATGCGTCGGAGGAACGAGAGTCGGGAGGAGTACCGAATGGCGATCTGGCAGTGGGCGCTGCTTCTGCTGTTTGTTGTCTGGGCGCTGCAATCGCTGGGCGTCTGGCTGCAGATGCGGCATTATTCGGACGTCTTCAAAGGCGTCACCGGAGAGTTCAAGGACGGCTTTGTCGGCGCTGGCAATTTCCGCGGCCGGCTTGCCAAGGGCACCATCGCGCTGGTCGTCGTGACGCCGGATCTGATCGTGCGCCGCATGATGGTCATGAGCGGCCGCTCGGTGCTGACCAAGTTCAAGCGACATGAAGAATTCGAGGGCGTCCCCCTCGATCGACTCCGGTCCAACCCTGCGATCATGGGGGAGGGGGAACCCGGTGTAGCCGAGGCCGTGAAACGGGCGATCGAGCAGATCGACCGCGCGCGGTCGGAGCCGGGGAAGAAGCCGGGCCTGTCCGGCTTGAACGTAGCAAGGGCATAAACGGACGCCGGCAGCCGGCTGGGAATGACCGGCAGGGGTCATAAGGAGGAGAAATGTCTGTTATTTCGTTATTGGCGCAGCATGCCGACCTGGCGGTGCATAACCTGCATGTCGCAGGCACCATGGTCTCGGATGCTGCCTGGCACGGCAAGCTCGGCGTCGAGCATGCCACCGATCATCTTGTTGTCCTGGCGCAGGCGACGACCGACAACGCGCCGGTCACCGCCGATCAGCTGAAGGAACAGCTGAAGAACGTGCAGCAGGAAGAGCAGCTCGGCTGGCTGACCGCGATCGGCAAGTATTTCATCGGCATCTTCCAGAAGGGCGGCGAAGTGTTCGCCGGCTTCGTCACCGGCATCATCCCGACGCTGGTGGTGCTGATGACCGCCTTCTACGCCGTTACCGAACTGGTCGGCGAAGAGCGCGTTCACGGCCTGGCGCGCGGCGCCGGCCGCATCGCGCTGACCCGTTATACGGTGCTGCCGGTCCTGTCGGTGTTCTTCCTCACCAACCCGATGGCTTACACCTTCGGTTCTTTCCTGGAAGAAAAGCACAAGCCCGCCTTCTACGACGCGGCCGTGTCCTACGTGCATCCGCCGCTCGGCCTGTTCCCGCATATCAACCCCGGCGAATATTTCGTCTGGGGCGGCATGCTGGTCGCGCTGCTCGACCTCGAGAAGCGAGGCGTCATCGCCAACGGCTACCACGTCAAGGTGGCCATCTGGTACGCCATCGTCGGCCTCGTCGTCATCCTGCTCAAGGGCATGCTGACCGAGCGCATCACGGCCATCATGGCACGCCGCCAGGGCGTCGAGCTCTAAGGGCGGGAGGACACCATGGCCAAGACATACAAGGCAGTAAAGATCTCGAAGGGGTCCACCGGCTGGGGCGGTCCGCTGGTCATCGAGCCGACCGAACAGCGCAGCAAGGTCGTGTCGGTAACCGGTGGCGGCATTCATCCGGTGGCGCAGCTTATCGCCGATATGACCGGCGCTGAGGCGGTCGACGGCTTCAAGGCGCCGCCGATCGAAAGCGAGATGGCGGTCGTCGTCGTCGACTGTGGCGGCACCGCGCGCTGCGGCGTCTATCCGCGCAAGCGTATCCCGACCGTCAATCTGACGCCGGTCGGCCAGGCGGGTCCGCTCGCCCAGTTCATCACGGAAGACATCTACGTTTCGGGCGTGAAGCCGGCCAATGTCACAATGGCGGACGGATCCGAAGCGGTCACCACTGCGGGGGGAGCAGCATCGATGAGTTCAAGCAACAACACTGCATCCAGGGCGGCCGAGCCGCTGCCGAGCGAGGGCGGGCTTATCGGCCTGATCAGCTCGATCGGCCGCGTCATGGGCCGCGTGGTCGGCATCTTCTTCAATTCCGGCCGCCGCACCATCGATCAGGTCATCCGCAACGTGCTGCCCTTCATGGCCTTCGTGACCATGCTGATCGGCCTGATCCTCTATACCGGCATCGGTGACGTGCTGGCGCAGCCGATGGGTCCGCTTGCCAACAACATCGTCGGCCTGCTGGTCATCTCGGCCATCTGCGGCCTGCCGTTCCTGTCGCCCATCCTGGGACCGGGCGCGGTCATCGCGCAGGTGATCGGCGTCGCCATCATCGGCCCGCAGATCGCCAACGGCACCATCTCGCCCGCCATGGCGCTGCCGGCGCTGTTTGCCTACAACACCCAGGTGGGCTGCGATTTCGTTCCCGTCGGTCTGGCGCTCGGTGAGGCCAAGCCGAAGACGATCGAAATCGGCGTGCCGGCGGTGCTCATCAGCCGCCAGATCATGGGCCCGGTCTCCGTGCTGATCGCATGGGTCGTCTCCCTGATCGTGTTCTAAGTCGTCAACAGTATCGAGGTTCGCCATATGTCGGTTCTTCTCAAGACACGGGTCACTGCTATCGGACCCGAAGTGGCGGACCTCGCCGAGGGCGGCGTGGTCATCCTGTTCGCGGATGGCTCGCCTCCGGAACTGGCCGAGGTTTCCGTGCTTCATCTGGCAGAGCAGGGACCCAGTGACGACGCACCGCAAAAAGGCGCGTCGATCACGCTCGGACCGGTTTCGGCTGTGATAACGGCGGTCGGCTCCACTGCGTGGAGCAAGGTCCGCGAGATGGGTCACGTCGTCATCTCCTTCAACGGAGCGACCGAGGCTGAAAGGCCGGGCGAAGTTTGCGCATCCGAGGTCGATACCGGAGCGCTCGTGGCGGCGCTTACGCCGGGCGCTGTCATCACCATCGCCGCCTGATAATATCCGCGCTGTCTGTCGACGGCGCCACAAACCTAGAGTTATTGCCATGGAACGCTCGACCATCGTCAGAGTGCATGAAGGTTTGCACGCCCGTCCCGCCACGCGGTTCGTGAAACTCGCCAAGGGTTTCGAATCCGATGTCGAGCTGGTCAAGGACGGCAAGGCAGTCAGCGCCAAGAGCTCGGTCAAGCTGATGCTGCTGGCGGTCAAGGAAAACCAGGAAGTCACCGTGCGCGCCAACGGCGCCGACGCGATCGAGGCTATCGAGGCGCTGATAGGCTATCTGGAGAACCCGCGCGCCGGCCTCGACGACGAGGGCGAGGCTGCCGAAGCTGACTCCGAAGTCACAGCCGCCTTGTCCGTTCCGCAAGCCACGCCGCCGACTGCGGCGTCGCCGGATGGAGCACCAAAACTCCAGGGTATCGCCGCCAGCGAAGGCGTGGCCATCGGGCCGGCCTTTGTCCATTTCCCGCCGGAAATCGAGGGGCCGGGCAGGCGACTGCAGGCCGATGAGATCGACAGTGAACTCGAGCGCTTCCGCGGCGCTGTCGCCAGCGTCCAGGCGCGCATGGACCGCACGCTTGCGGAGAACAATCTCTCCGCCGGCGACCGTGGCATCGTCGCGGCGCTGCGCGACATAGCCGCCGACGACAGCCTGACCGGCGAGGTCGAAAGACTGATCCGGGGCGGTGACGACGCGGTCTCGGCGGTCATTGCGGCCGCGGCCACCATCGCCGCCGATTTCAGCGCGGTCGACGACCACTATCTCAACGCCCGGGCCGACGACGTCCATGCCGTCGGCCGGCAGATCTGCCTGGTGCTGCTCGGCCAGGACGAAGTCAGCCTGGAGACGATACCGCAGGGCGCGATCCTCATTGCCGACGACATCGGCGCCTGGGATCTGGCGCGCGCGCCGCTGAAGCGCATCGGCGGCGTGATCTGCGGCCATGGCGGCGCCACCTCGCACATCGCCATCATCGCCCGCTCGCACGGCATTCCGGCGGTGCTGGGTCTGGGGGATAAGATCAACGAGTTGCGTGCGGCCAAGGAGGTCGCCATCGACGGCAATGCGGGGCACGTTCTCGTCGACCCCGACGAGGCCACGCGTACTGATTTCAACAGGCGCGTCGAGGCGGCGGCGCAGGAGCGTGCGGGCCTCAAGGTGTTCAAGGGCCTAACCCCGAAGCGCGCCGACGGCACCGTGATCGAGGTCGCGGCCAATATCGGCTCGCTGGAGGAGATCGAGGCGGCGCAGGAAGCCGGCGCCATGGGCGTCGGGCTGTTCCGCACCGAGCTGCTCTTCATGCGCCACATGCATCTGCCGTCGGAGGACATGCAGGCCGAGACCTACAGCGCCTTGGCCAAGGCGTTTGCGCCGCATTCGGTCATCGTGCGCACGCTCGACATCGGCGGCGACAAGCCGATCGCCGGCATCGAATTTCCGGACGAGGAAAACCCCTTCCTCGGCTGGCGCGGCATTCGCATGTGCCTGGACCGGCCCGACATCTTCAAGCGCCAGCTGCGGGCGCTGCTGCGTGCCGCCGTTCACGGCAACATCAAGGTGATGCTGCCGATGGTTTCGGAAATCGCCGAGGTGACGCGCACCCGCGCGCTGGTCGATGAATGCGCGGCGGAATTGAAGGCCGAAGGCGTTGCGCATGCAAGCTTCGACCTCGGCGTGATGATCGAGACTCCCGCCGCCGTGCTGATCGCGCCGGCCCTGGCAAGGGAAGTGGCGTTCTTCTCGATCGGCACCAATGACCTCACCCAGTACATCATGGCCGCCGACCGCCTCAATCCGACGGTCGCCAAGCTCAATGACGTCACCAATCCGGCGGTGATGTCGGCGATCGAGCTGACGGCCAAGGCGGGTGTCGCCGCTGGCATCATGGTGGGCATGTGCGGCGAGGCCGCCGGCCGTCCGGACCTGATCCCGGCCTTCGTCGGGATGGGCCTGACCGAACTCAGCATGAGCCCGGCCTCGATCCAGCGCGCCAAGAAGACGATCGCGGCCATGGTGGCCGAGCGATAGCGGATCCTCACGGCGGGTTACGTCAGATGCGCGAGCAGCGTGGCGAGAACCGGTGTCAGTTCCTGGACGGCATTGGCCTGGGCGCAGGCCTGCCGGATGCGATCCTCCCGCACTTCGGCCGCCAGCACCGCGATCTCGAGAATGTCGGGCTCGGGCGTGCCGTCGGCCTTGGTCGCCAGTCCGCAGGCAAGCACCACCGGCGCAAGGCATCTGATGTCGAGAGACCGGTCGCCGGCTATCGCCGGGCCTGTCCCGATCTCGCCAGGCTGAACAGGACGGTGGTTGAGGCATTCGACGAGGAGAGCCGCGCAGGCCGCCGCGACCTCATCCGTGGATGCCGCGTCGCCCGTCGCGGCAGCCAGAAGATCGGCGTGGCGCTTGCGCATCGCTGCGTGCACGGCGGAAAAGCCCGCCTCGTGAACGCGCGGATTGTCGATGCCGTAGCCGGCGAGAACCGCGCGGGTCAGATAATACATGTCACGCCTGAACTGGCGTTCGCCGCCGATCTGCCGGTCTTCGTCGCCTTGCGGGAAATAGGTCCGCAGGCTTTTGACGGTCGTGCCGTCGACCTTGAGCGGCCGGGAATGCGGAACGAAGGATTCGGCGATCGTCAGCGCTTCGTCGACGGCCCTTGCGGCATGGCCAAGCAGGCTGCGGCCCGGGAAGGGCGGCAAATTGCCGGCGATGTCGTGCGAGGTATCGCCGGCGCTGTCGTGGCGGTTCTGGCGGATCGCGTCGCGCAGTTCCCGAAGCCGGTCCTTCAGGTTGGCGCGGACGTCTTCGGAAATTTGTCGCAGCATCGCCAATTGCCTCGAAACGCTGAAGCCGGTCAGGGCTTGGGGCGCCAGTCGCCCTCTCTAGATTGTTCGTCTCGATTGGTAGATCAATAGGCAATATTTAACCAGCATGCAGAATCGGCGAGGCAGCATCATCGCCGGGCTTGGAGGGGAAATTGGGCAGGCGGCGGCAGGGCGAATCCGAAAACGGCAGGGCGGCGGCTGAGGCATCCGAGCAGGTCGTCAGCGAAAGCCGGACCGACCGCCTCAGGATCCGCGCCGCCTGGATGTATTTCGTCGAGCAGATGACGCAAAACGAGATTGCCGACGTGCTCGGCGTCGGCCGCGTCACCATCGTGCGCATGCTGGCGGAGGCGAGGGCGCGCAACGAGGTGAAGATCACCATCGAGAGCGAGCTTTTGGAGATCGTGCGGCTGGAGCGGGCGCTGGAGAAGACCTTTGGGCTGCAGCAGGCGCTGGTCGCGCCGCTCACGGATCCCAACGCCGATCCAATCCCGGCAATCGCCGCCAAGACCGGCATGTTCCTGTCCGATGCGATGAAATCCGGCATGCGGGTCGGCGTCGGCTGGGGCGTGACGCTATTCCATACCTTGCCCTTCATCAGCGCCAAATCGCTGACCGATTTCAGCGTGATTTCGCTGCTTGGCGGCGTCGGCGTCGCGCGCCGGGTCAATCCGGCCGAGTTCGCCTGGCGCTTTGCACAAATCTTCCAGGGCGACGGTTATCTGATGCCGACGCCGGCCGTCGTCGACAGCGTCGAGACCAAGATCGCGCTGGTCGAGCGTTGCGGCCTGCAGGAGATTTTCGAGATGGCCGATGCGCTCGACGCCGTTCTGTTGAGCGTCGGCGGCATCGCTTCGGCCACCACCTTCTCGCGCGGCGGCTTCCTCAAGGAAGCGGACCGCGAGGCCCTGCTGGCGCGGGGCGCCGTCGGCGACCTTCTGTTCCATTTCTACGACCGCAATGGCGATCTGGTCGACCATCCGGTCAACAGCCATGTGATGTCGGTGGATGTCGATCGCCTGCGTAAGGCGCCGATCCGCATCCTCACCTCAGGCGGCGCCGAGAAGACCGAGGCGCTGCTCGGTGCCATGAACCTGATTGCGCCGACCATCCTGATCACCGACGAAGAAAGCGCGCGCCGCATGCTGGCCGCGCATACATAAACTCGCCTGGCACATTCGTGCCGTCTTCGTGGGGGATTTCAAGGATTTAAATGGTCGGAGTGGCCGGATTCGAACCGACGACCCCTTGACCCCCAGTCAAGTGCGCTACCGGGCTGCGCTACACTCCGGACCGGGTGGCGATGTATCGTGATAAGGCGGTGCGGGTCAACCGAATTCGGTCCTATCGCGCAGGTGAAATTGCAAGCAGGGATGCAGGCCTTCCCAGCCGCAATTCCCGCTGGTGCCGGTACTCCAGCGCGATCGCGCCCCAGATCAATCCGAGCAACAGGTAGAGATGGCGCCAGTGGTCGATGTCGATGAAGGTGCCGAGACCGATATTGCCGAGATAGGCGACATAGGCGCAAAGCAGATAGGGCTGCCACGGCCGGTCGCGCAAAAGGATGCGGAAGCCGGCCCCGATCGTCCATAGCGTGAGCGTCAGGAACGAGACGAAACCAAGCCAGCCATAATCCATCAGCGCCTTCAGCCAGATGTCATGCGTGTCCTCGCCATAGATCGTGCCGAAGACCAGCGGGCCGATGCCGAACGGGTGCTCCATCGCCAGCTGGAAGCCGATCGAATAGCGGGCGAAGCGGCCAAGCCGCGCCGAGTCGTAACTCTGCTCGAGTTGCGCGCGCTGCGTGAACATGTCAGACACGCCGGGCAACTGCAGGATGACGATGAAGGCGATGACCAGCAGCGCCATGGCCGCGATCGTCATCACCACCACACGCAGCCGGAACTTGCCGCTGGCGCTCTGCAGGAAGAGGCACGCGGTGAGCAGCACCGCCGAAACGGCGAACATGCCCCAGGCGCCGCGCGAAAAGGAGAAGAAGATGCCGGCGGTGACGATGAGCAGCGGCACCGCCAGAAGCGGCATGCGCGACACCGGGCCGGTCAGGAGCAGATAGAGCAGGTAGGTGCCGGGCAGCACCAGGAATGGGCCGAACACATTCGGATCCTGGAAGGCGCCGGCCGCGCGGTCGTATTTGGTGAACATTTCCGCGCCCGGAAAGGCATGGAAATAGCCGGCGATGCCGAGCAGCGACGTCGCCACCGCCGAGACGACATAGGCGATGAAGATAAGCCGGTAGAGGCTGGGCTGGACCGAGGTCACCGAGGCGAAGAACACCGCGCTGAAGGCCAAAAACAGCGAGACGGCGAGATAGAGCGGCGTGTTGGCGAGGTCCGCCATCTGCGTCATGGCGATCATGCCGCCGATGTTCATCGCCACCAGCAGCACCAGCAACGGGACGATCGCACGCGAGATTCGAAGGCCGAACAGCGCCCAGACCGCGATCAGCCCTGCCATGTAGATTTCGTAGGGCGCCGGCTCGCTGATGACGAAGCCGGAGAGCAGGATGCCGACGCCGATCGCCGCCGACGCGATCAGCGAAATCAGCTTGGCGTTAATCGCCTCCGGCGACAACTTGTTGACAGCCTGCGGCTGCAACGGATGGGCGATTGCGCTCAATAGGCGTTTTCCGTGTTGAGCAGGCGGATCGGCGTCAGGAACAGGATGCGCAGGTCGAACAGCATCGACCAGTTCTCGATGTAGTAGAGGTCGTATTCGGTGCGCATGCGGATCTTTTCGTTGGTGTCCATCTCGCCGCGCCAGCCGTTGATCTGCGCCCAGCCGGTGACGCCGGGCTTGACCTTGTGGCGGGCGAAGTAGCCGTCGACCACCTCGTTGTAGAGCAGATTGTGCGACTGCGCGGCGATGGCATGCGGGCGCGGCCCGACCAGCGACAGCGAGCCGAACAGCGAGTTGAAGAACTGCGGCAGTTCGTCGATCGAGGTCTTGCGGATGAAGCGGCCGACACGGGTGACGCGCGGATCGTTCTTGGTCACTGTCTGCTTGGCGGTCGGGTCGGACCGGTCGGTATACATCGAGCGGAACTTGTAGACCTCGATGATCTCGTTGTTGAAGCCGTGCCGCTTCTGCTTGAACAGCACCGGGCCCTTGCTGTCGAGCTTGATGGCGATCGCAGTGGCGAGCATCACCGGCGAAAAAAGGACGATGCCGACAAGTGAGAAGAAGATGTCGAAGGCGCGCTTGGCGACCGAATCCCAGTCGTTGATGGGCTTGTCGAAGATGTCGAGCATCGGCACCGAGCCGATATAGGAGTAGGCGCGCGGCCGGAACTGCAGCGCGTTGGAATGCGCCGAGAGCCGGATGTCGACCGGCAGCACCCAGAGTTTCTTGAGCAACTGCAAGACGCGCGATTCGGCGGTCAGCGGCAGCGATACGATCAGCATGTCGATGCGCGCGATGCGGGCGAATTCGATGAGCTCGGAGATGGTGCCGAGCTTCGGATAGCCGGCGACGATCGGCGGCGAGCGCTTGTCGTTGCGGTCGTCGAAGATGCCGCAGATGCGGATGTCGTTGTAGGGCTGCTTCTCGACCGAGCGGATCAGCTGCTCGGCCGCCTTGCCGCCGCCGACGATGAGCGCGCGGCGCTCCATGCGGCCGTCGCGCGCCCAGCGCCGGATGAGGCTGGACATCACGAGTCTCAGGCCGAAGATCAGCACGAAGCCGACCGCGAACCAGGTGCCGAACAGCAAGCGCGAATAGTCTTCCGACGCCTTGATGGCGAAGGCGGTGAGCGCCATCAGCGCGAAGCTGCCGGCCCAGACCAGCAGCACGCGGCCGAAGTTGGCCAGCGGGCGCATCAAAGCCTCGATCTGGTAGCAGTCGGTCACGTCGAGCAGCACCACAGCCAGGAACGACGTCGCCGCGATCGCCAGCGGATACTGCCAGGCCAGATAGCTGAAGAAGCCGACATAGTAGAAATAGACGCAGAGCCCAGACAGGAACAGCATCGCGAACTCGACCATGCGCAGCACGCCGCTGACCATGATCGGCGACATGGTATCGCGCCGGTATTGTGAGGCGACCTGGCGCGCTACATCGTTGATGCCGCCCGGCTTTTCGCCCCCGGCGGGAGTGTCGTAGTTGCGCACCGCATCCATGGAAAAGCGGTGCGCGGGGTCGATCTCATTCATGGGAACTGTCCGCGAGCTTCGCGCAACTGCATAGCAAAAGAGAGCTAAGAAAGCCTTGAAACAACCGGTGGTTTTGGAGTTGTTGCGGCCCGCGGCCTATTTGTGCAGCGCGGCGAAATAGGCCTTCTCGATATCGGCGGCCATGACGTCGGCGCCGAATCGGGCCTTCAGCTCATCGGCTTGCTGCATCAGTTTTCGATAACCGTCGAAGTCGCTGAGCGCCGTCCCCATTTTGGCGGCGAGCTGGGATGCGTCAGGCCGGATCAGGGCAGGGGAGTTTTCGCCGAAGATTTCCGGAATGCCGCCGACCGCGGTCGCGATCATCGGCATGCCGGCGGCCAAGGCCTCGAGCACGATATAGGGCATCGCCTCCGCGCGGGACGGCACGACGATCAAATCGGCCAGCGCGAAAGCGTCCCTCGCCGGCATGGGCGGCAGGAAACGGACGTGGCTCTCCAGGCCGAGCCGCTCGACCTGAGCGTGGTAGCGCAGCAGGTCGTCGCCGTCGCCGACCATCACTGCGCTTAGGGGGCGTCCGAGCTCGTTGCCGGCCAAGGCCAGCGCATCGATGAAAATATCCGGACCCTTCAGGTCGCGCATCATCCCGATGTACAGGAAATCGGCGGCATCTGCCGCCGTCGTCACCGGTTCGAATTCGGCGGCGCGCAGGCCGTTATAGACCAGCCGGTTGGGTATCGGCGGCTCGCCGACCTTGCGGCGATAGGTTTTCCGCTCGTAGTCGGAAACGAACAGCAGGCAGTCGGTGAAGCGCGCCATGAAGCGCTCCAGGCCGAAGAACAGCTTTCCCGTCGCCGTCGTTTCGTCATAGTGAAGGGAGCCGCCATGCGGCGAATAGAGGCGGGCAACGCGAAACCTTGATACCCGCAACAGTGAGCCGAACAGCCGGGCATAGGCGCCACCCTTGGCGCCGTGCCCGTGCAGCACGTCCGGCCGCAATTCCTGGATGATGCGATAGGTGCGCCAGGCCGAGGCGAGATCGCCCGGCCCGACGTGGCGCTGCATCGGCGTCCGATGGATGCCGAGCGCCAAACTGTCCTTCATCGCGTCGAACAAGCGCTCCTCATAGTCGCCGCCGGTGGTCGAGTCGCAGACGATTCCCACCGCATGGCCGGCGGCGACCTGCGCCTCGGTCAGGTCGCGCACGTGCCGGAAGATTCCTCCGACAGGTGAGCGAAAGCAGTGGACGATCCTGAGATTCACCGCCACGACGGGTTTTTCAGAACAGGCGTTCGCGGACGTAGACGGTGTCGCCGGGCAGGAGCGGATCGGATGTCAGAACCCGACCGGTCATCACCTTGCCGTTGATGTCGCGGGTGATGTCGACGCTCCCCTGATTGGCGCGCGGCGTAAAACCGCCGGCGATGGCGACCGCCTTTTGCACGGTGAGTCCCGGCACGTAGGAATACTGGCCGGCGGCACCCACTTCGCCCATGACGAAGATCGGCCGGTAGCGGTCGATTTCGACCGAAACGTCAGGATCGCGCAAATAGCCTTGGCGCAGCTTGTCGGCGATCACCTTTTCCAACTGCTGCGCGGTGTGGCCGCGCGCCGGCACCGCGCCGACCAGCGGGAAGGAGAGATAGCCGGACTGGTCGATGCTGTAGGTGTTGGTCAACCCATCCTGCTCGAACACCGTGACACGGACGCGGTCGCCGGCGCCGAGTCGGTAGGGCTGATCGAGCACTTCATGGAAGGCGGCGGGTGTCGGGCGGTAGCTCGAACAGCCGGTCAGCAGCGACAGGGCAAGCAAAGCGCGAAAGAGGGAAGCAGTGCTTTTCATGACCGGCCAGGAACCTTCATCGCTCTTGCCGCAAGTCGCGGCCAACCCCAGGAAAGTGCGACCGTTATCATCCTGTTAGGGTTAATGGGTGGTAAAGGAGCTCGGTCCGGGAGAGCGGAGATCGGCAAAAAGCTCAATTGTTCTATTGCTTTCGCCCAATCTTCTTTGAGTGCTCTCTAATAAGCGCTCATTCTGATCTTAACGGGTGAGTTACCATAGTTGTTTACGGTCCATCCTCGACTCAAAGTTCGGAGCAGGATGCATGTCCGTTCAGTCCGCGGCCGCAGACGTCGATGTCGATCTGAGACAGCTCTTCGCCAGCCTGGCGAGGAACTGGCTGCGCATTGTCTTCGTGACGCTTCTGGTCACCGGGCTGGCCTTCGCCTTCGCCTGGCTCGCGACGCCCTACTATAAGGCGACAGCCAAGCTGGAGATCGGCTCGCGCGAATCGGAATACACCCGGCCGCCGGGCACCAACGATGACGACAAACCGATTCTCGACGAGCAAGGCGTTGCGACCCAGGTCCAGATCATTTCCTCGCCCGACATCCTCAAGCAGGTGGCGACCAAGCTCAACCTGGACAAGTTGCCGGAGTTCGACGAGACGCTGAAAATGTCGTCGCTCGGGCGCGCGCTTGTGCTCGTCGGCTTGAAAAGCGATCCCTTCGATATCCCGCCGGACGAGCGCGTGCTGAATGCCATGCACGACAAGCTCAATGTCTACGCCGTTGAAAAGACGCGTGCGATCGCGATCGAGTTCGCCTCGAAGGATCCCAAGCTCGCCGCCGACATCGCGAACGGCATCGCCAACGCCTATATCGCTTCGAAGGGCGACGCCAAGCTCGAATCGAACGCCGCCGCCACCGACTTCCTGGCGCCGGAAATCGCCGACCTGCAGAATCGCGTCAAGGACGCCGAGGCCAAGGTCGCGGCCTTCCGTGCGCAGTCCGACCTCTTGATGGGCGGCAACAATGCGGTGCTTCCGACGCAGCAGCTCTCTGAACTGTCGAGCGAATTGTCGCGCGTGCGCGCCAGCCGAGCCGCCGCCGAGGCGAGCGCCGAGAGCGTGCGCCGGGCGCTGCAGAATGGCGGTTCGCTGGACAGTGTGCCGGAAGTCCTGTCTTCCGAGCTGATCCAGCGCCTGCGCGAGCGCCAGGTGGAGCTCAAGGCCAACATCGCCGATCTTTCCACGACCCTGCTCGACAACCATCCGCGCATCCGGGCGCTGAAGTCGCAGCTGGCCGATCTCGACGGCCAGATTCGCAATGAGGCGCAAAAGATCATCCGCGGCCTGTCGGCCCAGGCCCAGACGGCCAAGGCCCGCGAGGATCAGCTGATCGCGGACGTCAACACGCTGAAAGCCGCCTCGGCGCGGGCCGGCGAGCAGCAGGTGCAACTGGACGCCTTGCAGCGCGACGCGAATGTTCAGCGCCAACAGCTTGAATCCTATATGGCAAGTTACAATGCCGTGGCTTCGCGCAAGGATCGCAGATACTCGCCTGTCGCGGCGAGCCTGATCGCGCAGGCCCAGGTGCCGTCCCAGCCCTATTTCCCGAAGATCGGGCCGATCACCGGCGCCGCCGCCGCTGCTTCGCTGCTGCTGATGGCGATCGGCACGCTGCTTGGCGAGCTGTTCTCGGGCCGCGCCATGCGTCCGGCCGCCGGCGCCCGCTTCGCCGATATCGAGCAGGTGGCGATGCCCGCGACCAGGGTGGAACCGATGATCGCTGAAGCACATGGCGAAGGTCGGGCCTTTGCGCCTTACGAGGAAGCCGAGCCGGGGCATTCGATTGCGGAATCGGAACTGTCGAGGCCGGCCGAGCGCGAGCTGGCGGAGGTTCGCGCTGCGGTTGTCAAGCAGGCCGAGCCCAGCGAATCGGCCCCGGAGCCAAGGCAATCCAGGCTGGGCGAGATCGATGTCGACAAGGCCGCGGAGAAGCTGATCGCTTCCGGCGCCGCGCGCGCGATCTTCGTGTCGCCGGAAGGCGACGAGGCGGCCGCGTCCGCCGTGCTGGTGGCGCGCGAAGTATCGGATGCCGGCCTGCGTGTGCTGCTGCTCGATCTCACAGCATCGGGCGCGGCGTCGCGGCCGATGCTGGACACAAGCCTCTTCCCCGGCATCACCAATCTGCTCGCTTCCGAAGCGCAGTTCAGCGACGTCATCCATCCCGATCTCTATTCGGATGCGCATGTCATTCCGGTCGGCACCGCCGACCCTGTCCGCGCCATGCGCGCCGCCGACCGGCTGCCGATCATCATGCAGTCGCTCACCACGGCCTATGATCTCGTCGTGGTCGAGTGCGGCCCGGCCGACGCGCAAGGCATCGGCCGCCTTGTCGGCGACGGCACCGAAGTCTTCCTGTCGATGCTCGAGGCCGACGACCAGGTGACGCAGGCCGCGGTGAAGCTGATCGAGAACGGCTATCCCAACCTGACGCTGGTCACGCCGGTCGGCCACGAACCGGGAGATCCATTGCCCGGACGCCGGTCGGCTGCGTAAGGCTGGAGGCCGACAAGGCTGTCCTGCGCTGCCGCGGCGCCTGCTAAGGACAACCGCGAGGAACCGGAGGCCGAGACCGCAGCGAATCGAGCACGGCTCAGTCGGGGGGCATGACAGTCCTTAGGTGCAAGACCGAGCCGGGGCATTTCTCGGCGGCCCCCGCACTTTACATCGGCGGCATAGCACCTAGTTTTGATGTTTCGCGCTGCGCACTTTGGTGCGTGGATGATCAAGAGCGGACCGTGAACCCTAGGCCGGTCCCTCGAAACTCCCAAAGGATAGCTGTTATGACACAGGCCAAGAATGGCGACACTGTACGTATCAACTACACTGGGCGTCTGGTCGACGGCACCCAATTCGATTCTTCCGGCAGTGAACCGTTGCAGTTTACACTGGGCGAAGGACAGGTAATTCCTGGTCTCGAAACGCATGTCGAAGGCATGGAGGTCGGCACGAAAAGCACCGTCACCGTTCCCGCTGACGCCGCGTATGGTCCCCATCGCCCCGAAGCGGTCGTAGTCATCGACCGCGCCAGCGTGCCGGAAAACATCAACGTCGATATTGGCACCCGATTGCAGGCCCGCACCCGCGAGGGACGTCCCATGCAAGTAACGGTCATCGGCGCGGACGACGCCAGCGTCAAGCTCGACGGCAATCATCCGTTGGCCGGAAAGGACCTGGTGTTCGACGTTGAATTGGTCGAGATCGTTCAGGCGGCGTAGTTAGAACTGAACGACTGCCCCAGGATCGCGGTCAAGAGCGCTACGAGAAAGTTATTTCCGCGTGGCCTTCCAAGGGAGAGGCAGAGGATTCGCGATTGTCACGGTGCGCGATCGGTCAGGGCGTTGGCCCCTTCCTGCCCGGCGCAATGCGCGCAGCAATAGATGATATCGCCCTGCTCGACGCCATGTCCCATGATCCGCACCCTGCAATGCGGGCAGATCGGCGCAAGCTTCTGGATCGCGCACTCGAAGCTGTCAAACGTGTAGGCTTGCCCGCCCAAGCTCACTAGGAACGCCTTGTCATAGTCGTTGCCGCACTGGTCGCACTTAGCCATGGCCATTCTCCTTCTGGGTGCGAAAACCTCTCGGCACTCGATAGGTTCCGTCGAGTCCCTCAGGGTCTCGGCCCGCTTGCCGCATCGCCCCGAAACGCGACGGCGACTGTGCGACTCTTACAAAGCCTAGCTGTCGTCCTCGGCTGCGGCAGGTGCAGCCTGTCCGACAGCCTTGCGGCGCAGCATCTTGGTCAACTTCCAGACCGTCGGATTGTTCTTGATGAAGGCCTTGGCCCGCGCGCCTTGCCGCATCGTCGTCGCCAATGCGCGGCCTTTCAATGTCAGCGGCGCAAGCACCTCGAAATGCTGGATCTCGAGATCGCACCAGAGCCGTTTGTAAGGCTCGTCGCCGACCGAGAAGTCATAGACCTTGAAGCCGAGATCGCAGGCTTCCTGGATATTGTCGAAGAACAGGAAGTCGCCGGGGCTGGTGAAGGCGAGATCGTCCTCGGCGATGGCGCCAAACTCGCAGATCAGCCGCTTGCCGGAGCGGCTGCAGCCGGTAACCGCGCGCAGTTTTCCCGCCACGTCCAGGCCGTGCAGCAGGAAGGACGGCTTTTCCTCCGTCAGCGCATCGGCAAACAGTGTCCGGAAGAAGTCGCGCACTTGCCTGTCGCCGAAGACATTGGCGATGCCCATCTTGGCGAAACGCACCTCCTTCATCTCGAGGAAGGCGTCGAGCAGCCTGTCGACCTCTTCGCGAGTGTGCGCCTCGATGCGGCGGAAGGTGCCGACCGCCTCGAACTTGCGCGTCTGCGAACGGTGCTTCTTGCGCTTGCGCTTGCCGCTCGCGCGCGACAAGAGCGCGTCGAACCCGCCGCCGAGATCGACCGCGAGCGCAAGGTTCGGACTTGGAAAGCCGGACAGCGCGGCGAGCGGGTTGGCGACGCCGTCGAGGTCGGGCAGCAGCCTTTCCAGCGAGATCAGGTCGATGTCCGGCCGCGTTCGGGCGACGACTTTGAACAGCGAGCGGATCGCCCGACCGTCGATAGCCGGCAGGAAACGTGGATCGGCGGCGGCGAAATTGCCGTTGGCGTGGCGCCCGCCGGCGAAACGGGCAACCTTGAATGGGCCGCGCCCTACGACTTCCAGCGCAAGCAAAAGCGCTGGACGGCCATCGCAGGTTAGCGTCGCGACAACCATGTCGGCGCCGGTCGCGGTTGCCCAGTTGTTTACCCAGGATGCGCTTTGCGCCGGCGCGAACAACGCCGAGGCGCAGAATTGAACGTAGTCGGCCAGCCCGGCGCCGTCTTTTGCGGTCGCAGTCCACCGACCCTGATCGGCTCGCATGGGTCGCGCGGAAGTCTCGTTGGCCGCGACCCGGTTGCCGTCAAATGACGCGGTGGCGTCAACCATCCCTCAATCCTTAAGACGTATTGGTTGCAACCTGGGGTTCGCATAGGCGAATGTCGTGCTTGAATAAGCCTAGGCGCAAAAGGTGAAGGAATGATCGACGGGGGCGAGGCAATCCGGAAACTGGCGCTGAACCTTGCCCGCTACTCCGGTCTCGCGCCTCTGGCGCGGCCATTTGTCGGCGGCATCGGCGCTATCCTGATGTTGCACCGCGTCACCGCGACACCGGAGAAGCCGAACAGCGTCAACCGGCATCTGAACATCGCGCCCGCCTTCCTCGACAGGCTGATCGCGGACATGAAGGGGCGGGGTTATGCCTTTGTTTCCCTTGATGAAGCGATCGAGCGCATCAAGACGGGTGGCAAGGGCGGCCAGTTCGCCACGATCACCGCCGATGACGCCTATCGCGACAACATGACCGAGGCGCTTCCGGTGTTGGAAAGGCACGGCGCGCCAATCGCCATCTACGTCGCCCCCGGCCTGATCGACGGCGCCGTCGATCTCTGGTGGGACGTGATCGAGGATATCGTCGACACCAGCTCGCGCCTGACACTGACTATGGCGGGCAAGCCGACGGTGATCGATTGCCCGACGCCAGGCAGGAAGATCCAGGCCGTCGCGCGGCTGAACGCCTGGCTGACCTTGGACGTCTCCGAGGAAGAGCAGGGCGCTGCGCTGCGCGAGCTCGCCCGTTCCAATGGGTTCAAATTCGGCTCGGGCCGCCCATGCACCTTGATGAACTGGGATGAGCTTCGCACCATGGCCGCGCACCCGCTGGTGACTATCGGCGCCCACACCGTCAATCATCGGAACTTGAAGCGGCTGTCCGAAGCCGATGCGCGCCATGAGATCGGCGACGTCCGCCGCATCCTGGCCGAAAGGCTTGGCGAGGAGCCGCGTCATCTGGCCTACCCCTATGGCTATGCCAGCGCCGTCGGTTGCCGCGAGGTTGGCTTTGCCCGCGACGCAGGCTATGCCTCGGCGGTGACCACGCGGCATGGTGTGCTGCGCCCCGAGCATGCCGGCTTCCTGCACGCGTTGCCGCGCATCTCCGTCAATGGCCGCTACCAGAGCGTGGCGCATATCCGCACCATGCTTTCCGGCATCACCACGCCGCTCGCCAATGCGGGCAAGATGGTCGTTACGATATAGGCCTGCGCCTTGATCAGCACTTATGGAAATAACGGTAGGTGTCGGGCGCGCTCATCCATTTGAGCTGCGTTTCAAGCCCGCCATGCGCCTTGATCCAGCCTCTGATGTCGGATGCGTAGGCCTTCCACAACAAGTCGGTCATGTCGGGCCGGTGCGCCAGATGGAAGCCGAAGCTCGCCGACGGCGTCACGCAGATGCGACTGCGTGGAATATAGCCGAGCAGCACGGTGCAGGCCGACTGGCATTTGCCGACGATGCGTACATCGGCGCCGCGCGCCGCGAGCTCCTTCCAGCGCTGGCTATAGGCGGCGACGCTGCCGCCGTGAGCGTCCGAGACATTGATGGTTTCCGCTGTCGCGATCGAAGCGGCGAGCGAGCCGGTCAGAACGATCAGCCCCGCGAACATGGCCCTCAGCATGTCGAGCCTCCCTGCCGAGTTATGAACGAGGCAGGGTAGGCGCGCACCCGATCACGTCTGAATCACATTCGTGTTTTTGCTTGCCCGGCGCCGGCGAGGCTCAGCCCTTCGGGCGCGGCTCGATGATCAGCCATTTGATGATGGCCACGGCCGGCAGAACCCAGAGAAAGCCGCTGAGCAGGAAGAAGAGGAGATGCGCCGTCGGCCCGTATTCGGCGAGCCTAGTGACCGCGACGGCCGACGCGATCAGCGCGTAGATGACGACCAGCGCCACCAGCAATATGGTTCCGATCAGCTTTTTCAGGCGAATGGGCATGTCGCGGTTCCGTTGACTCGCTCCGCTTAGGCCGAATGAAGAAAGCGCGCAACCGTCGCGGCCCGGCGCGACGGCGTGCCGCGCTGTCCGGTCTTGCCAGTTGGGCGGCCTTGGTCCACCACTTCAGCCTTTCAACCACTGGGAAAACGCTATGGCTGCCATCACCGCCACGGCCCCCTATGCCGCCCGCGACCGCGACCTCCAGAACCGCGCACTGGTGCGTGGCTGGCTTTACGTCGTGCTGCTCGTGTTGTTCGCGCTGGTGCTTGTCGGCGGCTCCACTCGGCTCACCGGCTCGGGGCTGTCGATCACTGAGTGGCAGCCGATTCACGGCGTCATCCCGCCGCTCAACGACGTCGAATGGCAGGAAGAGTTCCAGCGCTACCAGCAGATCCCGCAATATACAGAGATCAACAAGGGCATGAGCGTCCAGGACTTCAAGTCGATCTTCTGGTGGGAATGGGCGCACCGCATCCTGGCGCGCAGCGTCGGCGTGGTCTTTGCCTTGCCGCTGCTGTTCTTCTGGGCGACGCGCCGCATCGAACGAGGCCTTGGACGGAAGCTCGTCGGCATCCTTCTGCTTGGCGGACTGCAGGGCGCAATCGGCTGGTGGATGGTGGCTTCCGGCCTGGCCGACCGCGTCTCGGTCAGCCAGTACCGGCTGGCGACGCACCTGACGCTTGCCGCGCTGATCTTCACCGCGACGATGGTGGTCGCGCGCGGGCTGGCGCCGCATTCGGAGTCCGCCGCCGACCGGTCGACGCAGCGGCTCGCCGGCTTCATCGTGCTTCTCGCGCTGGTCCAGATCTACCTTGGCGGGCTGGTCGCCGGGCTGCACGCCGGCCTTTCCTACAACACATGGCCGCTGATGGATGGAAAGGTGATCCCGTCCGATCTGCTTCTCCTGAAGCCCGCCTGGCTGAACTTCTTCGAAAATCCGAAGACGGTTCAGTTCGTCCACCGGCTGGGCGCCTATACCATCTTTGCCGTGGCGCTCTGGCATATGATCGCGACGTGGCGGCGCCAGCCCGGCACCACCCACGCCCGCCGGGCCACGCTTCTGTTCGCGCTGGTGGTGGTCCAGGCCTCGATCGGCATCGGCACGCTCTTGATGCAGGTGCCGCTGCACATGGCGTTGACGCATCAGGCGATCGCGCTTGTGTTGCTCGGCTTCGCCGCCGCGCATTGGCGCGGCACCAAGGGCGCTTACCCGCTGCCGACGGAGATTACCGTCAAGAGCTGACGGTCACATCGAGAACAGGTGCGACTGCGTCGTCGGCTCGTTGTCGAATTCGGCCTGGCGGGCAGCGGCGGCGGACGTCGTCGACTGGTCCTGATCGGCCTTTTTCGCGTCGGCCGCCTTGAGCGCGGCGAGCTTGGCCTCCAGCGCCGCGATCTGCTGCTGCAGCCTGGCGGCGTCGACCTGATCCTGAGCCGCCTTGGCTTGATCTTCCAGAGCCTGGATCTGCTTTTCGAGGTCGGCCTCCTGGGCCTCGCTGTCGGACGAGGTGGACGAAGAGTATTGCACCGCTTGGACGGAGCTGGAGATCGCGCTGACCATGGGAATTCCTTTGAGGAGGGCCGACTCCATCAATAGCCGATCATGGTGAATCGGCGGTTACCGCGGTCGCTCCTGCCTCGGTGATCAGAATTGCGACCGAACCTTTCGAACTGCTTCGGCCACGGCCAGCTCGCGGTCCTCGTCAACCGCATTTTTGTCCTCGCGATGCCACGCGGCCGACAGGCAGCCATAAGCGATCGCATGGTCGAGGATGGCGCGTGGCGACTGTCCGAGCGTTTTGCCAAATACCTCGGCCATATGGGCGGTTCGGCGCGGATCGAGGCAGAGATCGTCGCGGTCGAGCGGGTTGTAGAACATATTCGCCGCGTCGAAGCCGGGATCGCCAAGCACGCCCTTGGGGTCGATCGCCAGCCAGCCGCGCGGCCCGAACAGGATGTTGTCGTGATGGAGGTCGCCATGCAGCGGGCGGACTGCGTGCGGATCGGCAAGCAGCCGCTCGGCGATCGGCGCCGCGTCGACGTAAAGGGTCTCCCGGTCGGCATCGCGGTCGGCCCTTGCCGCCTTGAACAGGCTTGCGAACCTTTCCCGCAGCGGCTGCAGGTTCGATGGAGGCGCGTGCTCCGAAGGCGAGAAAAGCCTGGTCATGACCTCGGCGGCAATCGCCGTCGCAGCAGCGTCGCCATGCTCCGCAAGATGTTCGGAAAGCAGCCTGTCGCCGGCATATTCGAGCAGCATGCAATTGCCGTCACGGCCGAGCAGCCGCACCGCGCCTTCGCCGCGCCGCCAGGCGAGGTAATGCTCACCGCGCAACTCGTCCGCGACGTCGTCGAAGGGTTTCAGATCCTTGACGATTGCAACCGAGCCATCGTCCCGCACGACCTTCCAGATCCGGCTGGAAAAGGTCTCCGCAATGAGTTCGGGAGCGCTGACCTTCCAGCGCCCAGGGAATGCCTGCATGATCGCTCAGTGCTTGATGCCGAGCATCAGGTCGAGATTCTGCACCGCGGCACCTGACGCGCCCTTGCCGAGATTGTCGTAGACGGCCATCAGCAGCGCCTGCGCCCGCTCGTCGTTGGCGAAGACGTAGACCTTCATCCGGTTGGTGCCGTTATAGACCTCCGGATCGATTTCCGGCATGCGCTCCATATGCGTGTAGGGCGCGACCTCGACCACGCCGCCGTCGATCGACGCATAGTGATCGGCGATCGCCGCGTGAAGCTCCGCGCCTGTCGGCACGCGGTCGAGACCCCCGAGCTGAAGTGGCACCACCGTGATCATGCCTTGCGCGAAATTGCCGACCGCCGGCTGCATGATCGGGTCGTGCGACAGCTTCGCATAGGTGCGGAGCTCCGGCACATGTTTGTGCTGCAGCGTCAGCCCGTAGGGCAGGAACTCGGGCGCGTCCTCGCCCTTGCCGACATAGTCCTCGATCATTGGCCGGCCGCCGCCGGAATAGCCGGAGATGCCGTTGACGGTGATCGGGAAGTCGGCAGGCAGAAGGCCGGCTGCAACGAGCGGCCGCAGCGTCGCGATCGGCCCTTGCGGCCAGCAGCCCGGATTGGCGATGCGTTTCGCGCTGCCGATCTTCTTCGCCTGGTCCTTGTCCATTTCCGCGAAACCATATTCCCAGCCCTCGGCCACGCGGTGCGCGGTCGAGGCATCGATCACCTTCGTGGTGTCGTTCGTAATCAGCGACACGCTTTCCTTGGCCGCCGCATCGGGCAGGCAAAGGATCGCGACGTCGGCCGCGTTGAGGAATTCGGCGCGGGCGGCGGCCTCCTTGCGGCGTTCCGTCGGGATGGAGATGATCTCCAGGTCGCCGCGGTCGGCCAGCAGCGCCCTGATCTGCAGGCCCGTCGTGCCGTGTTCGCCGTCAATGAAGATTTTCGGTTTCATCGCTTGCCAAATTCCTTGCGATTCCAATGTCATATGCCGTTCGCGTGATTTACTGCTACATGATTGCCGTTGCTCAGTTCGTCGAGCCGCGCCTTTCGCTCCGCCAACAGGCCGAGATAGTGCATGGCAATGATCGATCCGGCGATCGCCGTTATATCGGCATGATCATAGGCCGGCGCAACCTCGACGACGTCGGCGCCGACGATGTCGATCTGGCCGAGCTGGCGCAGCGTCGACAGCATCTTGGCCGAGGAGGGGCCGCCTGCCACCGGCGTTCCGGTGCCCGGCGCGAAGGCCGGATCGAGGCAGTCGATGTCGAAGGTGAGATAGGTCTTCTTGCCGCCGGTGCGCTCGACGATCGCATAGGCGATGTCGGAGGCGCGCATTTCCTCGACCTCGTGGCCATAGAGGATCTTGATGCCGAACGTGTCCGGTGCATGAGTGCGGATGCCGATCTGGATCGAGCGATCGGGGTCGATGATGCCTTCATTCACCGCGCGGGCGACGAAGGAGCCGTGGTCGATGCGCTTGCCGTCATCGGGCCAGGTGTCCTGATGCGCGTCGAACTGCACGAGCGCCAGCGGCCCGTGGATCGCGGCGTGCGCCTTGAGCAGCGGCCAGGTGACGAAATGGTCGCCGCCGAGCGTCAAAAGGAACGCGCCTGATTTCAGGATCTTGGCCGCCTCGCGCTCGATCGTGCCAGGGGTCTTCTGGTGATTGCCGCTGTCGAGCAGGCAATCGCCATAGTCGACCACCGAGAGGTGCTCGAACAGGTCGCGCGAGAACGGATATTGCGGATCGTTGTCGAGGATCGCCGAGGCGCGGCGGATCGCCTGCGGCCCGAAGCGAGCGCCCGGCCGGTTGGTGACCGCGGCGTCGAAGGGAATGCCCCACACGACAGCGTCCGCGCCCTTCACGTCCTTCGTGTATTTGCGCCGCATGAACGACAGCGCGCCGGCATAGGTCGGCTCGAACGACGCGCCCGTCTTGGAACGGGCGGTGAAGGCATGGTCGATCTCGTTGTTCGCCATCAGGAATCCTCGGTTTTCATCGGGGCAGCCACAACTACAGAACCGGCACGCAACATGCCAGTCACAGCTTGCGGAAAGGAAGCGGCGCTCGGCGAGTGCCACGCCAACACAGGATCTGTATCATTATGGCTGAGACGGCTCTGCTCAACCTTGCATCCGCGCCCGCGGCGACCCGTGTCGGCACGGCGGCCGGCGCGCGCTTCCTGGTGCTGGATTCCTGGCGCGGCATCTGCGCGCTGCTGGTGGCGCTGTTCCACTTCCCGACGACCTCGATGGTATCGCAGAGCGCTTTTGTCGGCGGCTCCTATCTGTTCGTCGATTTCTTCTTCGTGCTCTCCGGCTTCGTCATCGCCAGCGCCTATGGCGGCCGGCTCGCCGGTCAGGGCGACCTTGCACGGTTCGCGCTCGTCCGTTTCGGCCGCATCTATCCGCTGCATCTCCTGATGCTTGCCGCTTTCGCCGGCTTCGAGGCACTGCGGCTCGTGCTGCCGGCGCTGCATGGAACGGGACCCGCGCCCTTCACCGGAGGCTTCGACCTGAAAAGCCTCGTCGCCAACCTCTTCCTTTTGCAGGGCATGGGGGTCGAGGATCATCTGAGCTGGAACGCGCCGAGTTGGAGCATTTCTGCCGAGTTCTTCACCTATCTGCTGTTTGCCGCCGTCGTCTTCACCGCCGGGCAGCGCGCATGGATATGGTTCGTTGCCGCCGCGGTGACGGCGCCCCTTTTCCTGCTTGCGGTCTCGACGCGTCATATGGACGTGTCCTTCGATTTCGGCTTCATCCGCTGCCTTTACGGCTTCTCGCTCGGTGCGTTGCTTGCCTGGTTTCAGCACGATTCCATTGCAGAGGCGCGACAGGCCTTGAGCGGCGGGGCGGGGCGCCTCGCCTGGACACTGGCCGAGTTGGCGATGATCGCTGGGATCGCGCTGTTCGTCTCCATTGCCGGCGCCAACGACCTTGGTATTGCGGCGCCGGTCGTCTTTGCGCTGGCGCTTTATCTCTTTGCCCATGAGGGCGGATGGGTCAGCGCCCTGCTGCGCAGCCGGCCGATGCTGCTGCTCGGCTCGCTCTCCTATTCGATCTACATGGTCCACATCTTCGTCCAGGCGCGCATGATCAATGCCGGCGGCCTGATCGAGCGCAAGCTCGGGCTCGGCATCGTCGGCGACCTGATGCTGCGCGGCGACCATGCGACCGGCTTCGGCACTGGCTCGCCTTGGGTCGGTTTCGCGGCTTTGATCGCCATGCTGATCGCCGTTATCGTCGCGTCCTGGTTCACCTGGCGCTTCGTCGAAATGCCGGCGTTGGCTTGGTTCCGCCGCCTTTCCAAGCGGATTTGACCCAAGCAATTCCGGGAAAAGTGTGAAGCGGTCAGGTTCGGCGACTTCGCCGTAGCCTTTCCGTCCGGAATTGCGCCAAACAAGAAAACAACTAGCCGGCTTCGTTCACCGGCCTGTCATGGGCGTCGCCTAACCGGGTTCCGACCCGGAACGGAGCGATTCCCCGATGCGAACACTCTGGCTGAGCCTTCTTCTGTCCATCGCGCTTGCCGCAATCTCCGGCGAAGGTTTAGCCGGCGAGACGCGCGCCGCGCAAATCCTCGACCGCTTCGAGCATGCCAACCAGTGGCGCGATCATGTGATGATTGCCGCGCATCGTGCCGGCAGCATGCAGGCCGGCAAGACGCTCTACGCCGAGAATTCGCTGGCCGCGGTCGAGGGCTCGATCGCGATCGGCGCCGAGATCGTCGAGGTCGACGTCCGACGCGCGAGAGACGGCGAGTTCGTCATCGTGCATGACAGCTGGCTCGACCGCACGACCACGTGCAAGGGCGAGGTGGTGAAATACACGCTTGCCGAGTTGAAGAAATGCCGGCTGGTGATCGAGGGCACGGGCGCCGTCACCAACGAGACGGTGTCGACGTTGCGCGAGATGTTGCTTACGACCAGGGACAGGATCCTGATCAACCTCGACAACAAGCTGGAGGTGACCGACCTGCCGGGCATGATCGCGGTGGCGCGCGATCTCGGCATGGCCGATCAGGTGATCGTCAAGGAGAACCTCTGGAATCGGCAGCGCATTGACGCCGCGAGCGCGGCGCTTGCCAAGGCCGGCGGCGGCTTCCAGTTCATGCCGATCCTCGCCGACGACGCTGTCCACGATGCAGCTTTCGCCGGCGAGGTCGACAAGGCGTTCGCGCCGCATGCCATCGAGCTGATCAACTGGCGCAACGGTGCCGAGACGCTGACTTCGACCGGCGGTCCGCTGTTCGGCAACCATACGCGGGCGGAAGCGGCCCGCGGCGACTGGCATCTCTGGGCCGATACCTACGCCATCATCAACAAACCGGGCGGCTTCCTTGCCGGCGGGCGCGGCGACGAACTCGCCGTCGCCGCCAGCCTGCCGCGCGAAGCCTGGGGGTTTTGGGTCGACCGCGGCGCCACCATCATCCAGACTGACGAGCCGAAAGCGGCGATCGAGTGGCTGACGGCGAACGGTTATCGGGTGCCTTATCCGACGGAGAGCAAGCAGGCTGAGCCGGCGCATACGGCGAGTATTAATTAGAGCGCGCTGGCGCTTCACCCCACCCGGCGCTTCGCGCCGACCTCCCCATCGAGGGGAGATAGAGCGTCGTGCGAACTCCTCTTCGCTACGCCTGCGAAGTCGATGAGATTAAGCGGACCTTCGAACGTATGGCTCGGCGCCCTACCTCCCCTTGATGGGGAGGTCGCGCCGCAGGCGCGGGCGGGGTGATAGCGCCGACCTCACGCCGCTTTCGCCACGCCCTCCAACGCCCGCAGCACATCCGCCGACAGCTCCAGCTCCGCCGCAGCAAGATTCTCCCGCAGATGCCCGACCGACGATGTGCCCGGGATCAGCAGGATGTTGGGCGAGCGCTGCAGCAGCCACGCCAGCGCCACCTGCATCGGCGTCGCGCCAAGCCGTTCGGCGACCCCCGACAGCGTCGACGATTGCAGCGGGCTGAATCCGCCGAGCGGGAAGAACGGCACATAGGCCGTGCCGTCGCGCGCCAGTTCATCGATCAGCGCGTCGTCGTCCCGGTGCGCCAGATTGTACTGGTTCTGCACGCAGACGATGTCGCAGATCCTGCGGCCTTCCGCGATCTGCGCGCGGGTAACGTTGCTCAAGCCGATATGGCGCACCAAGCCCTTGCGCTGAAGTTCGGCAAGAGCAGCCAGGGGCGCCTCGATCGAGCCTTCCGCCGGGCCATGGGTGTCGAACATGATGCGCAGATTGACCACTTCGATCGCGTCGAGCCCGAGATTGCGAAGATTATCGTGCACGGCCTGCGTCAGTTCCTCGGGCGAGTAGGCCGGCAGCCACGAGGCATCGCTTCCGCGGCGGGCGCCGATCTTGGTGACGATGACGAGGTCGTCGGAGTAAGGCGCCAGCGCCTCGCGGATCAGCTTGTTGGTGACGTGAGGGCCATAATAATCGCTGGTGTCGATATGGTTCACGCCTTGCGCCACCGCTTCGCGCAGCACGGCGATCGCCGCGTCATGGTCCTTCGGCGGACCGAACACGCCTTTGCCCGCAAGCTGCATGGCGCCATAGCCGATGCGATGAACGGAGCGGTCGCCGAGTTTGTAAGTGCCGGATTTGTCTACGCTGGACATCGTGGTTCTCCTTCGCTGTCGGCGACGGAGATAGGACATGGCCGCTGTCCCGATAACCGGGTATAACCAGCACGACCTGTGCGGAACTAAGAACAATGGCGGCTGATCTCAACGATCTCCAGGCATTTATGGCAGTGGCACGCGCCGGCGGCTTTCGCGAAGCGGCCCGCGTGACGGCGGGCAGCGCGTCCGTGCTCAGTGAAGCCATCCGCCGTCTGGAAACCCAACTTGGTGTGCGGCTCTTCAATCGTACAACGCGCAGTGTCGCCCTGACCGAGGCAGGCGCCAGCCTGCTAGCCCGGCTTGCCCCGGCGCTGGGCGAGGTCGAAGCGGCGCTTGATGTCGTGAACGGCTTTCGCGACCGGCCCGCCGGCACCTTGCGCCTCAACGTCCCGATCAGCGCGTCTCGGCTGGTGCTGCCAAGAATCGTTCCGGGATTTCTCGCTGCCTATCCGGCCATCCGGCTGGAGGTGATCGCGGAGGAGAACTTCGTCGATCTGCTGGCGGCCAGCTGCGATGCCGGCATCCGCTATGACGAGCGGCTGGAGCAGGACATGATCGCCGTGCCGATCGGGCCACGCGTCCAGCGCTTCACCACCTCCGCCTCTCCGGCCTATCTCGATCGGCACGGCCGGCCGCAACACCCGCGTGACCTGCTTGGGCATGCGTGCGTGCGCGGTCGCTTTCCGAGCGGGGTCATGACGCCTTGGGAATTCGAGCGCGACGGCGAGGTGGTGCGGGTCGATACCACGGGGCCATTGGTCGTCAGCATCGGTGGCGGCGTCGATCTCGCCATCGATGCGGCGATCGCCGGCGTCGGCATTCTCTGGCTCTTCGAGGACTGGGTGCGCCCGCATTTCGAGAGCGGCGCGCTGGAACCTGTGCTGGAGCCGTGGTGGCAGGAATTCTCCGGGCCGTTTCTGTACTACCCCGGACGCCGGCTGGTGCCGGCGCCGCTGCGCGCCTTCATCGACTACATCAAGACGCCAGCCGGACATTGGTAACGGAAAACAAAAAAAGGCCGCCCGGAGGCGGCCTTTCGGAAAGCTGGAACCCGTAACGCTTAGCGCTTGGAAAACTTGGCCCCAAGCGCCTCTTAGCGCTTGGAAAACTGGAAGCTGCGGCGAGCCTTCGCCTTGCCGTACTTCTTGCGCTCGACCACGCGGCTGTCGCGGGTCAGGAAGCCACCCTTCTTGAGCACAGTGCGCAGGCCCGGCTCATAGTAGGTCAGCGCCTTGGAGATGCCGTGACGCACAGCACCCGCCTGGCCGGAGAGGCCGCCGCCGATGACGGTGGCGATGATGTCGTACTGGCCGGCGCGGTTGGCCGCGACGATCGGCTGGTTGAGGATCATCTGCAGCACCGGACGCGCGAAATAGCTCGCGAATTCCTTGTCGTTGACGGTGATCTTGCCGGAGCCCGGCTTCACCCAGACGCGCGCGATGGCGTTCTTGCGCTTGCCGGTGGCATAGGCGCGGCCCGACTTGTCGAGCTTCTGGACATGCACGGGCGCGGCCGGCTGCGCGGCGACGGTGCCGAGTTCTGCGAGCGAGGAAAGCTCAGCCATTACGAAGCCCTCTTGTTCTTGGAGTTCAGCTTGGCCACGTCGAGCGTGACGGGCTGCTGGGCGGTGTGCGGATGCTCGGCGCCTGCATAGACGCGGAGATTCTTCATCTGGCGACGGCCGAGCGGGCCGCGCGGGATCATGCGCTCGACGGCCTTTTCGACGACGCGCTCGGGGAAACGGCCCTCGAGCAGCTGGCGCGCGGTGCGCTCCTTGATGCCGCCGGGATGGCCGGTGTGCCAGTAGTACACCTTGTCGGTGTACTTCTTGCCGGTGAACACCACCTTGTCTGCATTGATGACGACGACGTTGTCGCCATCATCGACATGCGGGGTGAAGGTGGGCTTGTGCTTGCCGCGCAGATGGTTGGCGATGACAGTGGCCAGACGACCGACGACGAGACCTTCGGCGTCGATCAGCACCCACTTCTTCACCACATCCGCAGGCTTCTGCGAAAAGGTAGCCATGGTTTTGCTCTCAGGTTGACCTTTCCCGTCCACGAGGGACAAGAGAAGGCGTTTCTTGTTGCTTGGATTGACGGGAGAGCCGGAGCCGCCCCGTCAATAACAAAACGGCGGCCGCTACGGGCCGCTGCTTCGGGTCGGCTTATAGGCGAGGGCGGCTGATGCGTCAAGGCAATCGAAAACGAGTTGCGCGGATAAAGTAAAGCAAAAACAATAGTTTAGTATAATGGTATTATTTTACCACATCGTTTTCCCGCTTCCTCGGGATCGAATAGGTGCCGGTGGCGTGCGCGACGGTGTGTCCGTCCGGGCCGGCGACGATATCGATGTCGAACACCATCAGGCTCTTGCCGAGCTTCAGGATCCGGCAATGGCCGTCGATCGGACCGGCTTCGGCCTTGCGCATGAAGTTGATGTCGAGGTTGACCGTCACCGACAGCGCGTCCGGCCCGGCGTGGCTGAGCACGCAGACGTAGCCGCCGATGTCGGCCAGCGTGAACAGTGCCGGACCCGACACCGTGCCGCCGGGACGCAGATGCCGCTCGTCGGCGTTCAGCCGCACCGTGCAGCCGCCCGGAAACACATCGATCGCCTCATAGGAGGTGAGATTGTCGTTGAGCTGCGGATAGACGCTTGCCATCAGCGCGTTGACTTCCGTCGCGTTGAGCATTGGCTTCAGATTGCTTTGGGTTGGCATCGGCGCGTCCTATATGAATGAGCAGCTCCGGGCGGTGCGCCTGGACCAAACGGTGCGACGGAGAAAACACGTCTCGCGGCTGTTCTTCAACCGGCAGCGTGCTAGTTCTGTTGCTCCATGAGCAAGAGGTTTTGAAAGTGGCCGAAGTCGTCGCCATCAAGCCCGCCGTCGCCGACGGCCCCGTTCTTGTCAGCCAGGACAAGGGCATCTTGCGCCTCACACTCGCCAACCCGCCGGCCAATGCGTTGTCGCTGGCGGCGATGGCGGCGCTGCAGGCTGAGTTCGATCGCGTCAAGGCCGACAGATCCGTGCGCGTCATCATCCTGGCGGCGTCCGGCAAGGTGTTCTGTGCCGGTCACGACCTCAAGGAAATGACGGCGCACCGCGCCGAGCCGGATCGGGGCAAGGCGTTCTTCGAAAAGACCTTCGCGGCTTGCGCAACCTTGATGCAGACGATCGTGCGCCACCCAAGACCGGTGATCGCCGAGGTCGACGGTCTCGCCACAGCCGCCGGCCTGCAGTTGGTAGCCAGCTGCGACCTTGCCATCGCTTCGCACGAGGCGAGTTTCTGCACGCCTGGCGTCAACATCGGCCTGTTCTGCTCGACCCCCATGGTGGCGCTGTCGCGCAACGTCTCGCGCAAGCAGGCGATGGAGATGCTGCTCACCGGCGAAACGATCGACGCCGCGACCGCCAAGGAGTTCGGACTGATCAATCGCATCGTGCCGCGCGAATATCTGAATCAGGTTGTCAACAAATACGCGCAAACCGTTGCTTCCAAATCGTCCTTGGTGGTCAGGACCGGCAAGGAAGCCTTCTATGCCCAGGCCGAAATGGGGCTCGCCGACGCCTATGCCTATACCGGCCGGGTGATGGTCGAAAACATGCTGGCGCGCGACGCCGAGGAAGGCATCGGCGCCTTCATCGGTAAGCGCAAGCCCGAATGGGCCGACGAGTAGCCGGTTTGAATGGAGCAGCGCCATCCCATCGCTGAAGGTTCGACGTGGCTGCCCGCAAGCAACTGACGCGGCTGAAAGCGCCCTATCTCAAGCGCATCCTGCTTGAGCCGTCGCGCGTCTCCGACTGGGAGCAATACCCCTGGAACTTGCCGATCTTCGGGGATCGCGAATTCGAGTTCGAATTCACGAGCGCCATCACCGTCATCGTCGGCGAGAACGGCACCGGCAAATCGACGCTGCTTGAAGCCATCGGCGCGCTGGCCGGCTATGACGAGGCGGGCGGCGGAAAAGGTTACATGCCGGTCGACCATTCGCGTGCTGTCGACAAAAGCGGTGCTGCACTCGGCGCCACGCTCCGCGCCCACTGGCTTCCCAAGGTCACTGCTGGCTGGTTCTTTCGCGCCGAATCCTTCTACTCCGTATCGCGTTATCTCGACCGAGCCGCACTGGATGTTGGGGCGGCGCCGCCCGATTTCCTGTCATGGTCGCATGGCGAGGGCTTTATCCGCTTCTTCGAGGAGCGTTGCCGCAGACAGGGCATCTACATTCTCGACGAGCCCGAAAGCGCGTTGTCGCCGACGCGCCAGATCGAACTTTTGAAACTGCTGCGGCGCATGGAGCGGTCCGGCACCGCGCAAGTGATCATGGCCACGCATTCGCCGCTGCTGATGGCATGTCCGAACGCGCGGCTTTTTCGCATCAGCCGCTTCGGCCTCGACCGCATCGATTTTCAGGACACCGATCATTTTCGCATGATGCGCGATTTCTGCAGCGATCCTGGAACCTTTTTGGAGGAGGCGCTGCGGGATGACGATGAGTTGCAGTGAGCAAATGGCACAGGACGATCTCAACTGGCGGATGGAACAGGCGTGTCGCGAGGCATGGCCTTCGGCGCTCGAGATCGTTGCCGATGGCTGGCTGTTACGGCGCTCGGGCGGCCGTATCCGGCGCAGCAATTCCGCCAACCCCTTGCGCGGCACACGCGGCGCGCCGGGGAAGGTAATCGATGCCGCCGAAGCGTTCTATGCCGGCCACGGCCAGACGCCGTTGTTTCGCATCCCCGACATCGCCGCCGAACTGGAGCCCGAGCTTGACCGTCGCGGTTACGGCAGGGAAGGCGGCACGATCCATCTTCATGCCGATATCGACGCGCTCGCGGGAGGCGGCTACGACGACGTCACTGTTTCCCCGGCGCCAAGCGAGCGCTGGTTTGAGGCACGCTTTCGCACGGGCGGTTATGACGGCGCGGAACGGCGGGTTTTTCGCGAGATGACGCGTTTGATTGCGGGCGACAAGGCATTCGTATCGTCCGCGCGCGACGATGAAGTCGTCGCCTTTGCCTTTGGCGTCATCCGCAATGGGCTGCTTGTCGTCGAGGCGGTTGAAACCGACGCCAGATTCAGGCAGCAGGGGTTCGGACGCAGGACGGTTGGCGGGCTGATCGGCTGGGCGAGGCGGGCGGGGGCCAAGGCGGGCTGCCTGCAAGTGGTTGTCGACAATACGCCCGCACGCGCACTCTATGCTTCTCTCGGCTTCAGCCGGGAACTCTATCGTTACCATTACCGCAGGAAGACCGTCGCAGCATGGACCACGATACCTACGACAACAGCTACATCGCCGGCATCCTGAATTCGGTGAAGACGATCGCCATGGTCGGCGCCTCGCCCAACGATGTGCGGCCAAGCTACTTCGTGCTGAAATATCTTTTGGCCAAAGGCTTTTCGGTAGTGCCGATCAATCCCGGTCACGCCGGTAAGCAGATTCTCGGACAGACGGTCTACGCGAGCTTGGCCGATCTGCCGCATCCGGTCGACATGGTGGATGTTTTTCGGGCTTCGGCGGCAGTGCCGGGCATTGTCGACCAGGTGCTGAAGCTCGACCCGTTGCCCAAGGTCGTCTGGATGCAGCTTGGCGTGCGCAACGACGATGCGGCGGCCCGCGCAGAAGCTGCCGGCATCAAGGTGGTGATGAACCGCTGTCCGAAAATCGAATACGGCAAGCTGTCGGGCGAGATCGGCTGGACCGGCGTCAATTCCGGCGTGCTGTCGTCGAAGAAACCCTTGATGCGCCAGGGGTTCCAGAGCTTGGGCGTAAGGCAGAAATAGGCGCGCGGTAATTCGCGCAAAATTATTCCGGGAAGAATTTGGATTTTTCCTGGCGTTCGTCACAGATCGCACGCCGAAAGGTATTTTCTTCTTTGCATTCACGAGCGCGCTTCGGCATGAATGCCCGGCGATTTTCGAAAGGTTAGGAGAGGGAGGTTTCGATGACCCGTACGCCTGGTTTCAACACTTTAGCCGTTCATGCCGGCGCCAAGCCCGATCCGGCGACCGGCGCGCGCGCCACGCCGATCTACCAGACCACCTCCTTTGTCTTCGACGATGCCGATCATGCCGCCTCGCTGTTCGGGCTGAAGGCCTTCGGCAACATCTACACCCGCATCATGAACCCGACGCAGGCGGTTCTCGAGGAACGCGTCGCGGCGCTCGAAGGCGGCACGGCGGCGCTGGCCGTCGCTTCGGGCCACGCCGCGCAGGTCATCGTCTTCCACAATCTGATGCAGCCGGGCGACAACTTCATCGCCGCCAACAAGCTTTATGGCGGCTCGATCAACCAGTTTGGTCATGCCTTCAAGAACTTCGGCTGGGAAGTTCGCTGGGCAGAAGCAAACGATCCGGCGACTTTCGAGAGCCAGATCGACGACAGGACCAAGGCGATCTTCATCGAGAGCCTTGCCAACCCCGGCGGCGTCTTCGTCGATATCGAGAAGATCGGCGACATCGCCCGCAAGCACGGCCTGCCGCTGATCGTCGACAACACGCTGGCTTCCCCCTACCTGGTCCGGCCGATCGAGCACGGCGCCGACATCGTCGTGCACTCGCTGACCAAGTTCATCGGCGGCCACGGCAATTCGATCGGCGGCGTCATCGTCGATGGCGGCACCTTCGACTGGTCGAAGTCCGGCAAATACCCGATGCTGTCGGAGCCGCGCCCTGAATATGGCGGCCTCGTCCTGCACGAGACCTTCGGCAACTTCGCCTTCGCGATTGCCGCCCGCGTGCTCGGCCTGCGCGACATTGGCCCGGCGATCTCGCCCTTCAACGCCTTCCTGATCCTGACTGGCCTGGAAACGCTGCCGCTGCGCATGCAGCGTCATTGCGACAATGCCGCGAGCGTTGCCGGCTGGCTGTCGGACCATCCCAAGGTTGCCTGGGTGAACTATCCCGGCCTTCCAGGCGACAAGAACAACGCGCTGCAGAAGAAATATTCGCCGCAGGGCGCAGGCGCGGTGTTCACCTTCGGCCTCAAGGGCGGCTACGAGGCCGGCATCAAATTCGTCGAGGCGCTCGAACTGTTCTCGCACCTCGCCAATGTCGGCGACACCAAGTCGCTGGTCATCCATCCGGCCTCGACCACGCATCGCCAGCTTTCCGACGAGCAGAAGGTCAAGGCCGGCGCCGGACCCGACACCGTCCGCCTTTCCGTCGGCATCGAGGACGTCAACGACATCGTCGCCGATCTCGAGCAAGCGCTCGGCAAGGTCTGATATGTCGGCCTTCCTTGCGGTCAGCACCGATACCGTCGAACCGGAGGCCGGCGCGCCGGCCTCGGATCGGGTGATCTCGGGCGATCCCCAATTCCGCACCTGGAATGCCGAGGAGCGCGACGGCGGCCTCTATGCCGGTGTTTGGGAAGCGACGCCGGGCAAATGGCGGATCGTTTATGACGAATGGGAGTTCTGCCACATCCTGTCCGGCGTGTCGGTGATCGCCGAGGACGGCGGCGAGGCGCGCACCGTGCGGGCCGGCGACAGTTTCGTGCTGCGGCCAGGATTCAAGGGCACATGGGAAGTGCTGGAAACGACGCGCAAGGAATATGTGATCAAGCTTTGAACGATGTGCCGGGATCTTCCTTTGTCGAAAGTGTCGACATGAGAGACATATTTATCTTCGCTGTGATGGCTGTTCTTGATGTCTGGCTTATCAAATTTTTCGTTTCCGTTGGCTACCCGGCGATAAAATCAGGAATCTATCCTGCCCGGGGCAGAATTTATCTCAGAGATATGCACCCGATAAGGTTTTGGTTTGGGGTAATGTTCTTTCCAGCTCTTGCCTTCTTTTTTGGCGCTCTTATGCTGCTGCAAGTACACGTCTTGATCAGAGGCTGAAATATCGTGATGTCGGAGTGATCGACACGCCTTATCCGCTTGCCAGCAGTGTACAGGTGGCCCCTCGGGATCGACCGCGCCTTGGTATCAGTATTCGACAACAAGCCTTTCCAGCCCGTGGAAGTGATAAGTATCGCGAAAGCGCGGTTCGTCGGCGAGTTGCAACTTCGGCAGCCGATCGAACAGCGTCTTCAGCGATACTTGCAACTCCAGCCTGGCCAGCGGCGCGCCGATGCAGAAATGGATGCCGGCGCCGAAGGAAACATTCTTCTGGTCCATGCGGGCCGGACTGAAGGTGTCGGGCTCGGCAAAGGCAAGCGGATCGTGGTTGGCCATGCCGAGCAGCAGCGCCACCATCTCCCTGGGTTTGACCAGGATGCCTGGCGAAACTTCCATCTCCTCATAGGCGTAGCGCAGAAACATATGCAGCGGCGCGTCGTAGCGCAGGCACTCCTCGACCGCCGCGACATTTTTCTCAGGCGTCTCGAAAAAACGCCGCGGATCGCCGCCTTGCGCGAGGATCGAGCGCACCGCATTGCCGGTCTGGTGCACGGTCGCTTCATGACCGGCATTGAGAAGCAGGATCGCCGAGGAAACCAGCTCGTCTTCCGAAAGCTTCTGGCCGTTGTCCTGGGCCTCGATCAGCAGCGACAGCAGATCGTCGCCCGGCTTCTTGCGCCGCTCGGCAACGTAACCGCGCAGGAAGTCGGAAAAGTTGCGCGCGGCGCGGTTGGCCGTGTCCTCGGTCTCGCGCGTGCGGCCATGCATGTACATGGCGACCATCCGATGCGACCAGTCGAGCAGTTGCGGCCCCATCTCCACCGGCACGCCGAGCATTTCCGCTATGATGGTGATCGGCAAAGGCGAGGCGTAGGCGGGCAGAAGGTCGACGCCGTTTGGCTCGAAGCGGTCGATCAACTCGTTGGCCAGCACCTCGATGCGCGGCCGCAGCCGCTCGACCTGGCGCGAGACGAAGGCGCGGTTGACCAGCGTGCGAAGCCGCGTATGCATCGGCGGCTCCAGTTCCAGCATGGAATTGACCTCGATGGCATCAAAGGCGACGAGGTGCGAGCGGTCGTCGCCGACGCCCCGGCTGTCGGGAATCCCCGCCGGATTCTGGCGGCCGAAACGGCGGTCGCGCAGCAGACGGTTGACGTCGTCGAAGCCGCCAAAGCACCAGAACCCATAATCTTCCCAGAAGAACGCGTTGGCTGTGCCATGCAGGAAGCCGTAGGCCTCGTACGGGTTCTGCACGAAGGCTGGCTCGTGCGGGTCGAGACGCAGGCAGCGGCCTGCGGGATCAAACTCAAGATAGGAAGGCTTCAAATCGGTCATGCCTGACCATTAGCGCGCCTTGTCAGCCCGATGCCAGACCGTATCTTGGCGCCCGTGAAATCGAACCGTTGAGCCAGATTGCCGGTTTGAACGCTGGCTGCGCGCCGAAATGATCTAGCTGGGTATTCGGCTAGCCGGCAGCGTCAGTGGCCAGTCTTCAGAATACTCGCCACTTTGGCTGCGATCGCCGCGTCGAGCGCCGGCCAATTCGCGAGCAGCTCGCGCGGGAAACGATAGGTGAGGCTGAGATCGTCGCCGACCTGGATGTCGCGTTCGCAAGGCGCCAGCGATTCCTCCGCGCTCGGGCCGCTCAGGCAGCGGACGACGAAGGGATCTTTGCCGGGACGCTCCGCGACGGCCAGCACCTCGTTGAGATAGCCTGATTTTTCCGTAAAGGCGTAGACCGTCGTGCCGCCCGGACCGGGCGTGCCCGGCTTTTCGACCAGGGCGCTGTAGATCGGCGCGAACCGGCCGCTCATGTCGCGCGACATCATCCGCGGCTCGAACGACAGGAAGATGATCTTCCTGGTCGTCGCGTGGTTGAAGTCGTCGCGCGCGGCCGTGCTGTAGCCGTCCATTTCGGGATAGCGCAGGTAGAGGTCGAGCCGCGAGGCGATGCCGTCGCGCCTGGCCTGGTCGAAGCGGATGAAGTTTGCCGGCACGCTGATCAGATTGTTGCCCATGACGATCCGGCGCACCGTCATGTCATCCGTATAGCCGGCCATGGCGATCGACCGGCCGAGCCATTTGCCGCCGACGCTGATGGCCACCGAAAGCAGCGCCAGCGCCGCGAAAATGTAGAAGACCCGCCTCATCAAGGTCGAGTCGACGACCTGGAACTCCGGGCTCTCGGCAGCCGTTGCGTCTCTCATTTGCTCTTTCCCGATCCGCCACCTGTCCTTCGGCGGCACAGCCTGCGCGGCATGGCTTTTGCAGCGCGTTGGCACGACTGTGCGTTTTCATGGTAAACGGTTGGTAAACATGGATCCCGTTGTGCTTGTTCTTTACGCTTTTGCTGTTGGTCTAACGGCCTGCGGGCTGTCCGGATCGGCCATGGAACTGCTGTCAGGCCGGCGCCTGGCCTTTGTCGAGCCTTATGTTTCGCCCGTCCATATCCTGCGTTCGCTCGCCGCAACGGCTTGCGCCGGGCCGTTCATGCTCACCAACGAGGCCTTGGCCGCCCGGCGCGAGGGTCGCATCGGCACGATGGCGCTGTTGTCCTGCGGTTGCACGGCCATCGCCTGGGCGCTGGCCCTCGGCGTCGTGCTCATCGCCATTGCATCCTGGGCGACCGCCAACCTAGGGTCTTTCGAATTCGCTGGTTGAGACGAATCGGAGACGAAAAATGCCGGTCTATGCGATCGATGGGAAGGCGCCTGAGTTCGAGGACGCCGATACGAACTGGATCGCGCCCGACGCGACGCTGATCGGCAATATCCGGATCGGCCGCAATGTCGGCTTCTGGTTCGGTGTCGTCATCCGCGGCGATGGCGAACTCATTGCGATCGGCGCCGACACCAATGTGCAGGAACATACGATCATGCACACCGATCCGGGCTTTCCGCTGACCATCGGCGAAGGCTGCACGATCGGCCACAGGGCGCTGCTGCATGGCTGCACGATCGGCGACAACAGCCTGATCGGCATGGGCGCCATCGTGCTGAACGGCGCCAGGATCGGCAACAACTCGCTGGTCGGCGCCGGCGCCCTGGTGACCGAAAACAAGGTTTTTCCTGACAATTCGCTCATCGTCGGCTCGCCCGCCAAGGTGATCAGGACGCTGGACGAGGCGGCGATCGAACGGCTGCGCGTCTCGGCGGCCCACTATGTCGCCAATGCCAAACGCTTCAAGGCCAAGCTCGAGACGGTGTGACGGCGGCGGCCCGCTTCGCGCGTGGTCATCCGCGGCGATTGTTCATCGCTTCACGCAACAGAAAGGCGCCGGCCTCGAAGCCGGCCTGCTCGGCGCCTTCCAGTGCCGTCTCATAGTCGTCGATGCGAGTCCGCAGCGACGGGTCCGCGCCTGAAAGGAGCAACAGACGGATCGCGTCCGCGTCACGCCGGGACACCGCATAGTGCAGCGGCGTCCAGTCGTTCACGCCGCGCATATCCGGGTCGGCGCCGTGTCCAAGCAGGATGTGGACGACATCCAGCCTGTCCGGCCGTTCCGTCGACAACGCCGCAATGATCGAAGGAAAGCCGGCGGGATCTTCATAGTTCGCGTTCGACCCGGCATCGAGCAAGGCGGTGATGAACGCGGCCGGGCTCCAGTAGATCGCATATTCCAGCGGATGACCAAGGCCGAGTTCGAACGGCATCCTCTCGTCGAACCAGCGCGGCGCTTCACCAAGCGCTTTGCCAAGGGTCTCGAAATCACCTGCTTTAAAGGCGTCGTCGATCGCCCGGAACAGCTTGGCGCGCTCGCATCGGTCTTCAGGGATCTCTAACATGATCGCGTTACCCGGATTTGCCTTTTCCTTTCTTCTCGGCAGGTTTGACCCGTATCCGCATGGACCCGCCTTTGGGATTTTCGATGTCGAAGGCGGCCGTTTTCCTTACCAGGTCGCTCAGTTTGCTGAAGCCGTAGGTACGCGGGTCGAAATCGGAAAAGAGATTTGAGAGCTGCTTGCCAAAGGTGCCCAGGAGCACCCAACCATCCTCACTCTCCATCTGGCCGATGACCTTCTTCAGAATGGGCGTAGCTGCCGTCGGCGCCTGAAGCGGCTTCGTCGCAGGAGCAGTATCTTGAGCGTTCTCCGCGCCATGGAGAAGGTTTTCGGTATAGACGAAACGGCGACATGCCTGCCGGAAGCTCTCTGGGGTTTTTTGCTCCCCAAATCCGAACACGTCGACGCCTTGCTCGCGTATCCGCGAGGCAAGGCGAGTGAAGTCGCTGTCGGAAGAAACCAGACAGAAACCGTCGAACCGGCCGCTGTGCAGCAAATCCATCGCGTCGATCACCAGTGTGATATCCGAAGCGTTCTTGCCCATGATGTAAGCGAATTGTTGCTGCGGAATGATTGCGTGCTTCGACAGAACCTCTGCCCATCTCTTCGACCGGGCGTTCGAGAAATCACCATAGATGCGGCGAACGCTTGCCTCGCCGATCTTCGCGATTTCCTCGAACAGCCCGTCGGCAATCTTCGCGGAGGCGTTGTCGGCGTCGATGAGAACCGCAAGACGAGGTGATCGGGGTTCGTTCGGCATACAGAACATCCCACGGTTGGCGCGCAGACAAACAGGAGAAGAGTTTCGCGCTATCTTCTGTTGTAACAGAAGGCCCGCCAAACAGAAATTCAGGCCATCGGAAGCGTATCGTCAGAAACAGCGGAGCCGGCCCCGGGGACAGGGGCCGGCTCCTAAAACCCGGTCGTTGGGGACGGGGAGGGTGGGGACTCGACCGGGCTTTCTCCTTGGGCACGCCGCCGCATCATGGGCGGCGTACCCGATCGCTTTGGCGCCCTAGCGGACGCTGGCGACCGCGTCCTCGCGGCCGTCGTTGATCGTTACCCAAGCGCCCGAGTTCTCCGTCGATTGACGTTTGAGATAGGTGTAGACCGTGTCGTTCCAGGCGAGCACTTTCGGCTCGAGATTGTCGAGGATGAATTCGCCGAGGCTGGTGCGCACCGTCAGCACCGCATGGCCGTCGCCATTCGGCTGGCGCACCACCGTCATCAGCAGATTGCCTGCCGGCACGCCGACGGCCATCAGCTCGCGGCGTTTCTCCAGCGCGTAGTCTTCGCAGTCGCCATAGCCTTTGTCGGGGTAAGCCCAGTATTCCTCGACGCCGTAGATCTCCATGTCGGTGCGCGGCTTGACCCGGACGTTGACCGAATTGTTGACGTTGACGATCGTCGCCCACAGCTTGCGCGTCAGCTCGACCGGCGGACCCTTCGGCGTCCGTTGGTTGCATTCGACCGGAATGCGCTGGCAGAAATCGTAGTGGCCGACCGGCTGGGTGGTGCGGCCACCCGTATGCATGAAAGCCGGTCCTGCGCTTGCCGTGCCCCACGCGGAAAGCTGCATCGCCATTGCCAAGAGCAACAGCTTGCCCCTCGTCATTTTCATTGTTGTAGTCTCCCCGTTTGAGGAGACTGTGCCACGTTGGGATTTATTTGACGCAAAAACGCGAAGTAGACATTGAGTAAAACGCCGATAGAATAAACATAAAATTTGAACTATCGGAATTTCGGATTGTTCGGATTTTCATCCGGCCCGCGCAAGTCCTGATGCCACTGGCGGCCCGCGTCCGACCTCCCAAGACCGGACAACAAAAAACCGGCCGCTAAGGGCCGGTTTGCTTGCGTCAGCTCGTCTCAGGAGCGGGCGTCGCGCGTCTCAGGAGCGCGGCGCGTTGAATTCCTGATCGAGCGTTTCCGGCCGCTGGATAACCGCGAACTCGATGGCGACGCCGTCCTCGAAATGGCGCACCACCTGGCCGCGCATCGTGCCTAACGTGACCTGGACGCCGATCGCCGGCTTGACGTCGATTTCGACGGCAGCACCCGAGAGCGACAGGTCGATGATGCGGCACTGATACTGGCGCCCGTCGGTGAGCTGCAGGACGCTCATCGGATTGCGCGGCGCCACGCGCTCGTGGCGGCGGTCCTCGGGCAGGTCGAGCTCATGCTTGTTGGCAAGCCAGGTGAGCTGCGCGGCAAGCTTGTCCTTCTTGCGGTCCGAGGCGATGACGGTCATGGCGAAACCGTCCTGCGACGTGCGCGTCACGATGCCTTCGACACGGCCGATATGGTCGATATAGGCGATGACCTTCTCGCCCGGCATGCCGATCCGGTCCGTACGCAACGCAACATTGCCGGGCGACATATCGATCACCTGGCAAGGATGCTCGGTGCGGTCTTCCAGCATGAAGCGCCCGTAAATCTTGACGCGGACACGCTGAAAGTTGCGCCTCTCAGCTCGTGACGGCGCATATTCTACCGCCGCTGACCTCATGACTGCCTACACCCCGTTGGCATTCCGCGCGACGATGCGAGGAATTTCACCCGAAAAACTACAGCAAAGCAGGTTAACAAACGGGAAAGTCGGCCGCAAAAGCCTGGGCCTGGGGGCTCGCGCGACGCGGAAAAACTTACCGCGAGCGACGGGAAACCTTACACGGCCGGGCTCACTCGTGACGCCCGCCGTCGAGGACGACGAGATGGCGGATGCGGCGCACGCGGCCGAGCGCCGAAATGGTCTCCGGAGGATCGAATTCGGCCGGAACGAGCGAGGGGACGTCGATCGCCGGACGGTTCTTCAGGAACATCGGCTCCTTGTCGGGATCTATCACCCGGATCGTATCGATGAGCGCGTCGGCGAGCGGATCGGCGCCAAGCCAGAACGGCTTGTCGGCGGCGCTGACGATGCCGAGGCAGCGCGGGTTCTGGGCGCCCCCGTCCAGCGGCAGCGCCATGAGCTCGAATTTGTTGGAACGGCCGTTGCGGCTGAACCCCTCATAGGTCATGAGCAGAACCGATTTCTGGTCGAAAACGCCCTGCATGAGCCGCGACACAAGCCGCTGATCCTTCTCGCGCCAGAGCGAAGGGAAGGAGAATCCCTTGAGCTCCCGGCCATAATAGGCGCAGAGCCGCGTGCCGGCGAGCCGGAACACCGCCTCGCCGCGCGTGTCGCGCTCCAGGATGAAGGTGTCGGCCAGAAGCGACTTGATGTCGGCCGGCTCCACCTCCGATCGTTTCGGGGCGAGGCGACCATCACGCAGCTGGTTCCAATATTGGAACAGCGCGATTGATCCTTTTTCATTCATGTCCATTCCGCTCCGCACAATCTGTCTTTTGATGTCCCATCGGCGAACAGACAGGGCGCCCTCCGATGACCTTCATGCGGTGCGGAGCAGGATGCGTGCCAGTATCGTTAACGTTTGTTCACGCCTCGGGGTCGTTAAGGTTAACAAGTGGTTTACATTGCGTGCCGCCGAAGCCTGTGGCACATCAAAACCACTCCAAAACGGTCGTTCCTGCAGCGATCGGCAGCACTTCAGTCACGAGTTTATGGGGAGCAGGGGACTCGACCGGCCGTTCAGGGAAATCCTGGACGGCCTTCTTTTTGATTCGCTCCGTTCTGATTCGCTCCTTTTTTCTGATCTGGGCTGTGGCGATTAGCCGTTTGTGATTCGAAAGGGCGTGATCTACATGCTCGCCGAAAGCCCTAAGCCCCAAACCCGCAAAGGCGCATGAGCGAGCCTGTAAGCCCCACCGAAACCGAACCGACGCCGGACGAGGCTTCCGAGCCGCGCCGCCGCGAACCCGTGTTCAACCTGCCGCCGGTGGTGCTCGCCGTGATCGGCATATGCGTGGTCGTCTATCTGCTGCAGCAATATGTGCTGAACGAAGCGCAGCAAATGACGCTGCTCTACGACGGTGCCTTCATTCCGGTGCTGTACACCGGCCAGTACGGCTTCGACTGGTTCCTGTTCACGCGTCCGTTCACCTATGCGTTCATGCATGGGGGCATTGCCCATATCGCCATCAACATGATCTGGCTTGCAGCCTTCGGTTCGCCGCTCGCCAATCGTCTCGGCGCGCTGCGTTTCGCGATATTCTACGCCGTGACAGGGCTGGCTTCGGTTGTTCTGTTCTGGGCGCTGCATCCCTATGGCGAGGCGCCGCTCGTCGGTGCCTCGGGTGCGATCTCCGGCATGATGGGCGCGGCGGCGCGCTATGGGTTCCGCGTCGACCGCTCTTCAGGCAGCGCGGCCTTCGCCGGCGAGCCGCTGCCGATCGCATCCGTGTTGCGCTCGCGCGGCGTCATGACCTTTCTTGGCGTTTGGATGGTGATCAATCTGGCCACGGGCCTGCTTGGCTTCGCGCCGGGCATCGACGGTCAGATCGCCTGGGAAGCCCATATCGGCGGCTTCGTCGCTGGCTTTTTCGGGTTGCGTTTTTTCGACCGTCCGATGGCTGCCGCCTAGAGCATGATCCCGAAAAGTGGGAACCGGTTTTCGGAGAAGATCATGCTCCAACAAGAGATAGATCAGGATGGTGATTCAACGAAACGCCATCCTGATCTAGTCCTTAGGCGCACTTGAAATGCAATCAATCACGGCGCACGATGTTGCCCAAGCACCCAGTGTCTTCTTAAGGGCGCCGGGGCTCAAAAGCCGGTCAGGGCGGGAGCCGGCGTCAAAGGCAGTGGAGGACGCCATGACGGTTAAGGCAATTCTTGAAAGCAAGGGCCATGACGTGTTCACGCTCGGGCCCAATGAAAAACTCAGCGAGGCCATTCGCATGCTGGCCGAGCACAGGATCGGCGCGCTCGTCATCACCAATGGCGATCGCAAGATCGTCGGCATTCTCTCGGAACGCGATATCGTCAGGGTGGTGGCCAAGGAGGGCGCCGCCGCGCTCGACATCGCCGTGCGCTCGGCGATGACGCCGAAGGTCAAGATCTGCAACGAAAACCACACGGTCAACGAGGTCATGGAGATCATGACGCGTGGCCGCTTCCGTCATCTGCCGGTGGAAAAGGGCGGCCAGCTTGATGGCATCGTCTCCATCGGCGACGTGGTCAAGCGCCGCATCGAGGATGTCGAGCGCGAAGCCGAAGAGATGAAAGCCTACATCGCCACGGCCTGAAGCAAACGGAAAGGTGCCGCCGGCGTTTCGTCCGGCGGCATTGGGCATTAGCGATTGTCGAACTCGGCGCGTACGAGCGCGAGTCCGCGTCGGGTGATGCGGTAACGACCGCCGTTCGTCGAAGAAACTGCCTTCTTGCGCCTCAACTTTCGGAAGAGCTCCAGGTCGAAGCCCGGATAGCGCCAGCCATCGCGGGTCAGGCACAGGACCGAGGCGATCTTCCTGCTTTCGTTCTTTTTGATTTGAATACGCCCGCCCTGCGCGAGCAGGTGCAGGATGCGCTGTTCATTGCGCGAAATGTCCATTGGAGAAGTCCCGGGAAAAACAACAAAACCGCCGCCGCGAGACATCGCGGCACGGGGTTTCAGGTTTTTCTGCCCTGCCTCGCTTAGGAGGTCAGGGCTTCACCGGGACTGAGCGTAAGTGGACATCCACTCTCCATTGGGAGTGGATGCTTTTAGGCGAAAGTGGCGGAAAAGGCCAGTACGCGGCTTTGCGCTTGTCTCGCCGGGCGGTTTGCACTAGCGAAGTTGCGCACCGAAATATGCGTTCTGCATATCGCGAATTCAAAGTCCGCAGGCCATCCATGAGCATCATCGACACCCGCACCCCCGACGCAAAACGTCTGATCCCCGGCGCCACCGGCGACTGGGAGATTATCATCGGGCTCGAAGTGCATGCGCAAGTGATCTCGGAGGCAAAACTGTTTTCCGGCGCCTCGACGTCGTTCGGCGCGGCGCCCAATGCCAATGTCAGCCTTGTCGACGCGGCGATGCCGGGCATGCTGCCGGTCATCAACGAGGAATGCGTCAAGCAGGCGATCCGCACCGGCCTCGGCCTGAAGGCTGCGATCAATCATAAGTCGGTCTTCGATCGGAAGAACTATTTCTATCCGGACCTGCCGCAGGGCTACCAGATCTCGCAGTTCAAGCAGCCGATCGTCGGCGAGGGCAAGGTGATCGTCTCCGTCGGGCCCGACCGCCAGGGCGAGTTCGAGGACATCGAGGTCGGCATCGAGCGCCTGCACCTGGAACAGGATGCCGGCAAGTCGATGCATGACCAGCATGCGACCATGTCCTATGTCGATCTCAACCGCTCCGGCGTGGCGCTGATGGAGATCGTCTCGAAGCCCGACATCCGCTCGGCCGACGAGGCCAAGGCCTATGTCACCAAGCTGCGCTCGATCATGCGCTATCTTGGCACCTGCGACGGCAACATGGACGAAGGCTCGCTGCGCGCCGATGTCAACGTCTCGGTGCGCCGTCCGGGCGGCGAGTTCGGCACGCGCTGCGAGATCAAGAACATGAACTCGATCCGCTTCATCGGCCAGGCCATCGAATATGAGGCGCGTCGCCAGATCGCCATCCTGGAAGACGGCGGCAAGATCGACCAGGAGACACGGCTGTTCGATCCGGTCAAGGGCGAGACGCGTTCGATGCGCTCCAAGGAAGAAGCGCATGACTACCGCTATTTCCCAGATCCCGACCTTTTGCCGCTGGAGTTCGACCAGGCCTATGTCGATGCGCTCGCCAGGAACCTGCCGGAGCTGCCCGACGACAAGAAGGCGCGGTTGGTCGATGCGCTCGGCCTCTCGGCCTATGACGCCTCGGTCCTGGTATCGGAAAAGCCGATCGCCGATTATTTCGAGAAGGTGGCGGCAGGGCGCGACGGCAAGCTCGCCGCCAACTGGGTCATCAACGATCTCCTTGGCCAGCTGAACAAAGCTGGCAAGGGCATTGAAAATGCTCCGGTTTCGCCCGAGCAGCTCGGCGCTGTTCTCGACCTGATCAAGGAAGGCACGATCTCCGGCAAGATCGCCAAGGACCTATTCGAGATCGTCTGGAACGAGGGCGGCGATCCGCGCCAGCTCGTCGAGAGCCGCGGCATGAAGCAGGTCACCGACACCGGCGCCATCGAGAAGGCGGTCGACGAGGTCATCGCCGCCAATCCGGACAAGGCCGAGCAGGCGCGCGCCAAGCCGACCATGGCCGGCTGGTTCGTCGGCCAGGTGATGAAGGCGACAGGCGGCAAGGCCAACCCGCAGGCGGTCAACGATCTCGTCAAGGCCAAGCTCGGCATCGAATAACGGTGTTTGTCCGCACCGCCAGCGACCGTGACATTGCGGCTATCCGGGCACTGCTGGCCGAGACCTGGCACGCGGCCTGCGACGCCATCTATGGCGCCGAGCGGATCGATCGAACCATCGCGCTTTGGTGTTCGCCGGAAAAGTTGAAAGCGCGCATCGAGCGGCCGGATGCGGAGTTCCTGGTCGCCGACGATGGCAAGCGCATCGGCGGCGTCGCCTATGCGGAAAGCGCTGACCACGGCGTTTCGATCGATCTGGAGCAGCTTCATGTTGCACCGGACCTGCAGGGCCGGGGGATTGGCGGCATGCTGCTGGACGAAGTGATGGAGAGCTTCCCCGAAGCGCGCGCGGTACGCGTCGAGGTGGCGGAAGCGAACAAGCGCGCCGTCGCCTTCTATATGGCGAACGGTTTCGTCCAGATCGGCCGCGCCGACAATCGCGGGCCTGCGCAGTCCGGCGTCGCGTCACTGCTCCTTGAGCGGCCGCTGATCGCCTGATCGCTCGACGCCGCCGCAATTGCTTCACGTTGTTGCGAGCGGCGCGCCCAATGCCAGCTTTCATTTGACGGCCGAAAGCCCGGCGGCAATGCTGCCGCAGCCGACGGCCGGCGACAGTCCGGTCGACCGGCAGCACGGTGATGAGGGGGACTGCCATGCCGAGCTTGCCGGAACTGATGCCGACCGAGGTGTCGGACGAGACGTTTGGCGGCGTGACCTATCACGTCGCCGGCGAATTGGTGCCCGTGCTGTCGGTCGATGTGACCAACATGCCGGTCTATTTCGAACACCACATCCTTTTGTGGAAGAACACCACGATCACCATCGGCCTGAAATCGTTGAAGGGCGCGCTGAAGCGCATGATCGCGGGCATGCAGATCTTCGTCACCGAGGCGTCCGGGCCGGGCGTCATCGCCTTCAGCCGCGACGGGCCGGGCCATATCGTGCCGATCCATCTTCGGCGCGGCGAGGAGATACAAGTGCGCGAGCATCAGTTCCTGGCCGCGACCGCCAGCGTCGACTACACGTTCGAGCGCGTCCGCGGCCTTGGAACGATGCTGTTCGGCCAGAGCGGCTTCTTCATCGACCGTTTCCGCGGCGAGACAGGCGACGGCATCGTCTGGCTGCACGGCTACGGCAATGTCTTCGAGAAGGTGCTGGCGCCCGGCGAGACCATAGACATCGAGCCAGGCGGCTGGCTGTTCAAGGACGCTTCGGTCAAGATGGATACAAGGATCGACCGCCTTTCCAGCGGCTTCTTCGGCGCCAACATGAACTTCGTCGTCAACCGCTTCACCGGTCCTGGGCGCGTCGGCATCCAGTCGATGTATCTGCACATGCCGTCGGAAGAGTAGGCGCCGAGCCTGATCGAACGAACGTCCGATCAGGCGGAGGGAATTTCCATATTGTCGATCAGCCGCGTCGTGCCGAGCCAGGCCGCCGCGAGCAGGCGGCCCTCGCGCCCCCGCTGCCAGGGCTCGAGCGTGACACTCGCGCGGGCGGCGACGTAGTCGACCTTTTGGAAACCCGCGGCGACCAGGGCCTTCGCGGCGGCATCAATAGCGCCGGCTTCATCCGCGCCGGTTGAAAGCGCCGCCGCCGTGCGGCGCAGGATCAAATTGAGCTTGCGCGCGATGTCGAGCTCGGCCTCACCCAGATAAGCGTTGCGCGACGACATGGCGAGGCCATGAGCATCGCGCACGGTCGGTGCGCTGACGATCTCGACGGGCAAGTCGAGATCGCGGCAGAGCTGCCTGACGACGCAGAGCTGCTGGTAGTCCTTCTCGCCGAACACGGCGCAATCGGGTGCCGCCTGCAGGAAGAGCTTGGCCACCACGGTCGCGACGCCGTCGAAGAAACTCGGCCTGAAGTCGGTCTCCAGGCCGCGGGAGGGGCCGCCGACCGAGATTTTCGTAGCGAAGCCGGAGGGGTACATCTCGCTCACGTTTGGCGTGAAGGCGAGATGCGCGCCCGCATCCCGTAACCGGTCGAGATCCCGCGCCAGCTGGCGCGGGTATTTGTCGAGATCTTCCGTCGGCGCGAACTGCGTCGGGTTGACGAAGATCGAGACCACGCAGCGCTCGGCCCGTTCGAGCGCGATCCTGACCAGCGAGATATGACCGTCATGCAGCGCGCCCATGGTCGGCACCATGGCCACCTTGAGGCCGGCCTGCCGCCAGTCCCGGACCTGCGCGCGAAGGGCGGTGACGCTGTCGACGACGATTGGCGCGTTCATGTCTTGTCCTTGCCGGATGCCGTCGTGAAGACGTGGTCGGGGCCGGGGAAGGCGCGGGTCCGCACCTCAGCTGCGTAGCGCGCCGCCGCATCCGCTATCGCGCTGCGCAAGTCGGCGTATTCCTTGACGAATTTCGGCACGCGGTCGACAGTCAGGCCGACCATGTCGTCGATCACCAGGATCTGGCCGTCGCAGTCGGCGCTGGCGCCGATGCCGATGGTCGGTATGGAAATGTCATGGGTAAGCTTCGCGGCCACGGCCTCCATCGTGCCTTCGATGACGACCGAGAAGGCGCCGGCTTGTTCCACCGCCTCGGCATCGCTGAGCAGCGCGGCGATATTGTCGTCCGTCCGGCCCTTGATCTTGTAGCCGCCGTCCTTCTCCACCGATTGCGGTTGCAGCCCGATGTGGCCCATGACCGGTATTCCCTCGGCGGCGATCGCGGCGATCCGGGAGGCCATGTCGACGCCGCCTTCGAGCTTCACGGCCTGGCAGGCTGTCTCCCCGACGATCCGCCTTGCCGACGCCGCGGCCTGCGCCGGCGAGGCCTCATAGCTGCCCGCCGGCATGTCGACCACGACGCAGGCCTTGGCCGAGCCGCGCATCACGGCCTGGCCGTGCGCGATCATCATCTCGAGTGAGGCGCCGAGCGTTGTGGTGTGGCCATGCAGGACCATGGCGACGCTGTCGCCGACCAGCAGCAGATCGACATGGGGATCGAGCAGGCGGGCGACGGGATAGGTGTAGGCGGTAAGGCAGACGATCGGCACGCCGCCCTTGCGGCGGCGAATGTCTTCGGCGCTGATCCGGCTGTCGACGGACGGATCCCGGGTCAATCGTCACCTCCCTCAAGGCGCGCCCGAAACGGGCGGGCCGAGCTTTAGAAAGACAGGCGGCGCTTGGCAAGCCGCGTTGCCGCCGGCGGCACAACTGCATCGATTTAATGCCTGTTGCCCAGACGTGTGGAGCGGTTCTGGGACGACCGCATGCTTCAAGACAAGGACGCACAAAGCATTTACGTCGGGACATGGCAAAACCCTTGCCTTCGCGGTGGCGTGACGCCATAAGCAGGGGAAAGGCGCAGCCGCTGCCGCCGCGAGGATGTGGATGAAAACTTTCCTGCTGCAGTTTTTCACTTGGTGGAACAGCCAGACGCTCGGCACGCGCTTCCACACCTGGCGCTTCGGCAAGAGGGTCGGCGAGGACGAAGCCGGTAACGTCTACTATGAGGGCGGCATCGATTCGGAAGGTCGCACCCGCCGCTGGGTCATTTATCGCGATTATTCGGAAGCCTCGAAGATCCCGCCGGGCTGGCATGGCTGGATCCATCATCGCGTCGATACACCTCCACCGAGCGAGAGCTACAAGGCTCGCGAGTGGCAGAAGGAGCATCGGCCGAACCTGACCGGAACGCCCGGCGCCTATCGTCCGCAGGGTTCCATCCTGACCAACCAGCATCGCCCGCAGGTGACTGGCGACTACGACGCCTGGACGCCGGGGTCGTAATCCCTCGGATCGTAATCCAAGACGCCGCTTCGGTCCTTTATCGCCACAATTGGCATTTAGCTGCTTGCTGACTGCGCAGCCATGACTAGCCTTGGGCGTTGAGAGAATCACCCGGGCGCAACCACCGGTATTTTGCATGAGTTCTTTCGGCCATACCTCAAAGGCGCTGATCGCGGCGGCGTCCATTCTGGTTGCCTCGACGGCGGCCTTCGCCGCCGCGCAGGCGCCGGCCGCGGCACCCGCGGCCTCCGGCCGCGTCACCAATCCGGTGGCCGAGTTCGCCGGCATCGACAAGATCACCGGCCGCATCATCACCTTCGACGTCTATATCGACGAAACCGTGCAGTTCGGCGCTTTGCAGGTGACGCCGCGCGTCTGCTATTCGCGGCCGGATACGGAGCAGCCGAAGACCGATTCCTTCGTCGAGGTCGACGAGATCACGCTCGACCGCAAGATCCGCCGCATCTTCACCGGCTGGATGTTTGCCGAAAGCCCGGGCCTCAACGCCGTCGAGCACGCCGTCTATGACGTCTGGCTCAAGGGTTGCAAGCAGAAGTCGGACGTGCCGCCGCCGACCGCGGCCAAGGCCGACACGGCCAAGCCGAAGACCGAAGCCGCCAAGCCCAAGGCTCCGGCGCAACCGGCCGACGCCGCATCCGAGCCGGCTGACGCGGCGCCGGCCCCGGACGATACCACCGACACGAACTGATCTCGGAACCTGCCTGCCCTTTGGCCGTTCAAATCGGCAAGGCGAGGAGGATTCCGCGATGACTGTCACGAAAACAATCACCGCCAACAAGCAGGAGCTTCTCGATATCGAGAAGGGCTTTTGGTCAGGCGATTCCGCCTACTATGAAGCCAATGCCGATGTGGAGTGCCTGGTGGCGTTCCCGCAGATGGCGCAGGCGATGACCAATGCCGATCTCGCAAAGACCGCCACCAAGCCCAACAAATGGCGCGACCTGGACATCAAGTTGAAGGGCATGGTCGAGCCCGGCAGCGACATCGTCATGCTGACCTACGAGGCGCGCGCGACGCGCGAGAACGGCGAATCCTATGCCGCTTTGGTCAGCACCGGCTATGTCCATCGCGCCGACGGCTGGAAGATGATGTTCCATGCGCAGACGCCGATCGAGGCGGCAGAGCGAACTCAAGGATAAAAGACGGCCTCGCCCTTCAGCGCTTCGGCGAGCAGCTTCTCATACTGGCCGCGCGGCACGTCGACGGCGCCGAAGCGCTTCAAATGCTCGGTGGTGAACTGCGTGTCGAGCAGCGCGAAGCCGCGCGCCTTCAGCCGCTCGACGAGATGGTAGAGGCAGGTCTTTGAAGCGTCGGTCTCCCTGGCGAACATGCTTTCGCCGAAGAACACGCGTCCGAGCGAGACACCGTAGAGGCCGCCGACCAGGCGGTCCTCGCGCCACGCCTCGACCGAATGGCAGTGGCCCAATCGATAGAGATCGACATAGGCTTCGCGGATCGGCGCATTGATCCAGGTCGAGCGGCGCTCCTCGCGCTTTTCGGCGCAGCCGTCGATCGTCGCCTCGAAATCGAAGTCGTAGCGGATCTCGAACGGATGCTTGCGGATCGTCTTCTTCAAGCTGCGCGGCGTGTGGAACCCGTCCAGCGGAATGATGCCGCGCGTTTCCGGCCGCACCCAGAACACTTCGGGGTCGTTGGCGCTCTCGGCCATCGGGAAGACACCAGAGGCATAGGCCCTGAGCAGCAGGTCGGTCGGAATGCGATAGCCTGGCGCGTAGGGGCGGGTCATCGCATCCCCGTGCTATTCACCCTTGGCCAGGTATTTTTCCAGCCAGTGGATGTCGTAGTCGCCATTGGCGATGTCGGGATTGCCGACAAGGTCGCGGAACAGCGGCAGCGTCGTCTTGATACCGTCGACGACGAATTCGTCGAGCGCGCGGCGCAGCCGCATCATGCATTCGACGCGGTTGCGGCCATGCACAATCAGCTTGCCGATCAGACTATCGTAATAGGGCGGGATTTTGTAGCCGGAATAAACGCCGGAATCGACGCGGATGCCGAGGCCGCCGGGCGTATGGAAATGCGTGATCGTGCCGGGCGAGGGCGTGAAGGTGCGCGGATCCTCGGCGTTGATGCGGCACTCGATGGCATGGCCGTTGAACTTGATGTCTTCCTGCCTGACCGACAGCCCGCCGCCCGAGGCGACGCGGATCTGCTCGTGCACGAGGTCGATGCCGGTGATCGCTTCGGTCACCGGATGCTCGACCTGCAGGCGCGTGTTCATCTCGATGAAATAGAACTCGCCATTTTCGTAGAGGAACTCGATCGTGCCGGCGCCCGAATAGCCGAGATCGGCGATCGCCTTGGCGCAGATGCCGCCGATGCGCGAACGCTCCTCGGCATTGAGCGCCGGCGAATTGGCTTCCTCCCAGACTTTCTGGTGGCGCCGCTGCAGCGAGCAGTCGCGCTCGCCGAAATGCACGCCGCGGCCGGCGCCGTCGCCGAACACCTGCACCTCGATATGGCGCGGCTTCTCCAGGTATTTCTCGATATAGACGGCGTCGTCGCCGAAGGCGGCACCCGCTTCCGACTTGGCCGTCTGCAGCGCGACTTCGAGGTCGGCTTCGCTATGCGCCACCTTCATGCCGCGGCCGCCGCCGCCGGCGGAGGCCTTGATGATCACCGGATAGCCGATCTCGGCGGCGACGCGCTTGGCTTCCTTCTCCTCGCTGATCGCGCCGTCGGATCCAGGCACGACCGGGATGCCGAGACGCTTTGCAGTGCGCTTGGCCTCGATCTTGTCGCCCATGATGCGGATATGGTCGCCCGACGGGCCGATGAAGGTGATGTTGTGGGCCGCCAGGATGTCGGCGAACTTGGCATTCTCCGACAGGAAGCCGTAGCCCGGATGCACGGCGTCGGCGCCGGTGATCTCGCAGGCGGCGACGATCTGGTGGATGTTGAGATAGCTTTCGCGCGAGGGCGGCGGGCCGATGCAGACGCTCTCGTCGGCAAGCCGAACATGCATGGCGTCGGAATCCGCGGTCGAGTGGACCACCACCGTCTGGATGCCGAGCTCCTTGCAGGCGCGCAGCACCCGGAGCGCGATTTCGCCGCGATTGGCGATGAGGATCTTCTGGAACATCTCTTGGTTGTTCCCGGCTCTACTCAAGGACCACCAGCGGCATGCCGTATTCGACCGGCTGGGCATCCTCGATGAGGATCGCCGTCACCGTGCCGGCGCGCGGCGAGGGGATCTGGTTCATCGTCTTCATCGCTTCGATGATGAGCAGCGTCTGGCCTTCCTTGACCTTCTGGCCGACCTCGATGAACGCCTTGGCGTCGGGCGAGGGTGCCAGGTAGGCGGTGCCGACCATCGGCGAGGGCACTGCGTTCTTGGACACATCGGCGGCCGCGGCTGCCGTTGCGGGCTGAGCCGCTGCCGTGGCAGCAGGAGAAGCCGCGGCAAGCGGCGCGGCGACGGCGTGGACGGCCTGCGTTTGGCGCGAGACGCGCACCTTGAGGTCGCCGAGTTCGACCTCGATCTCGGTCAGATTGGTGTCGTTCAGAATGCCCGCCAGATCGCGGATCAGTTGCTGGTCAACACCGGTCTTTTTTATCGACATTTTCGAGCCTTCTGTTTGGGGGCCGGTCACAGGCGAGCCGCCAGTGCCTGCAGCGCGAGGGTGTAGCCGAGCGGCCCGAACCCACAGATCATGCCGACAGCGACCGGCGCGACCATGGAGACGTGGCGGAAGGGCTCCCGCGCGTGGATGTTGGAAAGATGGACTTCCGCGACGGGCAGCGGTGCTGCGGCGCGGATGGCGTCGTGGATGGCGATCGATGTGTGGCTGTAGGCGCCGGGATTGATGACGATGCCTGCCGCCTTCTCGCTGGCTTCCTGGATCCAGTCGACCAGATCGCCCTCATGGTTGGATTGGCGAAAATCGATCTCGAGCCCGAGCGCGGCGCCGGCCGCCTTGCAGTCCTCGGCGATGGCCGCAAGCGTCTTGCCGCCATAGATCCCCGGTTCGCGCTTGCCGAGCGCATTGAGATTGGGACCGTTGAGGACGAAAATCGTTTTCAATATGCCGACCTTGTTCTACGCCGACCCCAAGCCGGCGTACTGCGCCTCTATAATGGGCATAGCCGCCCGCGAAAAGAGCGCAAGTGCGTTCTTTCGCTGTCCACAGCGGCCGGCTTTTGCACCGCGCGCGTCTAGAGCGCGCTCTTTGCCTCTTCGATCTTTTCCGCCAGAACCTGCTGGCCGAGCGCTCCGAAGATCACCTCGTTGCCGACCACATAGGACGGCGTGCCGGTGATCGACAGTTTCGTCGCAAGGTCATAGGTGCGCGAAAGCGTTTCGGCGATGCGCGGATCCTTCATCTTCTCGCGCAGCGCTGCCTCGTCGGCGCCGAGCGAAAGCGCAACCTTCATGGCGGTCGCTTCGGTGGCGCGACCCTGGCCGCCGAGCAGCGCGGTGTGGAATTGGCCGTATTTTTCCGGATGCATCAGGTGGAACGCCATGGAGACGACGCTGGCCTTCTGCGAATCCGGGCTGAGGATCGGGAATTCCTTGAGCACGAAGCGCAGGTCCGGGTCGGACTTGGTCAGCACCTGCATGTCCTCGATGGCGCGTTTGCAGAAGCCGCAATTGTAATCGTAGAACTCGACGATCGTGACCTTGCCCTTCGGATTGCCGACGACGCCGTCGAAGGTGGAGTTGAAGATCTCGTCCTTGGAGTCCTTGATCACGCCAAGTGCCGCGAGCCGCTGCTCTTCCTTCTGCTTGGCCTCGAGCGCGTCCTGCACCTCGAGCAGAACCTCCGGGTTCTTCAAGAGGTAGTCGCGGATGATGCCTTCGACCTCCTTGCGATCGACCTTGGTGTCGGCGGAGGCTTTGGTATCGGTGGAGGACGTGACCTGCGCGATTTGCACGGTGTCGGCCCTCGCGGCCTGCGGGTTTCCCGCCACGAAGCCGAAGGCCAACATCCCGAGCGCCACAGCCAGACCGCCAGCGCTGCCAAGCAGGATTGCCTTGTTCATGATTGTCGATCCTTTTGCCTTTTCCGGTCCGCCTTGGTCGCCGCCAATGTCCGGGAGGTTCATTTGAGTTTGTTCGATGGCGTGTAGTTTATAATATCCTGCGCGCGGACCCAGCGGGGTTCGCCGCGCTTCAATTTCTGTTGAGCGCGCATGGCGAAGATCTTAGCGTTTTTGTAGTCGCCCGCATAATAGTGGCCCTCGGCGGTGGCGAGATCGGCAGCCGGAATCTCGCCGAGTTCGCCATATGCCTGCGCCAGAAAGCGATAAGCGTCGGCATTTTCCTTGTCCCGCCCAACGCCATTGTTGAGCTGGACCACTGCCTTCTGGGTCGAATCGGGCGTTCCCACCGCCATCAGCGCCTGGCCGAGCGAGACCAGCAGCAGGCCGGAGCGCGCTGGATCGAGGCTGACCGCCTTGGCATAGGCGTCCGCCGCATCCTTCGACTTGTTGGCCTTCATCAGGATATCGCCGCGCAATTCATGGAAATAGGGGTTCTTCGGTTGTTCCTTGATCAGCGCCGCCGTCTTGGTGAGCGCCGCGCCCGGACTGCCGAAGAGATAGGTCTGCTGCGCATCGCCATAGCGCGAGGCAAGGCTGGCCGGGTTCCTGCGCATCAGCCGCGCGACGGCTGCCTGGCCCTGCATATAGGCGGCGATCTTGATGCGCATCATGTCGTGCCGCTGCTGCAGCGACGGCGGGTCGACAACGTTGACGAACGGGCTCTGCTTGACGAGCACTTCCAGGTTGGCGATGCGCTCCTGCGGCATCGGATGGCTGATCCGATAGGGGTCGACATGGGTGCCGGCGAGCGAGAGCGCGCTCTGGAAGCGGCCGAAGGTCTTCAGCATGCCCATGCCGGATTGGCCGGTGGCGTTGAGATAGGTGATCGCCGAACGGTCGGCGGTGATTTCTTCGGTACGCCGATAGGCGAGGATCGAGCGTTGCGCCATCTCGCCGCCGCCGGCGGCGACGCCCATGCCGGCGCCGGCAAGGCCGCGGCTGTTGGTGGTGGCGCCGGCCACCATGGCGCCGGCGCCGAGCAGCGTGGCCATGATGGCCATGGTCTTGGCGCGGTCGAGCTGATCGCGCAATTTCTGCTGGTGGCCGCCGGCGATATGGCCGGCCTCGTGCGCGATGACGCCAATGATCTCGTTCGGCGTTTCGGCGGTCACCAGCGCGCCGGTGTTGATGAACAGTCGCCGCCCGGTGACGAAGGCGTTGAAACTCTGGTCGTTGACCAGAACGATATCGATGCCGTCATTGGCAAGCCCAGCAGCCTCGAAGATCGGCCGGGCATAGTCGCGCACCAAGGCCTCGATCTCGGCGTCGCGCACCACCGGCACGCCTTGCGCAAAGGCGCTGACCGAGCTCGACACGGCGACCACGGCGGCAAGCAGAAGCGTCGCGAAGTCGCGCGCGGTTCGGCTGAGGGAGATCGATTCGCCAAGCGATGGTCGGGGTCGGCTCAACATAAGGTCCACTGGTAGACGAGCGGGCGAAAGATGAAAAGTCGGCGCCGGTAACTTCCTGCGCGCTTGTGATCCCCACATCAATCGGGCATTTGTGCGGCGCTGCCCTCGAACCGGGGCAGTAATGGCAGTTGGAAGAGGTCAAATGGTCGTTTCGCTTTCACGCCGAGGGGAAGTCGAGCCCTTCCACGCCATGGACATCCTGGCCGAAGCCAACCGGCTGAAGGCCACCGGAGTGCCCGTGGTGTCGATGGCCGTCGGCCAGCCATCGGATCCCGCGCCGGCCGGCGTCCGCGAGGCGGCGGCCGCGGCCCTGCGGCACGGCCGCATCGGCTACACCGACGCCTTGGGTCTCGCCGATCTGCGCAAGGCGATCGCGGCGCATTATGGTGAGCACTATGGGATCGACGTCGCGCCGTCGCGCATTGCCGTCACGACAGGCTCGTCCGCCGCCTTCAACCTCGCTTTCCTGGCCATGTTCGATCCGGGCGACCGCGTCGCCATCGCCGCGCCCGGCTATCCGGCCTACCGCAACATCATGGCCGCGCTCGGCATCGAGATCGTCGAAATCGAGCTCGGCGCGGATGCCTATCTGCATGCCGAGCACCTCAAGGCCGCGCATCGCGACAAGCCGCTGAAGGGCGTGCTGTTCGCCAGCCCCGCCAATCCGACCGGCGCGGTCATTCCGGCGGATGAACTTGCCGCGCTGGTGAAGACGGCCGAGGAACTCGGCATCGCCGTGATCTCGGACGAAATCTATCACCGGCTGGCCTACGCGGCGCCAGATGTCACCGCGCTGGCGCACGGCGCCGGTGTCACCGTGATCAATTCCTTCTCGAAATATTATTGCATGACCGGCTGGCGGATCGGCTGGATGGTGCTGCCGCAAGAACTGGTGCGGCCGGTCGAGCGTGTCGCCCAGAGCCTCTACATCTCGCCGCCGGAGCTGTCGCAGGTCGCTGCGATCGAGGCTTTCAAGGCGACCGAAGAGCTGGAAAAGGTGAAGGCGCGTTATGCCTGGAACCGCGACCTTCTGATGAAGCGCCTGCCGGAACTCGGCTTCGCGCTCGCCGCGCCGATGGACGGCGCCTTCTATGCGTTCTGCGATGTCACCCGCCACACCAACGACAGCATGGCTTTTGCGCGCAAGATGCTGGCCGAGGCGCATGTCGCGGCGACGCCCGGCCGTGATTTCGACCCGCTGCAGGGCCACCGCACCATGCGCTTTTCCTATGCCGGCAGCCATGACGAGATGGTCGAGGCGCTGGCGCGCATCGAACGCTGGCTGAAATAGAAGCCATGCCGGAACTCGAGCAGGCACTGGCCGAAGTGGCCGCCGAAATGGCGCAGCGTACCGATCGCGGCGAGGTGGCGACCTACATCCCGCAGCTCGGCAAGGTCGACCCGAAGAAATTCGGCATCGCCGCCGTGACCAATGACGGCCGCGTCATGCTTGCCGGCGATGCCGATCAACCCTTTTCGATCCAGAGCGTCTCGAAAGTCTTCACGCTCACGCTGGCGCTTGGCAAGGTCGGCGATGCGCTGTGGCATCGCGTCGGCCGCGAGCCGTCCGGCAATCCGTTCAACTCGATCGTCCAGCTCGAACACGAGAACGGCATCCCGCGCAATCCGTTCATCAATGCCGGCGCCATCGTCGTCTCCGACGTCCTGCTCGCCGGCCATCAGCCGCGTGAGGCGATAGGCGAAATCCTGCGCTTCATCCAGTTCCTCGCCGATGACGAGACGATCATCATCGACCGCGAGGTCGCGGCATCCGAGCGCGCCACCGGCTACCGCAATTTCGCCCTGGCCAACTACATGAAATCCTTCGGCAATCTCCATCACGAACCGGAGCTGGCGCTAGGTGTCTATTTCCACCATTGCGCGATTGCCGTGAGTTGCCGCCAGCTTGCCATGGCCGGCCGGTTCCTCGCCAATGGCGGCAGGAACCCGGCGACCGGGCATTCGGTCGTCTCGGCCGAACGGGCGCGCCGCATCGGCGCGCTGATGCTGACCTGCGGCCACTATGACGGTTCCGGCGACTTTGCCTTCCGCGTCGGTATCCCCGGCAAAAGCGGGGTCGGCGGCGGCATTCTCGGCATCGTGCCAGGGGTTGCTTCGCTGGCGGTGTGGTCGCCCGGACTCAACGAGAACGGCAACTCCAAACTCGGCTCAATCGCCATGGAGAAGCTCGCCCGGATGATGAACTGGTCGATCTTCGCGCCGTAGAGCAGCAAAGTGCTGGCGGTTTTCCAGCGGACCCAAGCTGAAAAAACTGAAAAGGGCTGCCGGCGAAATGAAAAATCCCGCGCCGGATGCGGCACGGGATTCTTTCGAAAGATCAGCCTAACGACCTGAAAGGCTTAAAAAAAGCCTTTGCGCTGCCACCAGCCGCCGCGCTTCGGCTTGTCCTCGGCCTTGGCTTCGTCGCTTACATTCGACGACACGACGGGAACAACCGGCGCGTCGACTGACTGTGGCTTGCGCCGCGTCGGGTGGGCGCCGGCGGCAGGCTCCGCCTCGGATGCCGCAGCTGCCACGGGCTCCGGCTCGGCAGCCACGGGCGCGACCTGGGCCTCGGCCACCGGTTCGGACACCGTCTCGGCCGCGGCTTCCTCGGCCACCTTCTTAGCCCTCGAACGGCGGGGCTTCTTCGGCTTTTCGATCGTCTCGGCATCGTCATTAGCCGCCGCCGGGGCGGCAGGTTCTTCCGCGGGAGCGGCTATTGCCGGCTCGCTTACGGCGTCCTGGCCTTCAACCGACTCACCCTCGATATCGCCGACCGTTTCGCCGGCAACGGCATCTGAAGCTTCGTCCTCTCGGCGGTTGCGCTTGCCACCGCGCTTCCCGCGCCGGCGCTTCTTTCCGGAACCGTCGTCGGCAGCGGCCGCCACGGCCTCGTCGCCGGCGGTCACCTCCTCGGTGGTCTCTTCCGTTGCATCATCATCGGCTTCGCCGGCTTCCATCGGCGCCGCCGCGACGTCCCCGTTGTGCTCGCGGTCGCGATCCCTGCCGCCGCGCCGCCGCCGACGCTTGCGACGCTTGCGATCACGGCCTTCGCCATCCTCGGATCGCTGCTGATGCTGGCCCTGCTGCGCGTGGCGCGGCTGTTCGGCCGGGACCGAGACTTCCTCTTCATCTTCCTCGACGACGATCTCGTCCTCGGGCTCTTCCGGCTCGACATAGGCCGGCAGGCTGCGCACCTCGACAAAGCCTTCCGGCTTCTCGGCAACGGCGCCGCGGAAGATCGCGTAGTGCTGAGTGCCGAGCGTCTCGTCGGCCTCGATCGTGATCGTCAGGCCGAAGCGGGCTTCGAGCTCCAGCAGGTTGGCGCGCTTGTGGTTGAGCACATAGAGCGCGGTCGCCGCCGGTGTGCGCACGATGATGTGGCTGCGCGAATCCTTGAGCAGGAATTCCTCGATCGCCCGCACGACCATCAGCGCCACGGAGGAATCGGAGCGCACATGGCCCGTGCCGCCGCAATGCGGGCAAGGCTTCATGGTCGATTCCAGCACGCTGGCGCGGATGCGCTGGCGCGACATTTCCATCAGGCCGAAGTGTGAGATGCGGCCGACCTGTATACGGGCGCGGTCGTTCTTGAGGTGATCCTTCAGCCGCTTCTCGACGGAGCGGTTGTTGCGGTTCTCCTCCATGTCGATGAAGTCGATGACGATCAGGCCGGCAAGGTCGCGCAATCGCAACTGCCGCGCGACTTCCTCTGCCGCTTCCAGATTGGTGTGGAGCGCGGTCTCCTCGATCGAATGTTCCTTGGTGGAGCGGCCGGAGTTGACGTCGATCGAAACCAGCGCCTCGGTCTGGTTGATGATGATGTAGCCACCGCTCTTCAGCGTCACCTGCGGCTGCAGCATGCGATCGAGCTGCGCCTCGATGCCGTTGCGCACGAAGATCGGCGTGGTGTCGCGGAATGGCTGAACCACCTTGGCGTGGCTCGGCATCAGCATGCGCATGAAATCCTTGGCCTCGCGGTAGCCGTCTTCGCCGGAGACAAGGATCTCGTCGATGTCCTTGTTGTAGAGGTCGCGCACCGAACGCTTGATCAGGCTGCCTTCCTCATAGACCAGGGCAGGGGCCGAGGACTGCAGCGTCAGGTTGCGGACGTTTTCCCAAAGCCGCATCAGATATTCGTAGTCGCGCTTGATCTCCGCCTTGGTGCGGCTTTCGCCGGCGGTGCGCAGGATGACGCCCATGCCCTGCGGCACGTCGAGATCGGTCACGACCTCCTTCAGCCGCTTGCGGTCCTGGGCGTTGGTGATCTTGCGCGAGATGCCGCCGCCGCGCGCCGTGTTCGGCATCAGCACTGAATAGCGGCCGGCAAGCGACAGATAGGTGGTGAGCGCCGCGCCCTTGTTGCCGCGCTCTTCCTTGACCACCTGCACCAAAAGGATCTGGCGGCGCTTGATGACTTCCTGGATCTTGTACTGGCGACGCACCGGCTTGCGGCGGTTGCGGATTTCCTCGAGCGCGTCCTCGGCGCCGACCGATTCGACCTCGTGCTCGTCCGAGTGCGAGGCCGAGACGTCCTCCAGCATGCCGCGATCATTGTCGCTGGCGGCGGCTTCGCCGCTCTGCTCGGGCTGATCCGCCTGCGGGACCGCCTCGGAAATCACATCTGCTTCGATGCTGGCGGCAATCGAGGTCGGGCCACCTTCGGATGGCTTGCCATCCTCATCGTCCGTGGCGTCATCTCCGCCAGCTTCGCCGGCGGATTCTTCAGCCGCTTCCGATACGGCCTCGATGGCCTCGGAGACTGCTCCGGCATTTTCTGCCGGGGTATCGGCGGTCTCGCCGCCGGCTTCCTCGCCCCTGACAACCTCAGCGGCGGTTTCGTCAGCTATAGCCTCGACCGTGCTTTCCTCGTTCTCCGAGGAAGCGTGCTTGTGCTCGCCGCGGTCGCGGTTCTTGCCGCCGCGCCGGCGGTTGCGCCGGCCGCCGCGATCGCGCGCCTGCTGCTCTTCGCCGTTCTCGGCCTCCTCGTCGTCTTCGTCTTCGGCCTCCTGCGCTTCGGCGCGCAGCAGGGCCTGACGGTCGGCGACCGGGATCTGGTAATAATCGGGATGAATTTCACTGAAGGCGAGAAAACCGTGACGGTTGCCGCCATATTCGACAAAAGCTGCCTGGAGGGAAGGTTCGACGCGGGTTACGCGGGCGAGGTAGATGTTTCCTTTGAGCTGCTTTTTGTCCTGGGATTCAAAGTCGAATTCTTCGATGCGGTTACCGCGAACGACAACAACGCGTGTTTCCTCCGGGTGGGAGGCGTCTATCAGCATCTTGTTGGGCATTATTTTGTTTCCTGCCGGCAGCCGACAGCCGCAGCTGGCGTGGCAATGCCCGCCGCTGTGCGCCTGTATCTGTGTGCATGCCGGATAATTGAACGTCCGCCGGCCGCCGCTTGAGCGCAATGGCGGTGCCGCCCGCAGCCATTATGGCGCGGTTCGATGCGGACCTTTCCATGATTGCGCTTGAAGCCATCGGCACCCAGCAGAACCTTTTGAACCAAAGCCCGGGCTGAGCCGGACCAGCTTGTTTGCTCATAAAGAGCCGGCACGGGACCAACCCGGCCGTTTTCCTCACGCAAGCGATTCCCCGCCACGAGGGCACACCTGCGAAAATCGTCGCGACCACCCGAGCCTGGAAGGGTAAAGGAGCCGCCTTTGCATCCAACCTTTGGCAGGAAACTGCTGAGGCGAGCGGTTCCAGGATTGCAGTGATCCAACGTCGCTTTTATGATTTGGCGGGATGGAAGGCAACCCCGATTTCGGATGCCGGCAAAAAGCGCTTCCCCCCGGGAACGTGCCTTCTTCCCGCTCCATGAAAGGCTTGGTTAACCTTCTCTGAATACCAATCGTTAATCGAGTTGGCAGCCTGACAGGCACTCTGCGAGAAAACCGGGCGCAATGCGTCAAACCGGGAGCGACGGATAAGAGATGGGACCGGCGGGCGCCGCAGACAAGAGGGGTGGGGCCGCTGGGCATTTCCTGCGCGTGGCCTGGACTGCCTTGCTGCTGGCACTGTTGTTCTGCCTTACAGCCGCCGCGCGTGCCGACACCCTGCTTGGCGCGACCGGCTACAAGATGGCCGGCGACGCCACAAAGATGCGCATCGTCGTGAATTTCGACCGCGAGCCGGACGTCAAATGGTTCCTGCTGCGCGGCCCCAATCGCCTCGTCGTCGATCTGCCGCGCACGCGATTCGCGCTCGACGCCAAGGATGTGAAGCCGCACGGCCTTGTGCGGGCCGTTCGCTACGGCGATCAGCGACATGGCTCGCGCCTGATCCTCACCGGCAAGGGCCCTTTCGCCGTCGACAAGCTCGACGTGCTCAAGAACGACGACGGCAGCGGCTATCGCATCGCCATCGATATGTCGGCTGCCTCCGAGCGGGAGTTCGACGAAGCTCTCGCCAACCAGTCGCTGACGACCGGTTCGACGGTTTCGACCGAAAAGGGCGAGCGGGTCGGCACCGGACCGGTCTCGGCGCCCGGCCATCGCTTCACGGTGGTTATCGATCCCGGCCATGGCGGCGTCGATGGCGGCGCCGAAAGCTCCGCCGGCACGGTCGAGAAGGATGTCACGCTCGCTTTTGCCAAGGAACTGCGCGACAAGCTGGCCGCGGTCGGCAAATACGATGTCTACATGACACGCGACAACGACGTGTATCTGGCGCTGGACGAGCGCGTGCGCATCGCGCGCCAGCACGAGGCCGACCTCCTGATCTCCATCCATGCCGATACGATCGCCATCAAAGGCCTTCGCGGCGCCACGGTCTACACGCTCTCGGACAAGGCTTCCGATCCGGAGGCCCAGGCGCTCGCGGATCGCGAGAACCTGTCCGACCAGTTCGCCGGAATGAAGATCGAGGACGACAACAAGGAAGTCACCGACATCCTGATCGACCTGATCCGCCGTGAAACGCATGGTTTCTCGATGAGCTTCGCCCATACGCTGGTCGGTCAGCTGTCGACCAGCGTCGGCCTGATCAACAATCCGCAGCGCTCGGCCGGCTTCAGGGTGCTCAGGGCCCCGGACGTGCCGTCCGTCCTGGTCGAGCTCGGCTACCTCTCCAACGTCAAGGACGAGGCGCAGCTGCTCAACGCCGACTGGCGCGGCAAGGCGGCGCAAAGCATAACCAACGCGGTTGCCCTGTTTGCCGCCGCCAAGACCGGAACCGCGACGGGTGGCTGACCCCGCCGCCCACGACCGCCGGACGTCTACAACCACAAGCAGCGTTGCATGACGACAACACCCGGCGTTATTATTCGCCAACCGAGTCCTCAAATTTCGCGCTGCCGTATTTTGTCCACATGGTCGCGACATGGGTTTTTCGATTGCGGATTGGGACCGCCCCTGGAAGCTTGCGCGACTGTCGGCTTCGTCTAGGAAATTCCCGAACCTCGGACTGGAGCGGGCATGATTCGTCTCATCGGCTATTTCTTTGGCATCGGCACGACGCTGGCGCTGCTGGTGGCGGCCGGTCTTGCCATCTACATCAGCCATCTGACGAAGGACCTGCCCGACTACGAGGTTCTGGCCAAATACGAACCGCCGGTGACGACGCGCATCCATGCCTCCGACGGCGCGCTGATGGCTGAATATGCGCGCGAGCGGCGTCTCTATCTGCCGATCCAGGCCATCCCGGACCGCGTCAAGGCCGCCTTCATGTCGGCCGAGGACAAGAACTTCTACAACCATCCGGGCATCGACATCACCGGTCTTGGCCGCGCCATCATCGTCAATCTGCAGAATTTCGGTTCCGGCCGGCGGCAGGTCGGCGCCTCGACGATCACCCAGCAGGTGGCCAAGAACTTCCTGCTCTCTTCCGATCAGACCTATGAGCGCAAGATCAAGGAGATGATCCTGGCCTTCCGCATCGAGCAGGCCTATTCGAAGGACCGCATCCTCGAGCTCTATCTCAACGAAATCTTCTTCGGCTTCGGCGCCTATGGCGTCGCGGGCGCCGCGCTCACCTATTTCGACAAATCGGTCAACGAGCTGACGGTCGCCGAGGCGGCTTATCTCGCCTCGTTGCCGAAAGGCCCGAACAACTATCACCCCTTCAAGCACGCCGACCGTGCCCTGGAGCGCCGCAACTGGGTCATCGACCAGATGGTCGAGAACGGCTACGTCACCCGCGAGGAGGGCGACAAGGCCAAGGCCGAACCGCTCGGCGTGACGCCGCGCCGCAACGGCTCCTATCTGTTTGCCGGCGAGTACTTCACCGAGGAAGTCCGCCGCCAGATCATCGCGCGCTACGGCGAGAATGCGCTTTACGAGGGCGGCCTGTCGGTGCGCACCACGCTCGATCCCAAAATCCAGCTTATCGCCCGCAAGGCGATGCAGAACGGCCTGCTCAAATACGACATGCTGCGCGGCTATCGCGGTCCGGTGACGCATATCGACGTTTCCGGCGACTGGGGCGTGCCGCTCGGCAATGTGAAGGGCCTCGAGGACGTGCCGGAATGGACGCTGGCCGTCGTGCTCGACAGCTCGGCAACCGGCCTGACCATCGGCATCCAGCCGACGCGGCAGATTTCCGGCGATCTGGTCAAGGAACGCGTCCAGGGCACTGTCAGCAAGGAAGACATGGGCTTCGCCATGCGCCACTTCGTCAACGGCAAGTCCGTCAGGGCGAAGTCTCCGGCGGAAGTGCTGGAGCCCGGCGATGTGGTCTTCGTGCAGAAGAATGACGGCTCCGACAACACCTACATGCTGCGCCAGGTGCCGGAGGTCGAGGGCGGCCTCGTCGCCATGGATCCGCACACCGGCCGCGTGCTCGCCATGGTCGGCGGCTTCTCCTACGCGCAGTCGGAATTCAACCGCGCCACCCAGGCGATGCGCCAGCCCGGTTCCTCGTTCAAGCCGATCGTCTATTCGGCGGCGCTCGACAATGGCTATACGCCGGCCTCGGTGATCATGGACGGCCCGATCACCATCCAGAGCGGCAACACCACCTGGACGCCGAAGAACTATGACGGCACGGTCGCCGGCCCGGCCACCTTGCGCTCCGGCATCGAGAAGTCGCGCAATCTGATGACCGTGCGGCTCGCCAACGACATGGGCATGAAACTGGTCGTGGAATATGCCGAGCGCTTTGGCGTCTACGATCATCTGGCGCCCTATCTGCCGATGGCGCTGGGCTCCGGCGAGACGACCGTCATGCGCATGGTCTCGGCCTATTCGATCATGGCCAATGGCGGCAAATCGATCAAACCGTCGCTGATCGACCGCATCCAGGACCGTTACGGCAAGACGGTGTTCAAGCAGGACGAGCGCGGCTGCGAAGGCTGCAACGCCGCCGAGTGGAAGAACCAGCCGGAGCCGGAGCTGGTCGACAATTCCGAGCAGGTGCTCGACCCGATGACCGCCTACCAGATCACCTCGATGATGGAGGGCGTCGTGCAGCGCGGCACCGGCGCAACCGTCGGCGAGCTCGGCCGCCACATCGCCGGCAAGACCGGCACGACCAATGACGAGAAGGACGCCTGGTTCATCGGCTTCACCCCGAACCTCGTCGTCGGCCTCTATATGGGCTACGACACGCCACGCGGCCTTGGCCATGGCGCCACTGGCGGCGGCTTGGCGGCCCCGATCTTCAAGGACTTCATGCGCGTTGCGCTCGACGGCAAGCCGAACACCGACTTCCAGGTTCCCGATGGCATGAAGCTGATCGCAATCAACCGCAAGACCGGCATGCGTGCCGCCGAAGGCGATCCGAACACCATCATCGAGGCTTTCAAGCCCGGCACCGGTCCGGCCGACAGCTACTGGGTGATCGGCATGGGCGCCGATGGCTCCAACGGCTCCGGCGCGGGGCTGTCGCCGCAGGCCAACCAGGCCATCCAGGACGGCGGCGGCGGCCTCTACTGACGTTGCCGGATTTCGCAATGGGCCGGCAGGTTGATGCCGGCCCATTTCGCTTTACAGGCAGCGATGCCGTGCCTATGTATCGCGCCTATTCCGAAAAGACCGAAAAGAACAGGACCGAACGAAGAGCCATGCGCGCGGAAACGCTCAACATTGTCGACGAGATCAGGCAGGCGATAACCCTGCTGAGGAGGCATCTTTGACTGGGACCAGGCTGTAAAGCGGCTTGAATACCTGAATTCGCGCGCCGAGGATTCCAGCCTCTGGAATGATCCGATCGAAGCGCAGAAGCTGATGCGGGAGCGCCAGGAGCTCGAGGACGGCATCGCCGCCGTCAAGGGGATGACGCAGGCGCTGGAAGACAATATCGGCCTGATCGAACTCGGCGAGGAAGAGGGCGACGACGGCATTATCGCGGAAGCGGAGGCGGCGCTGCGTTCGATGCAGGGCGAGGCGAAGGCCCGCCAGGTCGAGACGCTGCTCTCGGGCGAGGCCGACGCCAACGACAGCTATCTCGAAATCCATGCTGGCGCCGGCGGCACCGAGAGCCAGGACTGGGCCTCGATGCTCCTGCGCATGTACACGCGCTGGGCCGAGCGCCGCCGCTTCAAGGTCGAGGTTCTGGAAATCCATGACGGCGAAGAAGCGGGCATCAAGTCCGCCACCGTGCTGATCAAGGGCCACAACGCCTATGGCTGGCTGAAGACCGAGTCCGGCGTCCATCGCCTGGTGCGCATTTCGCCCTACGACAGCAACGCGCGGCGCCACACCTCCTTCGCCAGCGTCTGGGTCTATCCGGTCATCGATGACTCGATCGAGATCAATGTTTCCGAATCCGATGTGCGCATCGACACTTATCGTTCCTCGGGTTCGGGCGGCCAGCACGTCAACACCACCGACTCGGCGGTGCGCATCACCCATTTGGCGACCGGCATCGCGGTCGCCTGCCAGGCCGAGCGCTCGCAGCACAAGAACCGCGCCAAGGCCTGGGAAATGCTGCGCTCGCGGCTTTACGAGGAAGAGCTGAAGAAGCGCGAGGCGGTCGCCAATGCTACCGAGGCGTCGAAGAGCGACATCGGCTGGGGCCACCAGATCCGCTCCTACGTGCTGCAGCCCTATCAGCTCGTGAAGGATCTGCGCACCGGCGTCGAAAGCACTTCGCCGTCGAGCGTGCTCGACGGCGATCTCGACGAGTTCATGGAAGCCTCGCTCTCGCATCGCATCGAGGGCGGCGCGGGCGAAGCAGTGGCGGACCTCGACTAGGGGTCCCCGCGTCGCACGAGGGAGGAGCCGGTGACGCGCAAACTTACCGGAAAATGCTTCTGCGGCGCAGTCCACTATGAGGTTGCGGACGAATTCGTTTATGCCGCCAACTGCCATTGCTCGAACTGCCGGCGCACCACGGGGTCGGCGTTCAAACCCTTCGCCGGCATCGAGCGCGAAAAGTTTCGCCTGACCGCCGGCGATGACCCGCTGCTGATCTACGGTGACGAAACTGGCCACGACGCGCATTGCGGGCGATGCGGCTCGCTCATCTATTCGTTGGTCCGCGACGGCGCCTATGTGCATATCGCCATGGGGACGCTGGTCGACGATCCGACCATACGGCCGACCGCGCACATCTTTGTCGGGTCCAAGGCGAAGTGGTTCACAATCGCCGACGACCTGCCGCAGTATGATGGGCATGTTCCCGGCTGAACGCTTGGAACCAGCTTGAGCCGAATCCCGTTGTCCGGCACCAGTTCCGTGCGGCTAACCGGTCGTTAACCAAGCCGGCACACGATTCTGGATAGCAGGGGTTGGCGTGAAGCGCGGCTTTGCCGATGCAAGCGGATGCTTGCGCCAACCGAGGAATCAGCCCAGCCTTTGCGCTGGGAATAAAAGCATTTATGGCCGGGTGCGGCATATCTGCGACCGACGATCCGGCCACTGGGAAGATACGTTCCGGGAACGGGCAAGCGAAAACGCTTGATGCTCGAAAGGAACGTTTCGATGTCTGCTGCCATATCAAGATCGGCCCAAGCCGTTCGACCGGCTGGCCGACTTTTGTTCTCCCTGTTCGCTGTTGGAGCCATCTCGGTGCTGGCGCCGCCGGCCATCGCGCACGACGCCCAGCCTACGGCGGTTATGCCGCAAGGCTGGAAATACCCCTTTGCCTGTTGTGCCAACTTCGATTGCAAGGAGGTGCCGCAGTCATCGATCAGCGAGCGGCCCGAAGGCTATGTCATAAAAGGCACGGGCGAGGTGGTGGCCTATAGCGACAAGCGGGTCAAGAATTCGCCCGACGGCGAATATCACTGGTGCGCGCATCAGGCCGGGCTCGACGCCGGCAAGACGATCTGCCTGTTCGTGCCACCACCCTCTTACTAGGGCTTTGGACCTGCCGCGGGAGGCAAGACCCGGGCCTCGATCCACGGCAGCAGAAGGCTGCATACCCTGCTGACAGACGGTTGTCAGGACGGCTTCTTTATGTTGCCTTGCCACGGAGCAATTCCAGGTTTTCCGTTCGGAATTGCGTGAAAGAAAGCGCGTGGCGGACAATGGGAGAGGTGAGTTCATGACCATCAAGGGAAGCTGCCATTGCAAGGCGACAACCTTCGAGGTTGCCGAGGCGCCGCGGACGGTGACGCAATGCACATGCTCGTTCTGCTCGAAGCGCGGGTCGCTATGGGCGTATTATGTGCCGTCGCAATTCAAGCTCACGAGCCCGCCGCAGAACGTCTCCTTCTACCGCTGGGGCTCAAAGACCGTAAAGCATGGTTTCTGCGCCACCTGCGGCTGCGGCACCTTCACCGAAACCCCCGATTGGTCGACCGGAAAGCCGGACTTCGACAACCCGAAGATCAGCGTCAATTCGCGCCTGTTCGACGATTTCGACCTGGATAAGGTCGAGGTGGTGGTCATCGACGGCAAGAATTTGTGGTAGACGCGAAGCGGGAACGACCGCCGGACTTTGCCGGCCGCATTCCCGTTCCGTTTTTCGCCGCATTTCATGCTACAAGGCTGCGGAAGGGCTGATTTGGCGCGGCCGCAAAGGCCGCGAATTGGAGAGGGACCAATCTCATGAAGAAGACTGTGCTCGTCGCCGTGGCGACGGCTCTATTGGTGAGCGCCTGCACCACCACCGATCCGTATACCGGCGACCAGAAGATCTCCAATACGGCAGCCGGCGCCGGCCTCGGCGCGCTGGCTGGTGCCAGCCTCGGTCTGCTGGCCGGCGGCAATGACCGCCGCAACGCCCTGATCGGTGCCGGCATCGGCGCGCTCGCCGGCGGCGCGATCGGCGCGACGATGGACCAGAACGAGGCGGAGCTTCGCCGTCAGTTGCAGGGCACCGGCGTCAGCGTCACCCGCAGCGGCGACCAGATCATCCTCAACATGCCGTCCGACATCACCTTCAATGTCGACCAGGACGCGGTGAAGCCGGGCTTCTATCCGGTGCTGAATTCGGTCGCGCTGGTGCTGAAGAAATTCCGCCAGACCACGGTGGACGTTTTCGGCCACACCGATTCGACCGGCGGCGACCAGCACAATTTCGATCTGTCGCAGCGTCGCGCGCTTGCCGTCGCAAATTACCTGTCCGGCCAGGGCGTCGATCAGCGCCGCTTCGCCGTCACCGGCTTCGGCAAGACCCGCCCGATCGCATCCAATGCGACCGCCGCCGGCCGCGAGCAGAACCGCCGCGTCGAAATCCAGCTGTCGCCGCTCACCTGAGAGAAAACGGCGCGTAGAGGCGCAAAACACCATCAAGGCAAACGGCCCCCGTACGGGGGTCGTTTTTGTTTGAAATGGTCCAAAGATGGGATCGAAGGTCTTAGGGCATTAGCTTGTTCTAATTGATGCTTTTCTGGAACCCGTGAAAGGACTACCATCCTGCTGTTCCAGAGGGGATGGGGCGGTGAATTGGCCGCGCAATCAACACCTGCCGCCCCGGTCTTGCACGGCCAGATCAAGGAATCTGGGAGGAATGCATGACAAAAACAGCTCGCTTGGGGCGCTGCGGCGTCCTCGCTTTGGCGTGTCTCATCGGCACATCGTTCGGGGTCGCGACGGCCCGGGCCGAGGACGCCAACAAGGCCGACATCGAAGCCTTGAAGAAATCGCTGGTCAAGTATCAAGATTACACGGCCGCTGTCCGCGACCTCTATTTGTCGACTGTCGGCTGCGTCCACTATAGCGGCGAGAAGATAGACGGCGCGATGTACTATCCGAAGGGCGCGATGGGCATCCATTTCGTCAACGTCCCGAGCGTCGGCAAGCCGCTCGACCCGATGAAGCCCAACGTCCTGATCTACGAGCCGACGAAGAAGGGCTTGAAGCTGGTCGGCGTGGAATGGCTGGTGCCGCTGACACCGGACACCAAGGCGGCCCCGACATTGTTCGGCCAAAAATTCATGGGGCCGATGGAAGGCCACTATCCGCTCATTCCGAGAGAGTTCGTCCACTACGACCTGCATGCATGGCTGTTCAGGGACAATCCGAACGGCATGTTCAGTCCAACGAACCCGAACGTGAAATGCAGCAAGGCCGAGTTCCCGATGCTTGAGAAGCCGACCAAGATGATGCCGGGACCGATGTAGGCATCGCCTTTGGCCGGCTTGCTTCGGGCGAAGCAGAAAAAGAAATGCGGCCCCGTTTAGGGGGCCGCTTTCATTCCAGGCTATGCTGGGATCGACTTCAGACCTTCGCGACGATCCGCATGAAGGCCGGCACGTCGTCGCCGAAGCCGACGGTTGCGTCGTCTTCTTCCTGACGGTGGCGGCCGGGGCGGTCGCGCTGCGGGCGGGCGTCGCCGCGCTGCTCGTGACGGTTGCCCGGGCCCTTGCGCTCGTTCTCGGAACGGATCGCGTCCTTGCGGGCGCGGCGTTCGGCGATATCGGCCACTTCGGCGACGGGCTGTTCCGCGCGCGCGGTATCGGGCGTCTCGTCGCGCTTGGCGTGACGGTCCTTCTTGCGCTCGCCGCGTTCTTTGCGATCGTCCTTGCGGTCCTCGTCCTTGCGGCCGGCGCGACGCGGGGCGCCGCGGCCGCGGCGCGGCTGCTCCTCGCCCTCGCTCTCGGTCACGGTCGACAGGTCGCCGTCATGCCACTCGATCTTGGTGCCGATCAGCCTCTCGATCGCGTCGACATACTTGGTGTCGGAGCGGGTGGCGATGGTGAAGGACTTGCCGGCGCGGCCGGCGCGGCCGGTGCGGCCGATGCGATGGACATAGTCCTCGGCATGGATCGGCACATCGTAGTTGAAGACGTGGCTGACGTCGGGAATGTCGAGACCGCGCGCGGCGACGTCCGAGGCTACGAGGTAGCGCAGCTTGCCGTCGCGGAAATTGGCGAGCATCTGCATGCGGGCGCGCTGGTCCATGTCGCCATGCAGCGCGCCGGCATCGAAATCATGCTTCAGCAGCGACCGGAACAGCTCCGATACTTCGATCTTGCGGTTGCAGAAGATGATTGCGTTCTTCAGTTCCGCGTCTTCGGCCTTGATCAGGTTGCGCAGGGTCTCGCGCTTGTCCCATGGCTTCGCGCCGGATTTCACCAGCCGCTGCGTGATGCTGGTTGCGGTGGAGGCCGCCTTGGAAACCTCGACACGGACCGGCGCATGCAGGAATTTCTCGGTGAGCTTGGTGATCTCCGGCGGCATCGTCGCCGAGAAGAACAGCGTCTGGCGCGTGAACGGGATCATCTCGCAGATGCGCTCGATGTCGGGAATGAAGCCCATGTCGAGCATCCGGTCGGCCTCGTCGATGACGAGAATCTCGACGCCGTTGAGAAGGAGCTTGCCGCGCTCACGGTGGTCGAGCAGGCGGCCGGGCGTAGCTATCAGCACGTCGGCGCCGCGCTCGAGCTTCTTGTCCTGCTCGTCGAATGAGACGCCGCCGATCAGAAGCGCGATGTTGAGCTTGTGGTTCTTGCCGTATTTGATGAAGTTTTCCTCGACCTGCGCGGCCAGCTCACGGGTCGGTTCGAGGATAAGCGTGCGCGGCATGCGGGCTCGCGCCCGGCCCTTTTCCAGGCGCGTCAGCATCGGCAGCACGAAGGAAGCGGTCTTGCCGGTGCCGGTTTGGGCGATACCCAGCACGTCCTTGCCGAGCAGCGCATGCGGGATGGCGCCGGCCTGGATCGGCGTCGGCTTGGTGTAGCCGGCATCGGTGACTGCGGAGAGCACCTTCGGCGACAGGCCGAGGTCTGAGAATGTCAACGCTTCTTGAGCGATCGTGGTGTCTGAGGACAAGTGTTTGTTGTCTTTGTTGGTTGGGAAAATCGCGACACAGTAGCCGCGGCAGGCGCCGCGCGCCTGCAAGATCGGTGTTGCAGTTAGGCGCAAGTCCTCGATTTGTCAACAGAAACGGACCGAAATACAGCGATTGTGAAGACGTAACCTTAATCGCGACGCTTAATCGAAACAGTATCGTTGCGCCGGCTCAGTAGCGGAACTGCTCGGCAAGGATGCGTTCGTTCCATGAATGATTCGGATCGAACAGCAAAGTTGCCGTCGCCGTCGGCGATTCCCGCACGGTGATGGAGGCCACCGCCTTGACCTCGGTATGATCGGCCGCGGCATTCACCGGGCGCTTTTCGGCTTCCAAGATGTCGAAGCGTATGGTCGCCTTGTTGGACAGCAGCGCCCCACGCCAGCGGCGCGGTCGGAAAGGACTCACTGGCGTCAGCGCCAGAAGCGGGGCATCGAGCGGCAGGATCGGCCCATGCGCCGACAGATTGTAGGCGGTGGAGCCGGCGGGCGTCGCGATCATCACGCCGTCGCAGTTGAGCTCCTCCAGCCGCACCTGGCCATCGACGGTGATGCGGATCTTCGCCGTCTGGTAGGATTGGCGCCACAGCGCCACCTCGTTGATGGCCGGCGCCGAAACGGTTTCGCCGTCATGCGTCACCGCGACCATTTCGAGCGGCCGGATCGTCTCGGCGACCGCGGCGGCGATGCGTTCCTCGAGGCCGCCGGCGCGATATTCGTTCATCAGGAAGCCGATGGTGCCACGGTTCATGCCGTAGACCTTCTTGCCCGTGCTCATCGTGTCGCGCAACGTCTGCAGGAGAAAGCCGTCGCCGCCGAGCGCAATGATGATCTCGGCCTCCGCGACAGGCACCTGCCCATAGCGCGCCGACAGGCTTTCCAGCGCCGCGCGGGCGTCGTCGGTGTCGGAAGAGACGAAGGCGAAACGGCTGGCGGCTTTGCTCATGGCTCCCGGAGGGCGACCGTCTGCGGGGCCGCGCCGGCGACGGCGTAGCATGCGCCGCCCGTATCTGTGAAGGGCGCTGCGCTGGCAGGCGGGTCACACCCGACAATCGCGCTTCGTGACAGCCGCGACACGAATGTGATGGCCGCTATGGTTAAGGCGAAGCTTAAACACTCGTAAAGCCGGATCGATCATGTTAGCCGACAGTGGATGGGTTGGCGGGGGCTGGCCAGTCGAGAGACCTGTCTATTGCCGGTAACGCGTCTGATCATAGTCTTCCTGATGATGGGAAGTTTCGCGCTCATGTTCGCTGAACTGGTGCGCCATTCCGAAGAGATGAGCCAGCGGCCGCAGCCGACGGCCTCCCGCTGCGGTGACGCCACCGGGACGCCTTGTCCGCAAAGGGCGCTGTAGCCCGCCCGGGATGATATTCGCCGATGCGCGCATGAACGCCGCGCGGTCGCGATGACCGCGGTTAGTCGATCTTCGGTGAGATCTCGTGGGATTTTCCATCAGTCTCGGTTCTGCGCGCATATGCCGGATCCAGCAGGTCGCGAAAACGACGCTCGCTACATTGCCCTGTAATTCGCAAGGTTCTATGTGTCTTTTCGACAGAATCTTGGAGCGTGCGCGCTTCGAAAACAAATCGGCGCGATAATGCATGGAATAACCCGTAAAGATCGTCGCGCCGTGCTGGTCGCCGGTGGCAGCGGCTTCATCGGTTCGCATCTGGTCGATCGTCTCTTGCAGCGCACGGATCTCGAACGCCTGGTTGTGGTTGACAACCTATGGACCGGCTCGCGCCAGAATCTTGCACACTTTGACGATCCCCGATTGAGCCTCGAGGTGGAGAGTGCGGAGATATTTGCCACCTCACAGCGGTTCGATGAAATCATTCACTTGGCATCGCCCGCTTCGCCGCGCTGGTACATGAGCGATCCGGCTCGCACTATTCGTGCCAATATCAGTGGAGCTTTCAACCTTCTGGGTTTGCTCAAACCCGGCGGCCGCTTCTGTTTTTCATCTACCTCAGAGGTGTACGGCGATCCGCTGGTCTCTCCGCAACCGGAGAGTTATCGAGGTTCAGTGGACTGCACGGGCCCCAGATCCTCCTATGACGAAAGCAAGCGTTGCACGGAAGCGCTGTTGTTTGAGACCCAACGCACGCAGGGACTCGACGTGAGAGTGGTGAGGCTCTTCAACGTATATGGCCCCCGCACGCGAATAGATGACGGGCGCGCGATTTCGAACTTCATAAGCCAAGCGCTCACGACTGGAGTGCTGACCGTCTACGGCGACGGTCTGCAATCGCGCAGTTGGGGTTATGTCGATGACATTGTCGATGGATTGGAGCGTTTCTTCTGGCGCGATAACATTTCGTATCGCGGCCCGCTCAACATCGGTAACGATTACGAGGTTCCGGTCCTTGAGATCGCAAAATTCATCTGCTCCCTGGTTCCGGGCAGCTCAATCGTCCATCATGAACCGGTTCCTCAAGATCCGACGAATCGTTGCCCGGACCTGACCTTAGCCAAACGTATTCTTCCAGGTTGGGAAGCTGCTACAGGCTATCGGGACGGTATTCGACAGACCCTTGAGTGGTTCCAGAGCCAGCTCGCCGCTCCTGCCGCGGCCCAGGCCTAAGATTGCCTAAAGTGTCGCCGGCATCCGTCAGGAAGGCCGGCTTCTCATCGATACCGTTTCCAATCGACCTTCGAAATACGGCATGAAGACCGTCTCGAATGCCTTGAGCGCCGCGCCGATTGCCTGGTGCATGTCGAGATAGCGGTATGTCCCGAGCCGGCCGCCGAAATGAGTGTTTTCTTCCCGGTGCGCGCGCGCCTGGTAGCGCTCGTAGATCTGTTGGTCGGCGCGGGTATCGATTGGATAGTAGGGTTCGTCGCCGCGACGAGCGAAATGTGAGAATTCGCGACCGATCAACGTTCTGTCGCTGTTGAATTCCCGCTCAGGGTTGAAATGCCTGAACTCAACGATGCGCGTGTAAGGCACGGCTTCGTCGGCGAAATTCATGATGGCGGTGCCCTGATAGTCCGGCGTATCCATATGTTCGAATTCAATGTCGATCGTTCGCCATCCGAGGTCCCCTTCGGCGTAGTCGAAATACCGGTCGATGGCGCCTGTATAGGCAACGGGAATATTTTTGGGCAGCGATCCTTTGATCTCGAAGAAGTCGACGCCCAGCCTGGTCTCGATCTGCGGATGCGCAAGCATCTTCTTGAAGATCGCGGTGTAGCCGTCGAGCGGCTGTCCCTGGTATCGGTCGTTGAAATAACCGTCCTCGAATGTATAGCGCACCGGCAAACGCGCGATGATCTGCGGCGGAAGTTCGCGCGGATCGGTCTGCCACTGCTTGGCGGTGTAGCCTTTGATGAACGCTTCGTAGAGCGGGCGCCCGATAAGGGAGATGGCTTTCTCCTCGAGATTGGCCGGCTGCCGGTCGCCGAGTTCGGATGATTGCTCGGCAATCAGCGCCCGCGCTTGATCGGGGCTGAACCGTTTGCCGAAGAACTGGCAGATCGTCGCCAGATTGATCGGCAGGGAATAGACCTGGTCGCGATATGACGAGTACGCCCGGTGCCTATAGGAGCTGAATCGCGTGAAGGCGTGCAGGTATTCCCAGACCTCTTTGTTCGGCGTGTGGAAGAGGTGAGGCCCATAGCGATGGATTTCGGCACCCGTTGCCGGGTCGATCTCGGTGTAGGCGTTGCCGCCGACGTGGGCGCGTCGGTCGATCACCAGCACGCGACGCCCCAGCTTCGTCGCAATACGCTCGGCAAGTGTTGCGCCGTAGAACCCGGCCCCTACGATAAGAAGATCGACGCCGTTCAACATGCCTTTGCCTGGTCGGCGGCGTGAACCGGGCGCAAGTCGAGCGCGACGGTCGAAAGTTCGGTTGCCTTGAAGTGTTGTCGGCGGACATGCCGCCACAGCGTTTTCTTCAATCGATACACCTGTCTGAATGTCTTCAGCCGGAGGGCGTAATCCAGCATCATGCGCAGGCCGATGGCGGTCTTTGATCGCCAACGGCGACCCTTTCGGTCCACAGCCTCATAGGAGATCGGATAAAATTCATCCAGGCCAAATCTGGCCTGCAACTGCGCGTATTCCGCTTCGCGCGTAAGGCCGTTTTCCAACATCACTTGGGCAAGCGCGGTTCCGACAGGGCGTGTGTGACGGATCGACAAATTATCGAACACGGCGGACTTGCGTCGATTGTCGGCGCGCAGCCGCGTCCAAAGCGAATCCAGGCCGAAGCCACTCATTGAACGTTCGAAGAGCGGCAACACCTTGAGCAGTATGTCGGCCCGGAGGCAGGGAGCCATAATCTCGATCTTGTCCACGAAGCGGAACTCGAAACTGTCGCAGCGCATGAATGACAAATGCGAAAAGTAGCTGTCGAGCGTCAGGGAGGGCTGGCCGACATCGAGGTCGAGCCGGCGCATATTCGCAAATATGGCCTCGATGGTCTTTCGATCGGCCTCGAGATCGTCATCCGGAAGCCAGAAATACTGATAGCGCTGAAGCAGGTCAGGCTGCTGACGGAACAGTGCGAAAAGGCCGTCCCACTTGCCGCCTTTCTGATCCGCCCGTCTTTCGTAAGGCAAGCCGAAGGCCGAAGGATCGGACCCGTAATAACTGACAATCAGGTCGAAATTACATTCAGGCTCGTCCGCGCCCCAGCCACGGTGCAGGGACCTGTCGCCGGCTCTGACGATCACGAGATCGCGGTGGTCGGCCGACACCGGAGATTCGCTGACGATGTTCATGCTGCGATGGGCTGCCTTGCTGCTTGGCTGCGCTTACGCCAACGTTGCTCGGTTAAGTAGGTTGAACGCTAGGAGCGCTTGCCGCAAGACCGGCGGCCGGTTATCGACTGAGGGCTAATTCGGCATTCGCGAAAATGCCCCGTGTCAGGATGACTATCCATGAAGCTGATCGTTGTTACCCCGGCCGGGCGCGAGAAATACCTTGGCGTGCTCAGCCATCATGTTCTGAAGAGCTCTCGTGTCCACGAATGGCATCTGTGGGACAACTGCCGCAACGAGCAGGATCGCGCCTATCTTAGGCAATTAGCGAGCGCCGATTCGCGGATCAAAATCAAGACGTTGCCCCAGGCCAATGGAAGTTTCGACGTCATCGGACGCTTTTTCCGTTTCTGCGACGATCCCGATGCTTTCTATCTGAGGCTGGACGATGACATTGTGTTCCTTGAGGATGGTTTTTTCGAAAAGTACATGGAACGGGTGTTGCCCGAACGGGGCTCGGCCCTGTGGTATGCGCCGCTTATCATCAACAACGCCATCTGCAACACATTCATTAAATACCTCTCTGCGGTTCAGATCGAAGGGCCCCTGACCTGCCAGGCGATGTGCCCGTTCTCTTGGTCCCATCCGACTTTCCCACTTGCGATGCATCCGGTTCTGATCGAAGCGGTGCGCACCGGCCGCTTGGGCGATTTCCGGGTGCCCGACCGCGAAGTCAGGGCATCGCGGTTCTCCATCAACGCGATCGGCTTTTTCGGATCGGAAATAGTTGAGCTGGGAGACATTTTTCATCCTCAGGGAGACGAAGAAGAGTGGCTGTCGGCTGTGCTGCCCGCAAAGCTTGGGCGGCCGGGCAAGGTTTTCGGCGATCTGATTGCGGCGCACTTTTCCTTCTACACGCAAGAGAAGGCGCTTTTGGGCACCACGATCCTCGAAGATTATTATGATCTGGCCGGACTGCCGGCGCCTGTCTACAAGAAGACTGTGGTTCGGCTGAAGGACCGGTTGAGGCCCTGGAAGAAAAACCGCAATGGAACTCCGCCGAAATATACGATCACGCTCTCGAAAGATCGGGCGGATCCAATGCGGTAGGATGGCAGCATCGAAAGCCGCTGGTTTCGCCATTCGGAAGCGCCGGACCGTATCGTCCGCCGTCGGTCTCCTTCACCTCCGCAGGTGGCAGCCGGCCTTGCGCTTGCCCGCAACATACTCGTCGATGAGCTGCCGGTAGCGCACCTTGCCGAAACTCGGAAAATGGCCGCCATGCACGACCGAGACGTCGAGGTCGCGGATGGCAAGCAGCGTCCCGACATAATCCTGAATATCGGAGTGATAGACGTCGTCGATCAGCGGCCCGTCATAGACGATGTCGCCCGACAGCAGGATGCCGGTCCTTTTCTCGTAAAGCGCGATGCCGCCGGGCGAATGTCCAGGCGTGTGGATGACCTCGAAGGCGCGGTCACCGAGATCGACGACGTCGCCGTGCTCGAGCAGCCGGCCCGCCGGTGCCGGCAGGATCAGGTAGCGCGCGGTGTCCCAGCCTTCCGGCGCGCCGTCGAACATCTCCTCATTGGCGTAACGGTCGGCGACCGTCCATTCATTGCGCGGATCGGCAAGGATTTGGGCTTCGGCCGAATGCACGCAGCGATCGGGGAATTCGTGATGGCAGCCGATGTGGTCGAAATGCGTGTGGCTGGCGACGCAGGTCAGCTTGCGCTCGCTCACCAGCGGAACATGGCTCCGTAGGCTGAAATGGCCGAGGCCGGTATCGAACAGCAGGTCGCGGTCGCGCCCGCGCACATGCCAGATGTTGCAGCGGAAGAACGGCTTTATCCACGGCTCATGGATGAGCGTGACGCCGTCGCCCATGCGGATGGTTTCGTACCAGTCCGGAGCCTCGATGACCGGAAGCATACCCATGGATCAGTCCGCCAGCAGGATGATGTCTTGAGCGTTGCATGAAACCGGGATCGTGTCGCCTGTCTGAACGGTGGCGGAAGCGGGAGCCTTGGCGATGAACTGCAATGCCGGATCCAGCATCGAGGTGGCCAGCACGCGCTTGAAGCTGCCCTGGAAGACGACATCGCCGACCTTGGCCGTGCCCAGCGCGACATCGCTTTTTACTTCGCCGAGAACCAGGTGCTCGGGCCGAATGGCGAGCGCGACCGGGGCGCCGGCAGACGACGCGCCGGGCAGTGAAATCGGCCCCACCGCCGTCGAGGCCCTGACGATCCCGTTCCTCGCCTCGGTGACTGTGCCGGCAAGGATCGTGCTCTCGCCCATGAAGGTAGCGGAAAAACGCGTCGCCGGCCGCGCATAGACCCGCTCGGGCGGGCCTTCGTCCTCGATGCGTCCGTCATTCATCACCACGCAATGGTCGGCCAGCGCCATCGCTTCTTCCTGGTCGTGGGTGACATGGATGAAGGCGGTGCCGACGCGCTTCTGGATCGCCTTCAACTCGTCCTGCATCTGCCGGCGCAGCTTCAGGTCCAGCGCGCCGAGCGGCTCGTCGAGTAGAAGCACCGCAGGCTCGATGACCAGCGCGCGGGCGAGGGCCACGCGCTGGCGCTGGCCACCGGAAAGCTGATGCGGCTTCTTGTCGAAGGCGGCCGCCAGCCCGACAAGCGCAAGTGCCTCGCGCGCCTTCGCCGCTCGGGTCGCGCCGTCGACGCCTTGCATGCGCAGCCCGAAGCCGACATTGCCGCCGACGCTCATATGCGGAAACAGCGCATAGTCCTGGAACACGGTGGTCGTCGGGCGTTTGGCCGGCGGCACCGCGGTGCAATCCTGGCCACGAATGAAGACCTTGCCCTCGCTTGGATTGACGAAGCCGCCGAGGATCGAAAGCAGCGTCGTCTTGCCGGAACCGGACGGGCCGAGCAGGATCGTATAGCTGCCGGGCTCGATCGCCAGCGAGACGTTCTTCAGCACCGGGAGCTGGCCGAAGCGGTGCGAGACGTTGCGAATGTCGACCAAGGGCGCGCTCATGCCGGCTTTCTCCGCAACAGCGTCAGTTCGAAAAACACCACCAGGACGATGGAGACGGCAAAGACCAGCGAGCCGACGGCATTGGTCTTGGGATTGAGGCCGGAGCGCAGGAGGTTCCAGATTTCCACGGGCAGCGTCGTCTCGAAACGGGTGAGCAGGAAGGAGATGACGAACTCGTCCCAGGAGAAGGTCATCGACAGGAAGAAGCCTGCGAAGATTGCCGGCGCCATGACCGGCACGGTGATCATGAGCAGCACCTTCCACTCGGCGGCGCCGAGGTCGCGCGTGGCGCGCTCGATGTTGATCTGGTGATCGCCCATCTGGCTGTAGATGATGGCGAAGCAGAGCGGCAGGTTGATCACGACATGGCCGATGCCGGCCGCAAGCAGCGATTTCGGCACGCCGGCCCAGTTGAACAGCACCAGCAGGCCCATGCCGATGATAAGGTAGCTGACGGTGAGCGGCAGCGTGATCAACCCGCGCAGGATGGCCGAGCCCGGCAGCGTGAAACGGGCAAAGCCCCAGGCTGAGAGGAAGCCGAGCGTGACCGAAGCGAGCGAGGAGAGCACCGCCACCAGCAGCGAATTGAGGAGCGCCGAGGTAAGCCGCGCGTCGGAGAGCACCGCCTGATACCAGCGCAGCGACGGGCCGGTGAAGGGCGGGATCGGGAAGGAGGTCGCCTGCAGCGAGAACAGCACCAGCACGACCACCGGCAGGAAGATGAAGCCGTAGATGGCGATGGCGTAGACCCAGGCGGCGAGGCGAACGGCGGCGCGCATGGTCAGGCCCGCTCGATCTTCAGCCAGCGCGCGCAGGCGAGATAGGCGATGGTGACGACGGCCATCAGGATGATCGACAGCGCGGAGGCCAGCGGGAAATCGCCGCGGCGGCCGATCTGCATCATGACGAGCTGCGGCATGACCAGCTCGTTGTTGCCGCCGAGGATCTGCGGCGTGATGTAGTCTCCGATGCAAAGCACGAAGGTGAGAAAGGCGCCGACCATGATGCCGGGCAAGGTGAGCGGCAGCACGACATGCAGGAAGGTGCGCACCGGCCCCGCGCCGAGGTCGGCGGCAGCCTTGCGGTAGCTTGGGCTGAGCTGCTTCAGATTGGCGAAGATCGTCAGCGTCAACAGCATGACGAAAAAATGCACGAAGCCGGTGACGGTGGCGAAGCGCGTGTTGGCGAGCTGCAGCGGTTCGCCGATCAAGCCGATGCCGGTCAGCGCCCGGTTGATGACGCCGTTCTGCGCCAGCACCAGCAGCCAGGAATAGGAGCGCACGACATAGGAGGTCCAGAATGGCAGCACGGCCAGCATCAGCGCCAGCCGCTGCCACCGTTCCGGCACCATCTCGGCAAGGATCCAGGCAAAGGGATAGGCGAGCAGGATCGAGATCACGGTGACGATTGCCGTGACCTCCAGCGAGTTGACCATCGCCCGCCAGTAGGACGGGTCGGTGAAGAACTGGCTGTAATTGGCTAAAGCGAAGCCGCCGCCTTCATGCGCCGTGAGGCTGGAAAACCCCATGGCGATGAAGGGCAGCACGAAGAATGCACACGTCCATGCCAGCGCCGGCGTGACCAGCGCCCAGGGCAGGGCACGCGAATTGTTTCCCGCGGATGCCATCGGCCGATTTACTGCGCCTGCAGCATCTCGGTCCACATGTCCTGCATCTTCTTGTCGAGATCGGCGTTCGGCGCCGGATAGGCCTGGGCGCGGGCGAGGAAGCCGGGCTGCTCGTCGAAGCGCAGGATCTTCTTCTGATCGTCGCTCAGTGCCGCCTTCTTGTTGGACGGCATCCCCCAATAGCAGGAAGAGGTTGCAAGGCGCGCCTGGCCTTCCGGGCTCATGATGTACTGGATGAATTTCAGCGCCATGTCCTTGTTCTTGGAATCCTTGAACATGGCGAGCGACTGCGACCACAGCACAGCGCCCTCTTTCGGGATAGAGAAGTCGAGCGCCGGGTTCTCCTTGGCAAGGCCGGCCGTCACCCATTCGCCGCCGCCGACCAGGATGTCGACCTCGCCGGTTGCAAGGGCGGTCTGGCTGGCGGTGACTTCGCCGACGAGCTTGGCATTGGCCTTCATCTTAAGAAGCTCGGCCTTGAGCGCCGGCAGGTCGGCTTCGGTGAGGTCGGCGGTCTTCTTGCCGATGGCTAAAGCGGCCATGCCGATCACCGGCAGGTAATAGTCGTAGATCGCGACCTTGCCCTTGTATTTGTCGCTGGTGAGCGAGGCCAGCGACTGCATGTCGGCCGGATCGACCTTGGTCTTGTTGAAGCCGATCGTGTTGTAGCCGAACTTTTCGGTGATGCCGTAGCGCTTGCCGTCGACGACTGTGGACTTGTCCATCTTCACTTCCGGGAAGAGGTCGGCGAAGGGCAATTTGTCCTCAGGCAGCGGCTCGAACAGGCCCTTTTCGACACCGCGCGGCACGTCGATGCTATCGATCACCATCACGTCCCAGTCGCCAGGCTGCGACTGCTCGACGATTGCGAGACCTGCACCGGTGCCCTCGAACTCCTTGACGTTGACCTTGACGTTGTTGGCCTCCTCGAAGGGCTGCAGCAGCGCCGGATCGGAATGGTCGCACCAGATCAGCGCGTTGAGGTCGGCGGCCTGGGCGCCGCCGGCCGCGAGCAGCAATGCGGCTGTCGCGCAGGCGGCTGAAAGATGAGATTTCAGAATGGAAAGCGGATTCCGGGCATTGACGGTCATCGAGTGTTCTCCCTGCCTTTGCTGGCTTGTTGGAAGAAAAGTTGAACCAATTCTAAAATTGAGTCAATTATGATTTGTAGCAGAGAGGCTGGTATGAGCGGATTGCGCGAACGGCAGAAGGCGGACCGGCACCGCCGCATCATCGATGCGGCGACGGCGCTTTTCCGCGAGGCCGGCTATGAAGGCGCCAAGATCGAAGCGATCGCCGCACAGGCTGAAGTCTCGATCGGCACCATCTACAACTACTACCAGAACAAGGGCGACATCCTCGGCGCCATCGTGTCGATGGAAGTCAACGAGGTGCTGAATGCCGGGCGAGGGGTGGTCGCCAGCCCCCCGGCCAATGTCGGCGACGCGCTGGACACGCTGATCGGCATCTATATCGAGCACTCGCTGAATTATCTGAGCAAGGAGATGTGGCGTCAGGCGATGGCGATCTCGACCCAATTGCCCGACAGCCCCTTCGGCCAGGCCTACACGGCGCTCGACCGCGCGCTAACCGAGCAGATAAGCGCCCTGATGGCGCGGCTGCAGGAGATCGGCCTAGTGCGGCCGGACATCGACGGGCCGGCGGTGGGAGAGCTGATCTTCAACAACATGAACATGATGTTCATCGAGTTCGTCAAGCGCGACGAAGCGAGGATACCGGAGCTGCGCGCGGCGGTGCGAAGGCAGAACCGGATTTTGGTGTCGGCGATTGGGATGTGAGCCCTCAGGAAAGGTCCCAGCATGCAAGGTTCGCTTGATGAGCGGGCGCTAATCGAGTTTCAGGATGCGCCCCTTGTCGAGACGGAATATTCCGTCATTGCCCCCCTGGGACTCAAAATCGGTCTGCAAATCGTCCCATGTGCCGAGATATTGCCCGCAATCAGCGCACCTGATTGGCGTTGAAGGCTGGGCGTCGGCCGGGATCTGGAGGCGGATCGTCCCGCAAAAGGGGCACTCCAAAAGGTGATCCAGATATGCCCCTGCCATTGTCTTCATTCAGGGAACCTCGGCGTCGAATTCAACCGCAAATCCTGCGTCGATCGCGGCTCGTGCGATGTGATCGCCAAGTTGCCAATCCGTCAGCTCGCAGAGTGGGAACATCTCTCTCACGGCATGGACAGAGTCGGCGATCGAAATGCTCGTGTCGTCGACCTTATCGATCAGGTAACGGACAATCGCCTGCCGAACGTCCGACGAAATGGCTGTCTGGGCGACCGTGAGCATCTCCGACCCTACGAATGGAGCCGCATTTCCTCGCCCTCGGCCATCGTTGCGTCGAAGGCCACGGGAATGCCGTGAACGATGCAGGCCGCCGCCAACATACCCTCCAACTCGTGGTCGCTGGTTCTGCAGGCAGGCATAAGTGTCCGGATGGCGCGGATTGCCTGTGAGATGGAAAGGAACCGGGCTCGACCCCTGGAAAGGACATAGGCCTCGGTCGCCTTTTCAACCGTGACGCTGTGAAAAGCGTTGGTCATTGCGAGTTCCTCCCTGAGCCCAAACCAACGTGATTTACGCCCTATTTTCAGCGGCCATCAAGCATATGTACGCTTCCGGACAATCAGCCGGAGACAACGTCGAAATGGCGTTGCTCTTCCTCGCCATAGGCACCGTGCGTGAGCTTAATCAGTCCGCTGCGATCGACGATCGTGATCTCGCCGCGTCTGGCTTGGACCAGCCCCCTATATTCAAGCATTTGCAGGGCCGTTGTGACCCCTGGGCGCCGGGCGCCAAGCATGGTCGCCAGAAATTCGTGCGTCAGGTAAATCTTGCTTCCTGAAGAGCGATCGTGGACCATGAGCAGCCACCGAGCCAGTCGCTCCTCGATCTTCGAGTGGCCGTTGACCAGCGCGGTCCGGGAGGCCTGGATGAGGAAGGCGTTGGCATAGCGAAGCAACGATCGGCCAAGGGTCGGGCTTTTTGCGAGGGCCGCGCGAAGATTTTCAACCGGCAGGCACCAGCCCTGGCCAGCGATCTGAATATAGGTCTCGTTGGGAGAGCTCTCCTGGCCGAGAATGACCGTAACACCCGTCATACCATCGTGGCCGATGATGCCGACTTCGCTTTGGCGCCCCCTAGTCATGGTAGCGACTACCGAAGCGATCCCCGTCTCGGGAAAATACACCTGCTCTATCGGCTGATAGGCGACCTCTAGCTGTTCTCTGATGCCCAGTTCGACGTGATGCATCGACGGCTGCAAGAGGGCGAAATCGTCACGGGCGAGGGATTTCAGTACGTGGTTGCGAAAAATGGATTGAGGCATGGCTCTTCTCCCGTTGCGGGCAAGAGCACTTTCCTCTCACTGTCGGCTGCATCCGTACGTGCCTGGCGGCCGATATCGAAAGCATAGGCTTCGGACGGCCGATTAGCAACGACGCTCGCTTGCATGCCAAACTTTGCATGCCGGATTTCGCATCGTTTCGCTTGATGATTTGCGCGAGTGTCACAAGCCTTGGCTAGGGCGGCACGTTACCCCTGCGTATACCCCTTAACCCCCGGCGTTGAAAAAGATAGCGGCTTTGCAAAGTGTTAGGCGATTGAACGAGCCCGCCACCTCAAGTGCCGCGTTTAGATTTGCGGGGAAGACTGACTTTCTGGTGCCCCCGGCAGGGATCGAACCCGCGACCTTCGGTTTACAAAACCGCTGCTCTACCAGCTGAGCTACAAGGGCATGGCGCTCCGGTAGCATATTTCGTGCGCCAGTAAAGACAAAACTCCGTTTCGGCCTGCTAATGGGCCCGGCGCTAAGCCGGCATGCTGAAAAACGTCGCGCCGCTTCCTACATCTTGCTCAGGTGCAATCGCATCGAACGGGGTGCCGCATGATCAGATTCGTCATCATCCTGCCGCTCATCGTCGTGACCTGGCTTCTGCTGGTGAAGGTCGTCAGCGATCTGAAGAAGGCCAATATCGACTGGACCGGCGTCGCCACCTTCGTCGGCTTTATCGTGCTGGCCTTCTGGCTGAGGCATGTCACGGGGATGGGATAGAGTGAGTAGTCAGTAGTCGATAGTGAGTAGTGAGTATTTGTCGCCAGCCCTGCAGGCTCCTACCGACTACCGACTACTGACTACTCACTCGATCCTTCGAACCTTTTGCCGCTTCGCCACGACTGATCTCCCGAGAGGCGAATGGTCGCCTCGATCAAGGATCCAGGAGATCATCATGTTGAAGCGTACCCTTACGTCCGGCCTCGTCGCTGTTTTCGTTGCCACCGGCGCGCTCGCCGCCACGGTCGAAGCGTCCTCGGCCCATGGCAATCATCATCATCACCACCATAACCATCATCACCACAATCATCACGGCAAGCCCTGGTGGTGGTGGCACCACAATCATCACCACCACCACGGCAAGGTGATCATCTTCCTTTGACGAGAAGACCATTTGTCTTCGAAGGGCGGCCTCGGGCCGCCCTTTTTTTCATTTCGGGCGATCGCAGTCGGAGGCGGAGAAAGGCCGCAAAAATCGTCGGCGAAAAAATCTCGAAAATCTTCGAACCTTTTTTCGGCTTGCTGCGACCCATGATCAAGAGGCGGATGGTTCGCCTCTCCACCGAAACCCAGGAGATCGTCATGTTCAAGCGCACCATCGTTTCCGGCCTCATCGCCACCACCGTCGCCGCCGGCTCGCTCGTCGGCACCGTCCAGCCTTCGGCCGCCCACGACCATCATCACCGCCGCGAGCTCGGCATCGGCATCGCCGCCGGCGTCGGCGGTTTCGTGCTCGGCAGCCTGCTCGCCCAGCAGCCCCGTACGGTCTATGTCGAAGATGACGGCTACGACTCGATCCACGTCCGCCGCTGCTACGCCCGCTACGCCAGCTACGACGAGCGCTCCGACACCTATATGAGCTACGACGGCCCGCGTTATTGCAGGCTCTAAGGGGAGCCAAATCAACGACAGCAAAAGGGGCTGCGCGCAGCCCCTTTTCTTGCGTTCGAGCGCTATGCGTCCGCCCGATTGGTTTGAGGCGGACAGCGTTCTTAGGAATTGGGTTTCAGCTCGGGCAACGCCAATCCCGCCATGCGGCAGGCGCCGCTGACTGAAGCGTCGTTTATCGCGACGAGTTCAAAGCTGTTTCCGGCATCGGGATAAATCTTGCCGATGAACGGTTCGCTGCCGCCGGGAGAGCCCTTGTCGTCGACATAGCCGCACACCACGGTCTCGTCGCGGCCGTTCAGCGTGCGCTCTCCGGCAAGCATCGTTCCGAACTTTGCGGCGAGAGGGCTTTTCAGGTGCTGGCGGACGCCGGCGGTGATGATCTCCTCCAAGGCCAGTGAAATTGGAATAGGATCGACCTGTGGGTTGCTGCTGGGGCTGCCGACGGGTGCTGTCGGCGGCGGTGTCGTCGCCACGCATCCGCAAAGCGAGGCGGCGGATAGGAGATAAGCTGTTTTCCGCATCCATGCCCTTTCGCATGCATTCAAACGCCGCGGCAAGACAGCCCTGCGTCCGGCCCGGCAGTGGCCGGCCGGCTCTTGCGCAGCAACCACCGATGTACAGCGATTTTGCAAGCGTCTAGTCTGGCTTTGACGCCAATCGAGGGGAGGGTGGCTTGGACAATCAGGATCCCAAGGAAGAACGGGTTGAACCGGTTTTCCGCAACGGCACCATCACCATCGTCGGCATCTGCTGGCGTTCTCGCTAGGCTTCATCACCCATTGGGCGGCCAACCCGATCCCATGGCAGACCTACCATCTGATTGCCGTCCTGCCGATCCTGGTCGGCATTGCGCTGCAGATCCGGGCGCTGGCCATTCTGCTCGATATCAAATCCCTGCAGCGAAGCATTCATGACCGCGCCAGTCGCATATTCATCGCCGGCCTCATCTTGGCGGCCTGTGGCGTCGGCCTGGCCATCCTGCTCGATTTCTTCGACATATCGGCCAAGAGCGCTTTGCCGGGCGCTTCCTAGTCAGAACGCTTTGCCGCCGCCGATCATCTTCGTCACTTCGACTGCGGCGTCGCGCACCAGCGGACCGATCTCGGCCAGTCGCTCGGGCGTCACCCGCACCGTTGGCCCGGACACCGAAACGCCGCCGATCGGCTCGCCATATTCGTTGAAGATGGCGGCGGCCACGCAGCGCATGCCGGGATGGCGTTCCTCGTCGTCGACCGACCAGCCGCGGCGCTTGATGGTCGCGAGGTCGTGGGCCAGCGCCGAGATGTCGGACAGCGTCTTGTCGGTATAGCGCTGCAGGCCCGCCTTGCGCAGGATGGCCGCGACCCGTTCCGGCTCGAGATGCGCCAGCACCGCCTTGCCGATTCCGGAAGCATGGAAGGGGCTGCGTGTGCCCGGCCGGAAGAAGGCGCGGATCGCCTGGTGCGTCTCGACCTGGCTGACGAAGACGACGCAATCGTCCTCGGCGACGCCGAGATTGGCGGTCTCGCCGGTCTTTTCCATGAGTTCCTGCATGACGATGCGGGCGCGGTCGACGAGCTTGCGCCGGCGCAGGAAGGCCGCGCCCATGCGGTAGGTCTCAACGCCGACCGACCAGAGCTGGTCGGTCGTATCGAACTCGACCATGCCGTGGTTTTCCAGCGTCGTCAGCATGCGATAGGCGGTGGAGGCGGCAATGCCGCTTTGCGCCGCGATTTCGCTGAGCGACAGCCCGCTGGCCTCGGCGACGATCGCGAGGATCCGCAGCGCCCGGTCGAGCGACTGCACCGACGCCGCTTCGGACGGGCCGTTGAAGGCGCGCGGCCGGCCGCGCTGGCGTTTTTCCGTCGTTTCCATGCCCGGCATTCTCGCCGATTTGACGCCGGACGCAATGAAAAAGTTTTTCAGTGATCGTCGCGGTGAATTTCTGGAAAACGAAAAACAAAATAAAATCAAGCAACAAGAGGGGTTTTCTAGAAATGAAAAAATATTCTGAAAAAATTGAAAAATCAAAGGCGCAATGGCATTGTCAAGCCAACCAACGAAATGGAGGCTTGTCATGGCCAGGATGCGTGCTGTCGACGCAGCGGTTCTCGTTCTCGAAAAGGAAGGCATCACCAATGCCTTCGGCGTGCCCGGCGCGGCGATCAACCCGCTCTACTCGGCACTGAAGGCGCGCGGTACCATACGCCACATGCTCGCCCGCCATGTCGAGGGCGCTTCGCATATGGCCGAAGGCTATACGCGCGCCAAGGCCGGCAATATCGGGCTGTGCATCGGCACCTCCGGTCCGGCCGGCACCGACATGATCACCGGTCTCTATTCGGCCTCGGCGGATTCGATCCCGATCCTCTGCATCACCGGCCAGGCTCCGCGCGCCCGTCTCAACAAGGAGGATTTCCAGGCTGTCGACATCGCTTCGATCGCCGCACCCGTCGCCAAATGGGCGGTCACCGTCATGGAGCCCTATCTGGTGCCGATGGCGCTGCAGAAGGCGTTCCATCTGATGCGCTCGTCGCGGCCGGGTCCGGTGCTGGTCGACCTGCCGGTCGACGTGCAGCTTGCCGAAATCGAATTCGACATCGACGCCTATGAGCCGCTCGCTCCGTTCAAGCCGGCGATGACGCGCGCCCAGGCCGAAAAGGCGCTTTCGATGCTCAACGAAGCGGAAAAGCCGCTGATCGTCGCTGGCGGCGGCATCATCAACGCCGACGCTTCCGATCTTTTGATCGAGTTCGCCGAAGTCACCGGCGTGCCGGTCATCCCGACGTTGATGGGCTGGGGCGCGATCCCCGACGACCATCGGCTGATGGCCGGCATGTGCGGCCTGCAGACCTCGCACCGCTACGGCAACGCGACGATGCTGGCATCCGACTTCGTCTTCGGCATCGGCAACCGCTGGGCCAACCGCCACACCGGCTCGGTCGATGTGTACACGAAGGGGAAAAAATTCATCCATGTCGACATCGAACCCACCCAGATCGGCCGCGTCTTCGCGCCGGATCTCGGCCTCGTCTCGGATGCGGGCGCCGCGCTGAAGATCCTGCTCGACGTCGCCACCGAATGGCGCACCGCCGGCAAGCTGCGCGACTGGTCGGGCTGGGCGAAGGAGTGCCAGCAGCGCAAGAAGACGATGAAGCGCAAGACGCATTTCGAGCAGGTGCCGCTGAAGCCGCAGCGCGTCTATGAGGAAATGAACAAGGCGTTCGCCCGCGACACCACTTATGTCACCACGATCGGCCTGTCGCAGATCGCCGGCGCGCAGTTCCTGCACGTCTACAAGCCGCGTAACTGGATCAATTGCGGCCAGGCCGGCCCGCTCGGCTGGACGCTGCCGGCGGCGCTTGGCGTGCGCGCCGCCGATCCGGACCGCGACATCGTCGCGCTCTCCGGCGATTACGACTTCCAGTTCATGATCGAGGAATTGGCCGTCGGCGCGCAGCACAAGCTGCCCTACATCCATGTCGTCGTGAACAACGCCTATCTCGGCCTGATCCGCCAGGCGCAGCGGGGTTTTTCGATGGATTACGAGGTGAGCCTCGCCTTCGAGAACGTCAACCGTGCAGGCGATCCGGAGGCGGGTTACGGCGTCGACCATGTCGCGGTCGCCGAGGCGATGGGCTGCAAGGCGGTCCGCGTGAAGAAGCCCGAGGAATTCGCCGGCGCCTTCAAGGAAGCGCAGCGGCTGATGAAGGAGCACCAGGTTCCGGTCGTCCTCGAATTCATCCTCGAGCGCGTCACCAACATTTCCATGGGCACGGAAATCGACAAGATCACCGAATTCGAGGAACTTGCCGAACGCAACGAGGATGCGCCGACGGCCATCATGATGTTGGATTGAGTTCAGGCGGGCGAAGGAGAAAAAGCATGCCGCGTTTTTCAGCCAATCTTTCGATGCTCTTCGGCGAGCATGAGTTCCTCGACCGTTTCGACGCCGCGGCCCGCGCCGGCTTCAAGGGCGTCGAATATATCGGCCCCTATGATCATGCGCCGGACGTCGTCGCGGCTCGCCTGAAGAAGAACGGCCTCAGCCAGGTTCTCTTCAACCTGCCGACCGGCGACTGGGCGAAGGGCGAGCGCGGCATTGCCGTGCTGCCGGACCGCGTGCCGGAATTCCGCCAGGGCGTCGCCAAGGCGATCAGCTACGCCCATGCGCTGGGCTGCGAGCAGATCAACTGCCTGGCCGGCATCGCGCCGCAGGGGGCTGACCGCACGGTGTTGGAGAATGTCTTTGCCGACAATCTCGCCTTCGCGGCCGAGAAGCTGGAGCAGGCCGGGATCAGGCTGCTGATCGAGCCGATCAACACCCGCGACATACCGGGCTTCTTCCTCAACTTCAGCGATCAGGCGCTGGCGCTGATCGACCGCATCGGCTCGAAGAATATCTATTTGCAATACGACATCTATCACATGCAGATCATGGAGGGGGATCTCGCCCGTACCATCGAGGCGAACCTCGGTCGCATTGCGCATATCCAGCTTGCGGACAATCCCGGCCGTCACGAGCCGGGGACGGGCGAGATCAATTATCCTTTCCTCTACGACCACATCGACCGCCTCGGCTATTCCGGCTGGATCGGCGCCGAGTACAAGCCGAAGGCCGGCACGGTATCCGGGCTCGGTTGGTTCCGCGAATTCGCCGGGCAGGGAAGCGCCGCGGCTTAAGAGCCGGCGATGAAACAGCTGATCTCCCCCCTCGTGGGGGAGATGGCCGGCAGGCCAGAGAGGGGCGCGAAGGAACGCGACCTCGACAAACACGACGGAGAACTTTCATGGAAACCATCGGTTTCATCGGTCTCGGCATCATGGGCGCGCCGATGGCGGGACATCTTCTCGACGCTGGCTACAGGGTCATTGCCAGCGATCACCGCTCCAAGCCGCCCGCCGATCTCTTGGCCAAGGGCCTGAAGACCGTTTCCGGCCACAATGCGGTGGCCAAGGCCGCCGACATCATCGTCACCATGGTGCCTGACACCCCGCAGGTCGCGGACGTGCTGTTCGGCGAGAACGGCGTCGCCTCCGGTCTGTCGAAGGGCAAGCTCGTCATCGATATGAGCTCGATCTCGCCGATCGCGACCAAGGAATTCGCGAAAAAGATCAACGAGCTCGGCTGCGATTACCTCGACGCGCCGGTATCTGGCGGCGAGGTCGGCGCCAAGGCGGCGTCGCTGACCATCATGGTCGGCGGCGAGGAAAAGTCATTCGAACGCGCCAGGCCGATCTTCGAGAGGATGGGCAAGAACATCACGCTGGTCGGCCCGAACGGTGTCGGCCAGACCACCAAGGTCGCCAACCAGATCGTCGTGGCGCTCACCATCGAAGCCGTCGGCGAGGCTCTTGTCTTCGCCTCCAAAGCCGGCGCCGATCCGGCCAAGGTCAGGCAGGCGCTGATGGGCGGGCTCGCCGCTTCGCGCATCCTCGAAGTGCATGGCGAGCGCATGATCAAGCGCACCTTCGCGCCCGGCTTCCGCATCGAACTGCACCAGAAGGACCTCAATCTGGCGCTGGAAGGCGCCAAGGCGCTGGGCGTGTCGCTGCCCAACACTTCAACGACACAGCAGCTGTTCAATTCCTGCGCCGCCAATGGCGGGTCCAGCGAAGATCACTCGGCGCTGGTCAGGGCGCTGGAGCGGATGGCGGCGCATGAGGTTGGCGCGGAAGCAACGCAAGCCAAGGGCAAGGCGGCTTAGGTCAGGAGCGGGCGGCTCAACGTTCCCACGCCGCCTGCTCTTTTCCTGTCAGAGAACGGGTTCCTGCGTCGTCGCTGGGACCCGTTTTCGCTTCGATGCCCAAGGACCGATCCGGGTTCAGCGCCTCAGGAATGCGTTCGCCGCGTAGAGGCTCACCGCCGCCGCGTTCGACACGTTGAGCGAGTGGATGGCGCCCGGCATGTCGAGGCGAGCGAGCGCGGCGACCGTCTCGCGGGTCTTCTGGCGCAGGCCCTTGCCTTCGGCGCCCAGCACCAACGCGATTTTCTCGCCGTCGAAGGTCTTCTCGAGCTCTGCCGGCCCCTCGGAATCGAGTCCGATGGTCTGGAAGCCGGCCTCGTGCAATTGACCCAGCGCATCGGCGAGGTTCTTAACCTCGATCTGGTCGATATGCTCCAGCGCGCCGGAGGCGGATTTGGCCAGCACGCCGGATTCCTGCGGGCTGTGGCGGGCGGTTGTGATCAGCGCGCCGGCGCCGAAGGCGACGGCGGAGCGCAGGATAGCGCCGACATTGTGCGGGTCCGTCACCTGGTCCAGCACCAGCACCAGCTTTGTGTCGCCGAGCGCGTCGAGGCGCTTGGCCTTGAGCGGCTCCGCCTCGATCAGCACGCCCTGGTGCACGGCGTCCGAACCGGTAATCTTGTCGATGTCCTTCGGTTCGACCAGCTCGGCCTTGAAGGGCAGGGCGGCAAGCTCGCCGATCGAAAGCCGTTCGGCTGCGTTGCGGGTCACCAGCATCTTCCTGATCCTGCGGCGCGGATTGTCGAGCGCGGCCCGCACCGTGTGCAGGCCGTAAAGCCGCACCAGTCCGTCGGCTGGCGCGTCGCCCGGCTGCATCGGCTGGCGCGGCCGGAATGCCGGCGGCCCGCCCGCTTTCTGGTCGCGGTGCGCGCGCCTCAGCTTGGCGTAGTGGGTGTCCTTGCGCGTGCCGGGCTTGTTGCTTTTATCGTCGCTCATGGCGGCTTCTATAGCCGTCCCGTCCGGCTAAGGATATGGGCTGAAGACATGAATGCCGGACATCCTCGAAAAACCCTCGCCGCGCCGGTTGACACCCACCGGCCTTGCCGCCATAAGGCGCTTCGCTGATTTCGGAGAAGATCTTACTCGGGCTTCGGATCGGCGAAAATGCCTCGTTGCATGGCTCCGGCGGCAGACTGGAGAGGTGCCCGAGTGGTTAAAGGGGACGGACTGTAAATCCGTTGGCTTAGCCTACGTTGGTTCGAATCCAACCCTCTCCACCACTGCCGGCCCGGAAGCCCTGAAACGAAAAGTCTCGGACCGAAAGTGCATGGCGCTTTTCGGGTGAATCCGGTACCTCAGTGCAGGGCGCGGGTATAGCTCAGTGGTAGAGCAGCAGCCTTCCAAGCTGAATATGCGGGTTCGATTCCCGCTACCCGCTCCAGATTTCCTCCTCGCATGTCCCAAAGAAAACGCCGCGCGCCGTGGCACGCAGCGTTCCATCTCATCCAGACGTTTAGCTGTTGAAGGCCGAGGCGACCTGATGGTTCTGCGGCACCTGGCCGTTCGGCGTCAGCTTGTCGACGATGCCGGGCAGCGCCGTTGAGAGCTGCTGCAGCAGTTCCTGCTCGTTCATACCGGTGCGCTGCGCGATTTCGCGGATCACCGCCGGGCCGAGCGCCGAGCCGAGATCGCCCGGGTTGATCGACTGGTTCTGGCCGGTGCCGACCCACGAGTCGGCGACGTTGCCATGGCCGGCATTCTTCAGCTTGTCGAGCAGGCCGCCGAGACCGCCGAGCAGGCCGCCATCGGCGGACGCGTCGGTTCCCGCGGGCGTCGGCGCCGGCGCTTGCGGCGTGGCCGCCTCTTCGCTTCTGCCGCTCAGCATCTTGCCGACCAAAAGCGCGCCGAGCGCGATCATCAGGGGTTTGGTGATATTGCCGCCCGGAACGGCGTTGTCGAAAAGGCCCATAGTGGATCTCCTTGTCCAGCCAAGTCCGCCCGGCCCCACAATGGCGCAAACGGACGGAATTTCAAGCTGTCTTGAGCTTTTGACAATCATATGACCATGATGGCGCGGCGGGGAAATTTGGAGGGAAATTATGGGCATTATCAGCTGGATCATTCTGGGCATCGTTGCCGGCTTCATCGGCAGCAAGATCGTCAACAAGACCGGTCAGGGCATGATCATGGATATCGTGCTCGGCATCGTCGGCGCCATTGTCGGCGGCGTTATCTTCAGCGCCTTCGGCGCGTCGGGCGTCACCGGCCTCAACATCTGGAGCCTGATCGTGGCTGTGATCGGCTCGGTCGTCGTGCTCTGGGCCTATCACCAGATTTCCGGCAAGCGCACGCTGTAGAGGCAAGCAAAGCCGCATTTGATCGGCTGCTGAAGGTCGACCCATTCCGGGTCGACCTTGGTTGGACTCGTGTCGTCAGGCGACCATCGCCAGCCGGCGTTTTCTTTCGTCGAGCGAGACGATGGCGAGGCCGCTGGCCATCACCAGCAGGATGCCGCAGACGGCGAGCGCGTTGGGAAACTGGCCGAACACCAGCAGTCCCGAAATAACCGCCCAGACAGTGAAGCAGTAATAGAAGGGCGCGACCGCGCTTGTCGGCCCGACCCGGTAGGCCATGAAGATGAAGAAATGGCCGAAGATCAGGAACAGGCCGGCGCCGGCGATCAGGAGCAGATGATGTCCTTCCGGCATCACCCATTGCTCGGAGACGAGATGCGCCGCGCCTGAGCCGACCAGCACCACCACGACAGCCGAGATGGCGACGATCATGCCCGGCACCTCGGCGCCCACCTTGCGCCCGGCAAGGTCGCGCACCGCCGCGAAGGCGGCGTTGCCGAGCGCGAGCAGCGCATAGACCGAAATGCCTTGCATGGTCGGCTGCGCCACCATGAGCGCTCCGACAAAGCCAAGGCCGATCAGCGCCATGCGCGTGGCGCCGATCTTTTCGCCGAACAGCATCGAGGAGCCGACCAGCACGATGAGCGGCGTGACCTGCCCGAGCGCGGTGGAATCCGCGATCTGCATGTTGGCCAAGGCGACGACATAGCAGAGGATCGCCAGAAGCTCGAACAGGTTGCGGCGCAGCACTTTGCGCTCGAAGAGCAGCGGGATCTGCCTTGCGTAGCCAAGCATCAGAAGCAGCGGCACGCCCCACAGCGTGGCGGCCGCGCCGCGCAGAAGGAGCACTTCATAGGGCGGCAGTCCGGCGGTCGCGAGCTTCATCATCGTGTCGTTGACGAGGTAGGACCCCGTCGAGACGGTCATGAACAGCGGACCGCGGATATTGGATGGAATGAACTGCATCCGGCGAACAAGATCAGAGCGGCGCGGCGGCGGCAATGGGCCAGCCCGGAGCCTTTGATTTTACGCGCGGCGCCCCTATATCCGCGCCATATCCCACTGAAATCGACCGTTGGTTCGGGTCGAGCGGGAATCCGCTCAGCCACAAGGCACTTGTGTTTTTCGGCCGTTGTCGCTAATCGCCCCGCATTCGACTGAACTGAAGGTCAAGGCCGTCCAAGGAAAGAGACTATGGCAAAAGGTAAATTCGAGCGCACCAAGCCGCATGTGAACATTGGCACGATCGGCCACGTCGATCATGGCAAGACGTCGCTGACGGCGGCGATCACGAAGTATTTTGGCGAATACAAGCGCTATGACCAGATCGACGCGGCGCCGGAAGAGAAGGCGCGCGGCATCACGATCTCGACGGCGCATGTCGAGTATGAGACGGCCAACCGTCACTACGCCCATGTCGACTGCCCCGGCCACGCCGACTATGTGAAGAACATGATCACCGGTGCGGCGCAGATGGACGGCGCGATCCTGGTCGTGTCGGCCGCCGACGGCCCGATGCCGCAGACCCGCGAGCACATCCTGCTTGCCCGCCAGGTCGGCGTTCCCTCGATCGTTGTGTTCCTGAACAAGGTCGACCAGGTCGACGACGCCGAGCTTCTGGAGCTGGTCGAGCTCGAGGTTCGCGAGCTTCTGTCGAAGAACGAGTTCCCCGGCGACGACATTCCGATCGTCAAGGGTTCGGCGCTGGCTGCGTTGGAAGACTCCAACAAGACCATCGGCGAGGACGCCATCCGCGAGCTGATGGCCCAGGTCGACGCCTACATCCCGACACCGGTTCG